>DATIVK010000048.1:0-71240 GCA_035465955.1 Anaeromyxobacteraceae bacterium | reverse complement strand
CGGGACGATCCCCTGCTTCGCGAGCATGGTGACGTGGGCCTGGCTCCCGCGGATGTCCTCCGCGTAGAGGGCCGAGTCGTCCTGGATGGAGACCGAGAGCGCGACGAGGCGGGGATCGGCTTCCCCGGCCAGCGCCGCGCGGGAGACGGGCTTCGATGCGCTCTTCTTGGCCATAGAGGGGCGGAAGCTACCACGGCCCGAGCCGCCGCCGGAATCGCGGCGGCGCGGGCACCCCAACCGAAAACCTTCCCCTCTCCCTCATCGAGGGAGAGGGCCAGGGTGAGGGAGCGGGTTCACGGGCGCCGAGCCCTTCGACGCGCCAGCGTTGCGCCGCCCGCTCCGCCCGACGGTTCGCTCGGGCCGTTGAACGCCCCGCCAGATCTCCTGGAACCATGGCTCGGCGAAGACGGGCGGAACCCTGTTCCATCCGACAGGAGATCTCCGCGACCGGCTCGCCCCCGGCGGCGGAGGGGTCGCCTCGGGCCACGCCTTCCGTGCCTCCTCCAGACTCCGGTAGCCGGCATCGACGATCGCCGCCCCGGCCGCCGGGAGCACGGAGAGCACGATCCACATCGGATCGGCGCCGAGGACGTAGCAGGCCGTGTCCTCGCCCTCGAAGGTCTCCAGCGCCACGATGAAGTATCGAGCCCTGACTCGTCGCCTTCGCGGGGCGGACGGCGCGGTCTTCTTCCTTGCTCGCTTCGGCACGGAGTCCGGATAGCCTGGGGGTCGGACACGGCGAGATGGCCCGCATCGTCGTCCGCCAGAGGAGGAGTCTCGTGATCGCACCGCGAAGGACCGCTCCCAGCGCGCCGAGGGGGAAGCGCTGGACCCGCGACGAGCTCCTCCTCGCGATGCACCTCTACTGGCGAATTCCCTTCGGTCGGCAGGACCAACGAGATCCCGAGGTGGCGGCCCTCGCGCGGACGCTCGGCCGCACGGCGAGCAGCGTCGCCATGAAGCTGAACAACATCACCTCGCTCGATCCGGAGGAGCGGGCGCGAGGCGTGAGGGGCCTCGCGGGCGCCAGCGAGCTCGACCGATCGGTCTGGGCCGAGTTCAGCACGGCATGGGAGCGCACGGCGGCCGAGAGCGAGCGACTCTGGGCCGAGCGAATGGAGGGCAGGGGGCCGCCTGCGACGCCCGACCTCGTGCAGGACCGCGTCGAGGAGATCGGGCCGTACCTCGGCCCCACGGAGGCGGTCGGCGCCCGGACCGTGCGGCTCGCCCAGGATTACTTCCGCCGCGCGGTGCGGGCCGCCTACGGGCAGCGGTGCTGCGTCACCGGGATCGACGTCCAGGAGCTCCTCGTGGCGAGCCACATCCTGCCGTGGGCGTCTCACCCCGAGCAACGCGCGAACCCCGCGAACGGCCTCTGCCTCTCTCGGCTGCACGACGCCGCGTTCGACAAGGCGCTCGTGACCTTCGACGAGGACCGCAGGCTCGTCGTGGGCAGACGACTGCGCGAGCACTTCACGAACGAGGCCGTGAGAGCCCACTTCGAGCCGTACGAGGGGAAGCGGCTCCGCACGCCGGCGCGCTTCGTTCCCGACGACCGCTTCCTCGCCTTCCATCGGGAGCAGCTGTTCGCGGGGTAGGCGCGCCCACGTCCGCCTTTCCTCGCGCCGGGGAGCGTGCCACGATCCCCGTGACCGCCGGGCTCCCACATGGGTCATGGGAGGAACGGATCGGATCGATGACGCTCTCTCGCGCAGCCCTCTCCCTGCTTGTCGGCGCCGCCGTGGCGCTGCCGGCGGCGGGCGGCGCGGCGGAGCGGCTGCGGATCAGCGGCACGGGGAGCGCGCTCGGCACGCTCCGCAGGCTCGCCCCGGCCTTCGCGAAGGCGAGCCCCGGCCACGAGCTCGAGGTCCTCGCCAGCGTCGGGAGCGGCGGCGCCTTCCAGGCGGTCGCGCGGGGCGCCCTCGACGTGGGCATCTCCGCGCGCGCGCTGCGGCCGGACGAGTTCGGGATGGGGCTCGTGGCGATCCCGTACGCGCGCACGCCGTTCGTCTTCGCAGCCGGTCCGCGCGTCGAGTCGACGAGCGTGACGGCGGCGGAGGTGGCGCGGATGTACCGCGGCGACCTCGGCCGGTGGCCGAACGGGGAGCGCGTCCGCGTCGTGCTCCGCCCGAGGGGCGACGCGGACACGCAGGCCCTGCTCGGCCTCGCCCCCGAGATCGCCCAGGCCGTCGAGGCCGCGCTGAAGCGGCCGGGGATGCTCGTCGCGACGACGAACCAGGAGTGCAACGCGATGCTCCTGCGCACGCCCGGCTCCATCGGGACCACCACGCTCTCCCAGCTCGTCACCGAGGAGCTGGACGTCCGCCCGCTCCGGTGGAACGGGGTGGCGCCCACCCTCCAGAACCTGCGGTCGGGCGCCTACCCGCTGGAGAAGCGGCTCTACCTCGTGATCCGCGCGCCGGCGCCTCCCCACGTGCGCGCCTTCGTCAGGTTCCTGGCGGGCGCCGAGGCCCGGCGCATCCTCGAGGGGGCCGGCAACCTCCCGCTCGACTTCGCGCCGCTGGAGTGATCCGTGACCGCCGAGCGCGCCGTCGTCCGCTGGGTCGCGATCGCCGCCACGGCGGTCACGCTGGGGCTCGTCCTCATCCCCCCGGCGGCCTGGCTGCTGCTCTCCTGGGAGCGGGCGGCCGGCGCGCTCGAGGCGGAGGTGGAGCTGGCCTCGTGGACCCTCACGCAGGTCGTCAGCGCCGATCCCGACCTCTGGGAGTTCGAGTCGTCGCGGGTGAGCGAGCACCTCGCGCGGAGGGCGCGCGACGGCGTCGCCGAGCGGCGCCGGGTCCTGGACGCGACGGGCGCGGTCGTCGCCGAGAGCTCCGACCCGGTCGCCCCCCCGCTCCTCACCCGCAGGCTCCCGCTCTTCGACGCCGGCGTGCAGGTCGGGACGATCGAGTTCGCCCGCTCGCTCCGCCCCTTCATCCTGCGCTCGGGCGCGCTGCTCATCCTGCTCCTCCTGCCCGCCGCGCTCGCCTTCCGCGTCCTCTGGACCGTGCCGACGCGGGCGCTGCGCCAGAGCCGCGCGGCGCTGCGCCACCAGCGGGACGCCGCGAAGCAGGTCCTGGACGTCGCGGGGGTCTCCTTCGTCATCCTCGACGCCGGCGGCCGCGTCACGCAGGTCAACCGCAAGGGGGTGGAGCTCCTCGGTCGGGAGGCGGCCGCCGTGGTGGGGCACGAGTGGATGACGGAGCACGTGGACCCCGGCGATCGCGCGCGCGTCGAGGCCGCGCTCGCGTCGGCGCGCCCCGGCGCCGTGGTCGAGCTGGAGTTCCCCGTGGCGCGCCCGGACGGAGAGCTGCGCGTCGTCCACTGGTACGCGACGCGGCTCGCCGCGCCGGAGGGGGGGGCGGAGGGGGACCCGCCCCCGGGGCTGATCCTCTCGGGCGCCGACATCACGCGGCAGCGCGAGCTGGAGGAGCAGCTCGCCCAGTCCCAGAAGCTGCGGGCGATCGGGCAGCTGGCCGGCGGCGTCGCCCACGACTTCAACAACATCCTCGCGTCGATCAAGGGACGCGCGTCGATCCTCCGCTCCGACCTCGAGGTGGGGAGCCCGCACCGGCTCGACGCCGAGGAGATCCTCGGCGCCGTGGACCGCGCCGCGGCGCTCACGCGGAGCCTGCTCACCTTCAGCCGGCGGCAGGAGCGGCGGGCCGAGCCGGTCGACCTCGTCGAGGTCGTCCGCAGATCACAGCGGCTGCTGCGGCGGCAGCTCCCCGAGGACGTCGCGCTGGCGCTCGACCTCCCCGCGGCGCCGCTGACGGTGACCGCCGACGCGGCGCAGCTGGAGCAGGTCCTCGTGAACCTCGTGTCGAACGCGCGGGAGGCCATCCCGGCGGCGGGGAGGATCGTCGTGGCGGCGGCGACGGTGACCCTGGACCCGGACGCCGCGGCGCTCGCCGGGCTCGCCGGGCCGGGGACCTTCGCGCAGCTCTCGATCACGGACGACGGCGTCGGCATGGCGGCGGAGACGCGCGCCCGCAGCCTCGAGCCCTTCTTCACCACCAAGGACGTCGGCAAGGGGAGCGGGCTCGGCCTCGCCGTCGCCTTCGGCGTCGTCGAGCAGCACCACGGCGCCATCCGGATCGCGAGCGAGCCGGGGCGCGGCACCACGGTCCGGATCCTGCTCCCGCTGCGCGACGCGACGCCGGGGGCGTGAGGAGGCCGGACGGGGTCCCCCGCCGAGGGGCCACCCTCTGGATCGCCGTGATCGGGGGATGTCGGCAGGACTCGCCTCGGGTGAGTGTCCCGCGTACATGGAGGATGGCTGCGGCGGCCTGCCGATCCCACATTGTGCCTGACCGCAACTCCACACGGACGGGAGCGGGTGATCGGCTGGGGGAGTCCGGATGAAGAAGCAGGAGGTCGTGAGCGGTCCGCGCCCACCGCGCGGAGACGGGGGTAGCCCCTCCGTCTCTCGCGCGGTGGGCGTCACTTCGACGGATCGACGCCCAGCGGCTCGCGCCTCACACCGCACCCCGTGGATGCGCCCCATGAACCTGCTGCGTGAGCTCCGGCACCTCGCCCTCGCGGCCGCGCTGCTCTCGGGCTGCGCGCCGGTCGGCGAGTACTTCTGGGTCGACGCGCTCCCGGCGCCGGACAAGGAGCGGCAGGGGTGCGTGATCCGGCCGGGGGACACGGTCGGCATCCGCGTGTTCAACCAGGACAGCCTCTCGGTGCGCACCAAGGTGCGCGAGGACGGCATGATCACCGTCCCCTTCCTCAACGACGTGGGCGCGGCCGGCCAGTCGCCCGTCGAGCTCTCCCGCCGCCTGCAGACGCGGCTGAAGGACTTCATCGTCAACCCGGTCGTCACGGTCTCGCTCGAGGAGGTCGGGCCGCTCCAGGTCTCGATCGTCGGGGAGGTGGTGAGGCCGGGGGTCTACCAGCTCGAGCAGGGCTCGGGGGTCCTGAAGGCGCTCGCGGTCGCCGGGGGGATGACGCCGTTCGCGGACAAGGACCGGATCTTCATCCTCCGCCGCGATCACTGGGCCGACGCGAACCCGCAGCCGGTGCGGATCCGGATGACCTTCCAGCGCCTCACGCAGGCGCGCGGACGGGCCGCGACCTTCGCCCTGCACGGGGGGGACGTCGTCGTCGTCGAGTAAGGGGGGACGGAGCGATGAGCACGAGCACCCTGCGGCCGCCGGTCCTCCTGACCGACGGCGCCTCGTATGGGACCCTCGCCGCGGCCCGCGCGCTCGGGCAGGAGGGGATCCGCGTGTCGGTCGCCGACCCGAGCCCGCTCGCGCCGGCGGGCTGGTCGCGCCACGCCGCGAGGAGGCTCGCGGCCCCGCCGACGGACGACGGGGCCGCGTTCGTGCAGTGGCTCCTCGCGTTCGGCAGGCGGGAGCCGGGGCACGTCCTCCTCCCCACGAGCGACGACACCGCGATCCTCTACTCGACGCACCGGGACGTGCTCGCGCGCCACTTCCAGCTCGCGCCGCCGCACCCCGACGCGGTGATGCCGCTGCTCGATCGGTGGCGGCTGCTCGCCTTCGCGGTGCCGGCGGGGCTCGACGTCCCGCGGACGCTGCTCCCGCTGGACGGGGAGGACCTGCTGCGCGTCGCGGCGAAGGTGACCTACCCGGTCCTGCTGAGGGCGCGGACGCAGGCGCTCCTGCGCGGTCACCCGCAGGACGTCCTCGCCGCCACGCGCGAGGAGCTGATCCCGGCGTGGCGGGCGGCGGTCGAGGACCGCCGCTTCTCGGAGCCCGTCGCCTCGATGGAGCCGCGGATCCACCTGCCCCTCCTGCAGTGCCGGGCGGACGGCGCCGCGCACGCCTACGGCGTCTCGGGGTGGGTCGAGCGGAGCGGACGGGCGGTGCTCCGCGCCTCCTGGAGGCTGCTGCAGGCGCCGGCGCAGCGCGAGAGCGGCGTCTGCCTCGAGCACGCCGAGGTCGACGTGCGCGTCGCGTCGCGGCTCCTCGCGCTCCTGCGCACCGTCGGCTACCACGGCGTCTTCGAGGCGGAGTTCCTGGCCGCGGGCGAGCGCCTGCTGCTCGCCGGCCTCAAGCCCCGCTTCTTCGGCCACATGGCCTTCGACGTCGCGCGCGGCCTGCCGCTCCCGCAGCTCGCCTACCTCGACGCGGTCGGCGACGACGTGGCGCGGGCGGCGCTCCTGTCCGGCGCCGCCGCGTGGCGCTCGGCGGGCGCCCCCGTCTACCGCCACCGCACGACGCTGGAGCTGGTCCTGCGTGCCCGGCGGCTCTCGGGCATGGGGCGCGCCGAGGTGCGCCGGTGGCGCGCGTGGCTCCGCGAGCACCGCCACGACGCGACCGACGCCGCGAGCGCCCCGGGCGACCTCGTCCCGGGCTACGTCGACGCCCTCCGCGAGATCGCGGCCCTCGCGCGCCACCCGCGCGCGTCGCTGCGGACGCTCGGGCCCGAGGCCTGAGAGGCCCGTAAAGGGTCCCCTCTCCCCGATCGGCCACCGAACGCCGCGTCGCGTCGCCTTGCGGCGCCGCGCGATCCCGACGTCGCCCTTCTTGCGGGGGCCTCGGCACGGGGACCACCGAACGCAGCATTCACGGCCAGCGTCCATACGACAGGGGACTACCCGCGAGTCGGCGCGGCGCACACCTTGAACCACACGGACGAATTCCCCGGGGGGGGACGATGATCCATCGACTCGGTCACCTGCGAGGGCCGCTGCTCCGGCTGCTGGACCTCGGCGCGCTCTGCGCGTCGCTGCCGATCGCCCTGTTCGTCTACCGCCGCATGCCCCACGCCGAGCCCTTCTGGACGCCGCCGGCGGGCACCTACGCGCTGGCGCTCGCGGCGGCGCTGCTGATCTGGTCGGTCGCCGCCTGGTCGCGGCAGCTCTACACGGAGCCCCTGCGGGAGATCGCGCTCGAGGTCCGCCGCGCCCTCCAGGCGCTCCTGCTCACGGGGATGACCTTCGTCACGTTCGCGTTCGCCGCGAAGGTCACCGGCCTCTCGCGCCTCGTCATGGGCGTCTACTTCGTCGCGGCCGCGGCGCTGCTCGTGCTCAACCGCGTGGGCTCGCTCTACGTGGCGCGCGAGGCCCGCCGTCGCGGGTTCCGGCTCCGGTACTACGCCGTCGTCGGCTGCGGCGACCTGGCCCGCGAGATCGTGTCGACCATCTCCGCCCGGCGGGAGTGGGGGCTCAAGCTCGCCGGCTTCATCACCGACGACGAGCGGCCGACCTTCGCCGACTGCGTGATCCTGGGGCGGCTCGACGACCTCGGGCGGATCCTCGAGGAGCACGTCCTCGACGAGGTGATCTTCGCCGTCCCCCGCGCGCGGCTGCCCGCCATCGAATCGGCCATCCTGCTCTGCGAGGAGCAGGGGATCGCCGCCCGCATCTCGCTCGACATCCTCCGCTACGGCCGCTCGAAGATGTCCCTGACGGACGTGGACGGCCTGCCGATGCTCGCCTTCACGCGGACGCCGTCGGACGCGATCGCCCTCGCGCTCAAGCGCGTCTTCGACGTCGCCACGAGCGCGGGCGTGCTGCTCCTCACCTCGCCGATCCTGTGCGCGGTGGCCATCGCCATCAAGCTCGACTCGCCGGGGCCCGTCTTCTTCCGCCAGCGCCGGGTCGGGCTCAACGGGCGGCGCTTCACGATGTTCAAGTTCCGCTCGATGCGCGCCGACGCGGAGGCGCGCCTCGAGTCGCTGCGCGCGCGCAACGAGATGAACGGACCGGTCTTCAAGATCAAGGACGACCCGCGGATCACGCGCGTGGGGCGGCTCATCCGGAGGACCTCGCTCGACGAGTTCCCGCAGTTCTGGAACGTGCTCATCGGCGACATGAGCGTGGTCGGCCCGCGCCCGCCGCTGCCGACCGAGGTGGCGATGTACGCGCGCTGGCAGCGCCGGCGCCTCTCCGTGCGCCCCGGCATCACGTGCACCTGGCAGATCAGCGGCCGCAACGACATCGACTTCGAGCGCTGGATGGAGCTCGACCTCGAGTACATCGACGGCTGGAGCCTCGCCAGCGACGTCTGGATCTGCCTGAAGACGATCCCCGCGGTCCTCTCGGCCCGCGGGGCGCACTAGACAGGGGCGCGTCGCCGTCGTCGCCCCCTCACCCTGACCCTCTCCCCCGGTGGGGGAGAGGGGAGGGTTTCCAGCTAGAACCTGGCGGCGAGCCCCACGTGCAGCGCGTGCGCGCGCGCGAGCGACACGTCGGAGACCGTCTTGAGGGCGTCGAACGGCTGGAGGATGCCGTACTCGATCCAGGCCTGGAAGCCGTCGCCGGACGTGTACGTCACCTTCGCGTCCCCCTCGACGCCGAGGGCCTTCTTGCCGGTGCCCGGCCCCGTGGAGCTGGGGGTCGACTCGCCGTAGACGGCGCTCGAGTAGACGATCGCCCCGTCGATCGCCAGCCCGGGGAACAGGTCCCAGTGGGCCGTCGGCTTCAGGTACCAGGCGTCGGTGACCCCGCCCAGGATCTGGCGGAAGAGGATCACGTCCACGCGGTAGGCCGGGTTGAAGCGGAAGTTGCGGATCGAGCGGTCGGCGACGCCGCCGAAGGTGCCCCACTGCGCCCCCTGCAGCGTGCCGTAGGCCGACGAGGGGTTGGCCTCCGCGCTCGTGTCGTTGCCGAAGCCCGGCGCGTCGTCGCCCGACGCGAAGCCGGCCTGGGCGCCGAGGGTGAGCTTCTTCGGCAGCAGCGCCCAGTCGAAGGTCGCGGCGACGCCGAGCTGGCGGATCAGGACGTCGCCGCTCGGACCCACGGGGTTCCCGCTCGCGTCCAGGGCCGCGGCGTTCGCGTTCCCGACGTGGCCGAAGATGCCGGCGGCCTCCGCCTCGACCTTGAACGCGCCCCGCTGCCACCGGGTCCAGAGGTCGAGGACGTGGGCGTACGCGCTCCGCTTCTCGCTCACCGCGCTCGTGTCGGAGCCGGTCGCGGCGGTCGTCGCGTCCCAGCCCGGGAACGTCCAGACCTGCGCCTTGTACTGGTAGAAGGCGCCGTAGTTGAGGCTCGCCTCGCCCTTGTCGAGCTTCCGGCGCAGCTCGTCGTCGGTGTCGACGCGGGCGAGCTTGAGCCCCCAGCTCCGCGCGTCGTCGGCGTTGTCGGCGTCGATCGGCCGGCCGCCGAGGGGGTCGAAGCGCTGGACGCCCTCGGAGTCGAAGTCGAGGGACGGGACGACGGTCAGCGGGCCGACGGGCGTCGTCACCGGCGGCAGCGCGAACTGGATCCGGTCGACCGTGTCGCCGTAGTCGTCGTCGATCCCGCCCCCGGGGTTCTGAAGGATCCCGAGGCCCCAGCCCGCCGGCATGCGGCCGAAGGAGAGGAGGCCGGCCGGCGTCTGGACCTCGCCCCACGCGCGCTTCACCAGGATCGCGTCGCGGTCGGTGCGCGTCGTGTCCCGCAGGAACGACCGCGAGGAGCCGTAGAACGGGACCGGGTACGGGCTTCCCGACTGGTCGAACTGCACGGAGCTCGAGGAGCCGAACGCGTAGTTGTCGAGGACGTCGACCTGCGCCCGCACGCGGACCTGCTCGGAGACGTTGAGCGTCGGCTCGAGCCGGAGCCGCATGTTGGCCCCCGCCAGCGTCCCGCGGCTCGGGTTCCCGCGCAGCGGGATCGGGAAGAGGTAGCGCCCCGCGGCGTCCATCCCCGAGTCGAGGTCGAGGTCGTCGTACATGTCGCCGCGGACGCGCAGGTAGCCGTCGAGCTCGATGAACTGGAGCTTCGGGCCGGGCGCGACCGCCGCGTCGATCTCCGCCGAGGCCTGCGACGTCTGGACGTCGGCGCGGAGCCGCTCCTCGGCCTTGCCGACGGCCTTGTCGACGGCGGACTGGATGGCGGCCTGCGTCTTCGGGTCCACCTCGTCGGCGGCGCGCGCGGCGCCGGCGATGAGCGTGAGCGCCGCGAGGGCGGCGAGCGTGCGTGACATGGGGTTCCCCTTGGGAAAAGCGGACTATACGCCTAATGCGAGCCGGAGCCGGCCTGCTTCAGCTCGACGAGGACGCCGTTGCTCCCCTTCGGGTGCACGAACGCCACCTGCGTGCCACCGGCGCCGGGGCGCGGCTTCTCGTCGAGGAGCGGCGCCCCCTGGGCCTTGAGGTCGGCCATCGACTTCGGCAGGTCGGCGACCTCGAGGCAGACGTGGTGCAGCCCCTCGCCCCGCTTCTCGATCGCCTTCGCCATCGGGCTGTCGGGCCCCGTGGGCGAGATGAGCTCGATCCGGCCGTGCCCCTTGCCGAAGATCGCCACCTTCACCTGCTCGGTCGGGACGACCTCCACCTCGTGGAGCGTGAGGCCGTAGACGTCGCGGTAGAGCTTGATGGCGGCGTCGAGATCGGCGACGAGGATCGCAACGTGGTCGAGTCCGGTCATGCGGCCTTCCTGGGGTGAGGGTGAGGGCCGGCGATCCAACCCGACCCCGGCCGCGAGGTCAACGCCCGACGTCGACCGAGAGGACCTGGAGGCTGCCGAGCAGCCCGACCGTGTCCACCCGCGTCCCGCCGCCGAGCGCGACGTGGGTCGCGTCGGCCACCGCCTGGCCGAAGGTCGGGTCGAGGGGGATCCACTCGCCCCCGGCGCGGACCTCCGCCCACGCGTGCCAGTAGAGGGCCGGGACGCCGTCGCCGTACGCCGCGAAGACGAGCCCGTGCACCGGGCGCGCGGGGATCCCGAGCGCCCGGGCGAGCGCCACGAAGAGCGCCGTGTGCTCGGTGCAGTCGCCCCGCCCCGCCGCGAGCACGTCGCTCGCCCGGTCGTTGGAGGTGCCGTAGGTCTTCTGGAGCCTGTGGTAGACCGCCTGCTCCAGCTTCACCGCCGCCTCGTAGGCGCCCTCCGCGCCGGCCGCCGCCTCCCGCGCGAGCGCCGCGATGGCGGGCGCGTCGGCGTCGAACTGCGGCGTGGGCTGCACGTCGGGGTCCCCCTTCGCCGCGGCGCGGGGGAGCGGCGTGTCGCGCCGCGGGTCGGCGGCGACGGGCGGGCGCGCCGTGACCGTGAGCAGCACCGAGCCCTTCGGCCCCGGCGCGAAGCGCTGGCGCGCCCCGCCGACCTGGAAGGCCGCCGGCAGCCTCTGGAGCTGGAAGGTGATCCGCCCGGGGACGTCCCGGGGGAGCGCGCGGGGCAGCGCGACCCGGGAGATCAGGAAGAGGTCGACCGCGTCGAGCCGCTTCGCCGTCGCCTCCGGCTCGGCCCGCGCCGTGATGGCGTCGCCGACCTTGATCTCGAGGATGCGCCCGTCGTCCAGCACCTTCGCCTCGACGGCCAGCCGGTCCCCCTCCTCCTGCTCGGAGACCACCGAGACGTCGAGCGGCACGCCGCCGGCGCCGATCGTCTCGCGCCGGACGAACGCGTGGCGCATGGGGCGGACCCGGAGCTGGTCGAGGTCGAGGGCGGGGCCGGAGAGCGGCGCGCGCCGGGCCGCGACGATCCGGATCGCGTCGGCCGACTCCGCGGTCTCGCCGACCTCGTCGAGGACCCGCGCCGTCTTCGCCCCGTCGGCGCCGGTGAGCGTCAGCCGGCAGGTCGCCGAGGCGCAGCTCCCCTCGACGCGCTTGGCGCCGCCGTCCCCGTCCCACTGGCCGCGGACGTAGACGAGCCGCCCGCCCGGCCGGGATTCGTAGCGCCGCTCCTCCGCCTGGCGCCGCTCCACCTTCTTGCCGCCGACCTCGACGCGGATCACCGTCTCCTGCGTCGCGACGAGCACCTCGCGCCCGTCCTCCCGCTCGGTCCGGAGCTCCTGCACCATCCAGCCGGCCTTCTTCCCGACGATGTAGAGGCCGAACCACTCCGGCCCCGAGGGCCGGACCACGTTGGTGACCTCGGGCGGCGCCGCCGGCACCGTCCCGGGCGACGGCGCGGCGGCGTTCGCGGGGGTCGAGCCGCGGGCCCGCTCGGCCGGCTCGGGGCAGGCGGGGGCGAGGAGCAGCGCGGGGAGGAGCAGCAGGAGCGGAGCGCGGCGGGTCATGGGGTCCCCTTCCTACCAGAATCCGGCCGGCCCGCCCGCCCCGAGGCGGCCGCCCCGCCCGTCACCGGATCCCCACCAGCCGGTAGGCCCACCGGAAGACCTCCGGCGAGGTCTCCGTCTCCCAGAAGCCGGTCGCGCGCGCGACGGCCCAGGCGCCGAGCATGACCGCGAGCGCCACCGCCGGGACGAGCCAGGGCGACCAGGCCCGCCGCCCCTCGCGCGTGACGCCGAGGCAGTCGGGGACGGTGCAGGCGGCGACGCAGGACATGCACCCGGTGCACTCCGGCGACAGCACCCGCAGCCGCGCGTGGACGGGGATCTCGACCGGGCAGGCGCGGGTGCAGGCCCGGCAGTCGTTGCAGGTCGCCGGATCGCGGCGCACCCGGAGGGGAGAGAGGAGGCTCGCGAGGCCGAGGAGCGCGCCGTACGGGCAGAGGTAGCGGCACCAGAGGTGCTTCACGAGGAGGGAGAGGAGCGCGAGCGCGCCGAGGACGATCCCGGCCGTGAGGGAGAGCCCGCGGAAGAGCTGGAGCATCTTCGCGTCGGCCGCCACGTTGTACGGGGCGCGCAGGAACTCCTCGACCGCGTCGAGCGGCATCGCGGCGACGGTGCGCACGAAGAAGGCGAGCAGGAGGTACTTGATCGACGCGAGGGGGAGATCGAGCCACCGGGGCACCGCCGGCCAGCCGCGGCGCCAGAGCGTCCGGCGCCCGAGCCACTCGAGGCCGCGCGAGAGGGTGCCGACGGGGCAGATCCAGGAGCAGAAGGCCTTGCGCGCGAGGAGGGCGGTCGCGACCGCGCCGAGGAGGATCGTGAGGCCGGCGGGGTGGATCGGGTCCCAGTACCCGGTGAGGAGGAAGCGCTTCGCCGCCAGCAGCGCCGCGATGGGGAGGAACGCCTCCACCGCCGGGGGGCGGTGCGCCGCGATCGGGCCGTCCGCGAGCGCCGCGTCGACGAAGGCGGCGAAGCGGAGCCCGACCCAGACGAGGAAGAGGACGTACGCGCCCTGGACGGCCCAGCGGGCCTTCGGGAGGCTGCGCCACGGGTTGCGCCAGCGGGCGGCGGCCAACGGCGGGGGAGCGGCGTCGGGTCCCTGGTCGGTCTGCACGTTCCCCCAACCCATGACGCATCCGGCCTCATCCCGCCAGCCGCCTTCCGTCCCCTCCAGAAACTCGCCTCCCCGTCCCGCCCCCGCCATCATCCGCGCCATGGGCGCCATCTGGACCGCACTCCTCGCCCTCTCCGTCGCCGTCGCGGCGGCGAAGGGGCGCATGCCGGAGCTGACCGCCGCGGCCATGGACTCGGCCGGCAGGGCGGTCACGCTCGCGATCGGGCTCGTCGGCGCGATGTCGCTCTGGCTCGGCCTCATGCGCGTGGCCGAGGAGGCGGGGCTCGTCGCGCTCCTCGCGCGGGCGCTGCGCCCGGTCCTCCGGCGCCTCTTCCCCTCGGTGCCGGGGGACCACCCCGCCCTCGGCGCCGTCGTCATGAACGTCTCGGCCAACGTGCTGGGGCTCGGCAACGCGGCGACGCCGTTCGGCCTCGAGGCGATCCGGCGGCTCGACGAGCTCAACCCGCACCGGGGGACCGCGACCGACGCCCAGGCGATGCTCTGCGCCCTGAACACCGCCTCGGTCCAGCTCGTCCCGGCGAGCGTCATCGCGCTGCGCGTCTCCGCGGGGTCGAAGGCGCCCACCGAGATCCTCGGCGCGACGCTCCTCGCGAGCGCGTGCGGCCTCGTCGCGGCCGTGACCGCCGCGCGGCTCCTCGGCCGGCTCTTCCCGCCCCCCCCATCCCAGGAGGCGCCGCGGTGAAGGCCGCGCTCGACGTCCTCTCGACCTGGACGATCCCGCTGCTCCTCGCGGGGATCCCCCTCTACGCGCTCCTGCGCGGCGTGAAGGTCTACCCGGCCTTCGTCGAGGGGGCGAAGCAGGGGTTCGAGACCGGCGTGAAGATCATCCCGCCCCTCGTCGCCATCGTCGTGGCCCTCGGGATGCTGCGGGCGTCCGGCGCCATGGACGGGCTCGCGGCGCTCCTCGGGCCGGTCACCTCGCGGCTGGGGCTGCCGGCGAGCGTCCTGCCCATGGTGCTCATCCGGCCGCTCTCGGGCGGCGGCGCGCTCGGCGTCGTCGGGGACGTGCTCCGCAGCGACGGCCCCGACTCCTACGCCGGCCGCCTCGCCTCGGTCATGGCCGGGTCCACCGAGACGACCTTCTACGTCCTCGCCGTCTACTTCGGCTCGGTGGGGATCACGCGCTACCGCCAGGCGCTCGCCGCGGGGCTGCTCGCCGACCTCTGCGGCTTCGCGGCGGCGATCGTCGCGGTGCGGCTCGTCTTCGGGGGGTAGGCGGCCGCCTCACCGGCGCGGCCGGTCCGCGCGCCACGCGAAGACGGCGCCCGCCGCCACCACCGCCGGGAAGACCAGCGGGCTCACGATCGTCGCCACCACCGCCGTCCCGAGCCCGACCGTCGCCAGCGCCCCGGCCGCCGCCGCGGCCTCCGACAGGAACACGCGCATCGCACTCCTCCGTTCCCCCCGGGAGCGTGGTGCGGGGCCGGCGGCGGGGGGGGCTGCCGGCGCCCGGTGCTGGGCTGCCAGGGGCCATCCTGCACGGGGCCGCCGGCGGCCGCCTCGCGCACGTTCGGATGTGCCATCAGCATTCCTGATGGCAGGCATGCGCCTCACGTCGGCTTGCTGATATTCTCCCGGCGTGGCGAACGTCGATCCCCGCAAGCTGGAGACCTTCCGCGTCGTGGCGCAGACCGGGAAGATCTCGCACGCCGCGAAGCTGCTGCACCTGTCGCAGCCGGCCGTCACGGCGCAGATCCGCGCGCTCGAGGAGGAGTGCGGGCGGGCGCTGCTCACGCGGAGCGCGAGGGGCGTCGCGCCCAACCGCTGGGGGCTCGCCCTCCTCGAGACGGCGAAGCGCGTCCACGAGCTCCTCGGGGAGGCCGAGAGCGCCCTGGGCGCCGAGGCGGAGCCGGGCGGCGAGGTGGTGATCGGCGCCAGCATGACCGGCTCCGCGTACGTGGTCCCCCCGCTCGTCGCCGGCTACCGCGCCGTCCACGGCGCCGCCCCGTTCCGCGTCCAGGTGAGCAACACCGCCCGCGTGCTGGAGTGGGTGGCGGAGGGGCGGGTGCCGCTCGGCATCGTCGAGGGGCGCGCGCGGTCGGCGCGGGTCCACCTCGAGCGGTTCGTCGAGGACGAGCTGGTCGCGGTCGTCGCCGGCGGCTCCCCGGAGCTGCGGGCCCTGTCGCGGGCGCGCGACCTCGTCGACGTGCCCCTCCTCGTCCGCGAGCCCGGCTCCGGCACCCGGGCGTGCGTCGAGGAGGCCCTCGCGAAGGTGCTCGGCCGCGGCCGCCTCCCGGCCCCCGGCCTGGTCTTCGGCTCCAACCAGTCGGTGAAGATGGCGGCGGTGGCGGGGCTCGGCGTCGCGTTCGTCTCGCGCTGGAGCGTCCGGCTCGAGGTCGCCGCGGGGACGCTCCGGATCGTGCCGCTCCGCGATCTGCGGGTGGTGCGCCACTTCTCCTTCGCCACCGCCGCCCGCCAGCTCGCCGGCCCGGCGGGCCGCTTCCTCGCCTGGGCTCGGCGCCACCCGCCCGGCGCGCCCTGACAGGCTGAGAAGCTTTCCCTCTCCCCCACCGCGCGTCGTCCGCTAGAGCTTCTGCGCGGACGCCTGCACGGGGGGGCCGACGGGGGTCGCCGGCCGGAAGGCGTGGCAGGCGAGGCAGCCGCGCCCCTCGGGGTGCGCGTCGGCGAGCCGCGCGTGGCAGCGCGCGCAGCCCTTCTCGGTCGCCTTCCAGACGTGCGGCACGTGGCAGCCGCGACAGGGCTCGCGCGCGTGGCGCGCGTGGAGGCCGTGCTCGTCGATCGTGCCGTGGCAGGCGCGGCACGGCACGAGCGCCTCGCCCGGCGGCGCGTGGGGCTTGTGGCAGGCCGAGCAGGCGAGCCCCATCGGCTCGCCGTGCTCGCCGACGGGGGCGTTGATCCCCTGCGCGGTGTGGCAGCGCAGGCAGTCGCGGCGCGTGGGGCGGAGCCCCGGCTCGGTGGTGAGGAAGTCGTGGCAGGCGAAGCAGTGGAGCTTCTGCATGCCGCCGACGTTGACGCCGTGCTTCGGGTGGCACTCGGCGCACCGCTCCGCCATGGGCTCGAAGCCGTGCATGCTCGCCGCGTGGCAGCGGACGCACGCGATCTTCCGCTCCTCGTAGTGGAGCTTGTGGCCGCGCGACCCGCCCACCTGCGGCCACTGCGGATCGTGCGAGAAGTGGCAGGCGGCGCAGGCGCCCACCTCGACGACCGCGTGCTTGTCGTCGGGGTTCCTCCCCTCGACGTACGCCCGGAGCATCGCGACCGTCTGCGCCGAGGTCGTGTGGTGGCACTTCTGGCAGGCGACCTGGCGGTGGCTCCCGCCCAGCCAGACCTGGAACTCGGGGTTGGCCCGGTGGCAGGTGATGCAGAGGCGCGGATCCTCGTCGACGTAGCGCTTGAAGCGGTACAGGCCCGGGATCCCCACCGCGATGGCGAGGGCTCCGAGGACGACGAGCGCGGTCCGAGCGAGGGGCCGAAGCGCCATGCGGTCGAGGCCAGTCTACCGGCTCCGCCGCGTCCCTGCGACAGGGAGCCGCACGTCGGCCGCCCTTACCCCAACGGGGGTGCTACAGTCGCCCCCATATGATCGGCCGCCGCCGCGCCCGCGCTCTCCAGACGCTCACCGTCGCCGCCGCGCTCGCGGCCGCCGGCTGCTACGTCCCGTATCGCTACGGCCCCAACCCGGCCGCCGGTCCGGGCGCGCCGCGGGCCGAGCCGTCGCGCGCCTCCGCGCCGTTCGGCGGCACGGGCCCCGCGCAGATCCCCGGGATGAACGGCGGGCCGGCCGCCTGCCAGTACGCGCTCTCGCAAGGCAACCCGCTCCTCACCGAGTGGCCCGCCTCCGAGAAGGCGAACCTCGAGGTGCTGCTCCGCAGCGGCGCGGTCGCGGTCGAGTTCACCGGCTGCGCGATGAAGGTCCTGCCGCAGTGCCGGCCGGGCGGGCGCTACGCCTTCGAGCGCACGACCATCGCCTCCGACGCGATCGACATCGACTCGAGCGACGCGCTCTTCGCCAAGCTGCCGCTCGGCGCCGCGTCGCTGGAGGGGGAGCTGAAGCGGAGCGGCCGCCTCGTCGTGAAGACGTGGGTCTCCGGCCAGGCGCGGCTCGAGGGGCTCGGGCCGGAGCAGGTCCCGTCCACCCCGGAGTGCGCGCGCGCCACCCACGTGCTGGGCGGCCTGACCCTGGGGGCCTTCTCGCTGGAGTCGGGGCGAGCGCTGTCGGGCGGCGTCTCGGCGGACGTCCTGAAGCTCGGTGAGGCCGGCGGGAAGTCGAGGCGGTCGGCGGAGCTGGTCCGCTCGGCGGGCGATCCGGACTCCTGCGCGAAGGGGAGCGAGCAAGAGCCGCACTTCAACTGCCGCTCGCCGATCCAGGCGTTCCTCTGGCGCATCCCGGGGCGCGGCGGCCAGAGCGAGGGGCCGGCCGGGACCATCAAGGTCGACCTGATCTCCTCGAACGCGGCGGCGCGCTGGGACGTCTACTACGACGACGAGGTGGTCTGCACGACGCCCTGCTCGCGGTGGCTGAACCCCGCCCACCCGCTCCTCTTCCGGACCCGCGACGAGGGGTACTACGGGCGCGGCGCCGACAGGGTCCGCGTCCCCGACCTGATGCCCTTCGCCGGCACCGGCATGGTCCAGGTGGCGGCGCACCCGACGTCGCAGGGGAAGCTCGCCACCGGGATCGTCTTCACCACCTTCGGCGGGATGGCGGCGGTCACCGGGATCGCGCTCACGGGGGTGGGCTGCTCCAACACCGCCGAGCACGCCGGCATGTGCAAGGCGGGCGGCGTCACGCTCGCCGTCGGCGGCCTCGTGACCGCCGGCTCGATCCTGATGATCCTCGACGCCCTCCCGAAGGCCGAGTTCCGCCTCCCGGGCGGCACCGTCGGGGACGTGACCTTCGGTCCGGGGTTCGCGACCGGGAGGTTCTAGCGGGCGACCCACGCGGTCGCCCCGCGCGCGATCTCCCTGCCGTCGGCCTCGCGGACGACCTGGTGCAGGTACTCGCCGGGCGCCGTGGCCCGGGCGCGGGTGAGGACGCGGCCGCCCCAGTCGCACTCGGCGACGTACTGGGCGTCGACGACCGACGGCCGCTGCTCGTGCCAGGTCTCCTTCGGCACCGCCTCGAGCAGCCACTGGACGTAGCTCACGTTGTTGACGTGCCAGTTCAGGTCGATGTCGGCGAACCGGATGGCGAAGGGGCGCTCGAGCTCCGGGGCCTCGAGGGCGGGCACCTTCGCGCCGGGGAGCGCCAGCGCCGCGGGGGCGCGCTCGCGCGGGAAGGCGGACTCCAGGGCGGTCGCGGGGTCGACCGGGCGGCGCGACCTCGTGTCCAGCAGGAACCAGGTGCTCGTGGCCCTCGCGATCACCTCGCCGCGCTCGCGGACGACGAACTCGCGGAAGGCGGCCAGCCGATCGATCCCGTTGGGCCAGGTCTCCACCTCGACCGTCTCGCCGAAGCGCGCGGCCCGACCGATCTCCAGCCGCTGGCGCGCGAGGACCCAGGTGAACCCCGCGGCGAGCGTGCGCTGCACCCCGAAGCCGAGGGCGTCGGCGGAGAGCCCGGCCGCCTCCTGGAGGTAGCCCCACAGCGCCGGGACGGCCAGCTCGTTGAACGCGTCGACCTCGTAGGAGCGGACCGCAAACGATTCCTTGAGCGACTTCATCGGCGTGGGGTCTACCACCTCGGGGCTCCCTCCGGCGCAGGGAATGCAATCGGCCCGAGCCGTGGTAGCCTGCGCGTCCCCCTTAGCCCGACTCCTCCCTGAGGTGAAGAGATGAGCCAGAAGAAGCTTCGCGTGGGCGTCCTCGGCGCGACCGGCATGGTCGGCCAGCGCTTCCTGAACCTGCTCGAGAACCACCCCTGGTACGACGTGACGCTCCTCGCCGCGAGCGCCAACTCCGCCGGCCAGAAGTACGCCGACGTGATGAAGGGGCGCTGGGCGATCAAGGGCGCGATCCCGAAGAACCTCGCGGACGTCGTCGTCCAGAACGCCTCCGACGTGAAGGCGATCGCCGATCAGGTCGACTTCGTCTTCTGCGCGGTCGACATGTCGAAGGAGGAGACGGCGAAGCTCGAGGAGGACTACGCGAAGGCCGAGACGCCGGTCGTCTCCAACAACTCCGCCCACCGCGGCACCGCCGACGTCCCGATGATGGTCCCGGAGTGCAACCCGGAGCACGCGGGCGTCATCGAGTTCCAGCGGCAGCGGCTCGGGACGAAGCGCGGCTTCATCGCGGTGAAGCCCAACTGCTCGATCCAGAGCTACGTGCCGGCGATCCACCCGCTCCTGGAGTTCGGCCCGACGCAGATCGCGGTCTGCACCTACCAGGCGATCTCCGGCGCCGGGAAGACCTTCGAGAGCTGGCCGGACATGGTCGACAACCTCATCCCCTTCATCAAGGGGGAGGAGGAGAAGAGCGAGCAGGAGCCGATGAAGGTCTGGGGCCGGCTCGAGGGCGGGAAGATCGTCAAGGCGACGAACCCCGTCATCACCGCCCAGTGCATCCGCGTCCCGGCGAGCGACGGCCACATGGCCGCGGTCTTCATCAAGTTCGATCGGAAGCCGTCGAAGGAGGAGATCGTCGCCCGCTGGAAGGCCTTCGAGGGCAAGCCGCAGAAGCTCGGCCTCCCGAGCGCGCCGAAGCCCTTCCTCCAGTACTTCGAGCAGGACGACCGGCCGCAGACGAAGCTCGACCGCGACGCGGGGAACGGCATGGCCGTCACCATCGGCCGCATCCGCCCCGACACGGTCTTCGACTACCGGTTCGTCGGCCTCTCGCACAACACCGTGCGCGGCGCCGCCGGCGGCGCGGTCCTCACCGCCGAGCTGCTGACGAAGGAAGGCTGGATCACGGCGAAGTAGCGCTTCACCGCCCACCCGCTCCCTCACCGGGGGGAGCGCCCGGGTGAAGGGCGACCGAATCACGAGAGGGGGCGAGCGATCGCCCCCTCTCCGCGTTTCAGGGTGCCACCTCGGCGAGGCCGCGCTATCCTCCACTCCGGGTGACGGCCATGAGCGACGTGATCTACCGCTGCGAGACCACCGTCGAGCGCCTCGAAGGGGGCGTGCGGCGCGCGACGCTGCCGGGGGAGCGGGAGCCCATCTGGTTCGGCGTCCACGACGCCATCGCCGAGCACTACGGCCGCAAGCCCGGCACCTACGATCCCCACGCCGCCACCATCGACTACGTGGTCGCCGCCACCGCGGGTTGACTCCTCGGGACCTTCGGGGGCGCGCTGGAGGCGCGCCAGATCGCGGCGTCGAAGGACCGGCTCCTCGCGAGGGCCACGGGCGAGGTCGAGCTCGAGGGAAAGACGATGGTCCTCAAGCGGATCCACGTGAGGCTGGAGCTGCGCTGCGAGCCGGCGCAGCGCGAGACGGCCCAGCGCGTCCACGGCTTCTTCGCGGACGCCTGCCCGCTCTACCGGAGCCTGAGGGCGGCGATCGCGATCACGACCGAGCTGGCGCTGGTGGACTAGGGTCTCCGGTGGCCGGGGACCCCGCGCCTTGCCATGCCATCATGGTGTGCTTACACTCGCACCATGATCCGCACCCAGATCCAGCTGACCGAGGCCCAGGCGCGGAGGCTTCGCCTCGCCGCGCGGCGCGAGGGGATCTCGATCGCGGAGGCGATCCGGCGGCTCGTCGAGCGCGGCCTCGCGGACGACGAGGCGGGGCGCGGCCGGCTCTATGCCCGCGCCGCCGAGGTGGTCGGCCGGTACCGCGACCGGCGGGGCGCGAAGGACGTCGCGAAGGAACACGACGCGTACCTCGACGAGGCGTTCGAGTGAGCCGCGTCTTCGTCGACACCTCGGCGCTGTACGCCCTCCTCGACGCCGGGGACGCGTCCCACGCCAGGGCCCGCCGCGCGTTCGGCGGGCTGCGCGAGCAGGAGGCGCTGCTCGTCACGACCTCCTACGTGCTCGTGGAGACCTGCGCCCTCGTGTCGAGGCGGCTGGGGCCCGCCGCGCTCCGCGCCTTCCGCGAGGACTTCGCGCCACTCCTCGAAGTCGTCTGGGTGGACGCCGCGATCCACGAGGCGGCCCTCGACCTCCTCTTCGAGCGGCGCAAGGCCGCGCTCAGCCTCGTCGACGCCGCCTCCTTCGTCACCATGCGCCGGGAGCGGCTCGACGCGGCCTTCGCCTTCGACCGCCACTTCGAGGAGGAGGGCTTCTCGATCGCGCGGTGACCCGCCCCTCGCCTCGCGCTACGTGCCGATGAACATCGCGTAGAACGAGCCGGAGACGGTCAGGGTGGCTCCACCGGGCCCGGTGAGGACGACGTCGGCGAAGCTCCCCGCCACGTGGCCGAGGACGATGGCGTTGACGTGCGTGAGGTGGAGCGGCGCGCCCGCGCTCGTCCAGGATCGCGACGGGGCGAGGATCGGCCCCTCTTCCGCCCCTGGCGGTGACTACCGCCGCTTCGCGCCCTTCTTCGCCGGCCGCGCCGCCTTCTTCGCGGTCGCCTTCGCCGCGGGCTTCGCGACGGGCTTCGCGGTCGGCGTCTTCGCAGCCTTCGCGGGGGCGGGCTTCGCGGCCACCTTCACGGCCGGCCGGGCCGCGGCCTTCGCCGACGCGACCGTCGGCGCGACCGCGCGGGCCGCCCGCTTCGGGCGCTTCGCTCCCCCCGCGCGCATCGTGGACGCGGCGTGGGCGAAGACCTCCACGTCGATGAAGTCGCGGGCGCCCCCGGGCGCCAGCGCCTCCAGCAGCCGCGCCGAGTGCGCGCGCAGCGCGCAGAGCGTGGTCCAGTTGGGCGTCTCGTCCCACCGGAGGTCGAAGCCGAGCCGCTCCGCCGCCTCCCGCGTCGAGCCGGGGTGCATCAGGGGGTGCTTGTCGGGGCGGGCGATGAACGGGAGGAGGGTCACCAGCAGCCAGCGCGCCGGCGGCGCGGCGGGGAGGCCGGCCGCCACCCCGAAGAGCTTGTCGAAGCGCGCGCGCCCCGGCGAGGGGACGGAGACGAGCTCGAAGAGCGCGCGCAGGAAGCGGCGCGTCGCGTCGTCGTCGCCGAGCGCGTCCTCGAGGGCGTCGCGCTCCTCCTCGGCGTGGAGCGGGCTGACCAGCCGCCCGATCTTCAGGACGCGCTTCAGGAGATCGCGCAGGTCGCCCGCGTCGAGCAGCCGCTCCGCCTCACCGTTCCCGAGCGTCTCCTGGAAGAGCCGGTGGGCCGCGCGCCACGCGCCCCCGCGTCCGGACGGGCCGTCGTCGAACCCCTCGGGGTGGCCCGCCACGAACTGCTCGACGGCCTGGTCGAGCGTGAGCCAGCGCGCCGGCAGCGCCCAGCGTCCGCTGGCGGCGTCGAGGGTGAACGAGCTGAGCCCCTCCAGCCAGGCGTTCCGCTCCTCGATGCCCGTCCGCAGGAAGGCGCGCGCGCCGGGGAGCCGCAGCTTCGCCGCGTGACGCTCCCCTCGCCCCGGGAAGAAGACGTGGACGGCGTCCGGCTCGACGGCCACCACCTTGCCGAGCCCCAGCGTCGCGTGCTCGACGAGCGATCCCCGCTCGAGGCCGCTCACGGGCGCCTCCCCACCATCGTCCGAGGTCCCCGTGCCCGATCGCGCATCAGGCTTTGTACCCCTCGGGCGGGGGTGCCCGGTAGCCCCCTTCGGTCCATGCGGTCGAATTCCGTCGAATTCTGCCGCTCTGGGCTCGACTTCCGGCCCATGGCCGCGTATAAGCTCCACTCCCTCATCCAAATCCGGCTGAGGCTGGACGGCACCTACTCGCCGCCCAGAACAGAGAAGAAACGAGCAATACAGTAATGGCTATCGGCACCGTGAAGTGGTTCAACGACGCGAAGGGCTTCGGCTTCATCACGCAGGACGGCGGCGGCGACGACGTCTTCGTCCACCACACCGCCATCCAGGCGCAGGGTTTCCGCACCCTCGCCGAGGGCCAGAAGGTGGAGTTCGAGGTCACGAAGGGCCCGAAGGGGCTCCAGGCCGCGAACGTCCGCGCCATCTGATTCCGCTTCACCTGAAGCCGACGAAGCCCGGTTCCTCGCGGAATCGGGCTTCTGCATTTTCGGGGGGAGCGCGCCGTGCGGCGGCGGCCCGCGCGCCCGTGGGCCTTTGCAGCGGCCCTCGGCCGCGCTAGTCGTTCTCCATGCGCCGCTCCCTCGTCGCGACCCTGCTCCTCGCCCTCGCCGCCTGCGCGGGCGCCCCTCCGTCCCCGCCCCCGGCCGCGTCGCCGACGGCCGGGACGCGCACCGTCCTGACCTCGCGGGGAAGGATCCTGGTGGATGACGGCGGGCGGGGCGGCGTCCCGGTCCTCTTCGTCCACGGCGCGGGCGGCGACCACGCCGTCTGGGCGGAGCCGCTCGCCCACGCGCGGAAGACCCGCCGCGCCGTCGCGATCGACCTCCCGGGCTTCGGCCAGTCGGAGGCGCCGCGGGACGGCAAGCGGACGGCGGAGGCGTGGGGCGAGGACCTGGGGCGCGTCGCCGACGCGCTGGGGCTCTCCCGCTTCGTCCTCGTGGTCCACGACTTCGCGGGGACCGTCGCCACCGCCTACGCCTCGCGCCACCCGCTGCGCGTCGCGGGGATCCTCTTCGTCGACGCGTACAGCGGCCGGCTCGATCGAACGCCCGCGGTCCGCGCCGCGGAGGAGCTGGCGTTCGCCCCCGAGCGGCTCGCGGCGACGGTCGCGGCGCGCTACGGACCGCGGCTCGCCGGCGCCGCCGAGGGCACGCGGCAGCGCGTCCAGGCGGCGCTCGACGCGACGCCGCGCGAGTCGCTGCTCGCGGCGGCGCTGACGGCCGTCTCGAACGACTCGGTCGCGGAGCTCTCGCGCTACAAGGGGCCGCGCCGCGCGCTCGCAGCGAGCCAGCTGGTGCTCGAGGGGATCCAGGCCAACGTCGAGGGGCTCCCCTACCGGAAGGTGCAGGGCAGCTCGCACTGGATCATGCTCGACCAGCCGGCCGATGTGGACGCGGAGCTCGACGCGCTGCTCGCGCAGGTGAAGTGAGGCGCCGGCGCGGGCGCCCGCGCCTCTCGATCGCCCCGGCCGGTCGTGTATACTTCGCGACCTTTCTGCGCCCCCAGTCCTCGAGAGGTGGCCGATGATCCAGATCTACGACACGACGCTCCGCGACGGCACCCAGCGCGAGGGGATCTCCCTCTCGTGCGAGGACAAGCTCCGCATCGCGACGCGGCTCGACGAGCTGGGGGTCTCCTTCATCGAGGGCGGCTGGCCGGGCTCCAACCCGAAGGACGCCGAGTTCTTCGATCGCGCGAAGGCGATGAAGTGGCGGAACGCCCTCGTCGCCGCCTTCGGCTCGACCTGCCGCGTCGGCGGCGGCCCCGAGGACGACGCCAACATCAAGGCGCTCCTCGACTCGGGCGCGCCGGTCTGCACCGTCGTGGGCAAGACCTGGACCCTCCACGTCACCGAGGTGCTCCGGACCACCTACGACGAGAACCTGCGGATCATCGAGAAGAGCCTCGCGTACCTCAAGGCGCAGGGGCGCCGGGTGATCTACGACGCCGAGCACTTCTTCGACGGCTACCGCGCCGACCCGAAGTACGCCCTCGAGACGCTGCGCGCGGCGATCCGCGGCGGCGCCGAGACGCTGGTCCTCTGCGACACCAACGGCGGCTCGATGCCCTGGCAGATCGGCGAGATCGTGCGCGCCGTCTCCGCCGAGCTGAAGCACCCGCTCGGCATCCACGCGCACAACGACAGCGAGACGGCGGTGGCCAACTCGCTGGCCGCGGTCGAGGCGGGCGCGATCCAGATCCAGGGGACGATCAACGGCTACGGCGAGCGGTGCGGCAACGCCAACCTCTGCTCCTGCATCCCGTCGCTGGAGCTGAAGCTCGGCAAGGAGTGCCTGCCGGCGGGCCAGCTCCGGACGCTCTTCGAGGTCTCGCACTACGTGGCGGAGATCGCCAACCTGCCCGCCGACGAGCACCAGCCCTACGTCGGCAAGTCGGCCTTCGCGCACAAGGGCGGCATCCACGTGGCGGCCATGCGCCGGAGCGCGGTCTCGTACCAGCACGTCGATCCCGAGCAGGTCGGCAACCAGATGCGCGTGGTGGTGAGCGAGCTCTCCGGCCGAGGCAACCTGCTCTCGAAGGCCGAGGAGTTCGGGCTCGACCCGAAGGCGGACGTCGCCAACGTGCTCAACGAGATCAAGGCGCTGGAGGCGCGCGGCTTCTCGTTCGAGGCGGCCGAGGCCTCGGTGGCGCTCCTCATGAAGCGCCAGGAGCCCGGCTACAAGCCCCCCTTCGACCTCGTCGACTTCCTCGTCAACGTCGAGCACCGGACCGGCCGCGGGATCTTCTCGGAGGCGATGGTCAAGGTGCGCGTCGACGGCGAGGTGCTCCACACGGCCGCCGAGGGGGACGGCCCGGTCGACGCGCTCGACGCGGCCCTCCGCAAGGCGCTCGCCGCGCGCTTCCCCGAGATCAAGGACGTCCGGCTCACCGACTTCAAGGTCCGCATCCTCGACCCGACGACGGGCACCGGCGCCATCACCCGCGTCCTCATCGACTTCCAGCGCGGGAACACGCACTGGAGCACCGTCGGCGCGAGCACCAACATCATCGAGGCGTCGTGGCGAGCCCTCGCCGACGCCATCGAGTACGGCCTGACGTTGGCCGCCTGATCCCCAACCGAACCGAAGGAGACTCCGTTGAAGGCAAACATCGTCGTCCTCCCCGGCGACGGCATCGGCCCCGAAGTGACGGCCGAGGCCATCCGCGTCCTGCAAGTCGTGGCGAAGAAGCGCGGCCACGACTTCACCTTCGCCGAGCGGCTCATGGGCGGCTGCTCGATCGACGCCCACGGCGTCGCGCTGACCGACGCGGTCCTCGCCGAGTGCCAGAAGTCGAGCGCCGTGCTGCTCGGCGCCGTCGGCGGCCCGAAGTGGGACGACCCGAAGGCGAAGGTCCGTCCGGAGCAGGGGCTCCTCGGCCTGCGCAAGGGGCTCGGCGTCTTCGCCAACCTCCGCCCGGTCAAGGTCCACCCCGCGCTGATCGACTCCTCGCCGCTCAAGGCGGAGAAGCTCGCGGGCGTCGACATCATCGTCATCCGCGAGCTGACGGGCGGCCTCTACTTCGGCTTCCCGAAGGGGCGCGACGTGAAGGACGGGCGCGAGCGCGCCGTCGACACGCTCGAGTACTACGACTACGAGATCCGGCGGGTGATGGAGCTCGCCTTCAAGATCGCGAAGGGGCGCAAGAAGAAGGTCACCAGCGTCGACAAGGCCAACGTCCTCGAGTCGTCCCGCCTCTGGCGCGAGATCGCCAGCGACCTCGGGAAGCAGAACCCGGACGTCGCCGTCGAGCACATGCTGGTCGACACGGCCGCGATGCGGCTCATCACCAGCCCCGCGAGCCTCGACGTCGTCGTCACCGAGAACATGTTCGGCGACGTCCTCACCGACGAGGCCTCCGTCCTCGCCGGCTCGATGGGCATGCTCCCCTCCGCCTCGATCGGCGCCGGCGGCCCGGGCCTCTACGAGCCGATCCACGGCTCGGCCCCCGACATCGCGGGCAAGGGGATCGCGAACCCCATCGGCACCATCCTCTCCGCGGCCCTGATGCTGCGCCACACGCTCGGGCTCGAGGCCGAGGCGGCGACGATCGAGAAGGCCGTGGACCAGACGATCACCGAGGGGGCGCGCACCGCCGACCTCGGCGGCAAGCTCTCGACCACGCAGATGGCCGACGAGATCCTGAAGCGGATCGCCTAGCAGGCCGTCGAGGAACCCGCGTCGGCGACGGCGCCCACCGTGAGGATCCCCCCCCCTCTCCCCCACCGGGGAGAGGGTCGGGGAGAGGGGGCTGGCAAGACGGCATGAGACTGACCCTCGGCTTCTCTCCCTGCCCCAACGACACGTTCATCTTCGACGCCCTCGTCAACGGCGCCCTCGACACGGGCGGCCTGCGCTTCGACCCCGTGCTCGAGGACGTCCAGACGCTCAACGAGTGGGCGCTGGCGGGCCGGCTCGACGTCAGCAAGATCAGCTACGGCGTCCTGCCCCGCGTCGCCGGGCGGTACGCCCTGCTCGACGCCGGCGGGGCGCTCGGGGTGGGCGTCGGACCCCTCCTCGTCGCGCGCCCCGGCACGGAGCGCTTCGACCCGCGGCGCATGACCGTGGCCATCCCGGGGCGCGACACCACCGCCCACCTCCTCTTCTCCCTCGCCTTCCCCGAGGCCCGCGAGAAGCGCTTCGTCGTCTTCTCGGACATCGAGGCGGCCGTGCTCGACGGGGCGGTGGACGCCGGCGTCATCATCCACGAGAGCCGCTTCACCTACGCGGCGAAGGGGCTCGTGAAGCTCCTCGACCTCGGCGAGCACTGGGAGCGCGAGACGCGGTCCCCCATCCCGCTCGGCGGGATCGTGGCGCGCAGGACCCTGGACCCGGCCGTCCGGCGCCAGGTGGACGGGCTCGTCCGCAGGAGCCTCGAGCACGCGAACGCCCACCGGGGCGTCCTCTCCGACTACGTCCGCCGCCACGCGCAGGAGATGGATCCGGCCGTGATGCGCCAGCACATCGACCTCTACGTGAACGACTTCTCGCTCGGCCTCGGCGAGGCGGGCCGGCGCGCGGTCGACACGCTCCTCGCGGTCCACGGCCGGCTCGACCCGGCAGCCCCGGCGCTCCCCGCCGACCTCTACGCCTGACCCGGTCCGCCCCCGCCGCGGCTTGAGCGCCGGCCGCGCCGGCGTTAGCGTGATGGGGAGGGACGAGGAGGCGTCGCGAGATGATCGACGGCGGCCCGGTGAGCGAGACCCCGCGCGAGTTCTTCCGCCAGCGCGTCGGCGACGTCCTCTCGCACCGCCACGTCCGGATCCAGCCGGAGACAGAGTTCTACCTCGTCGACGTCCTCGCCAGGTTCCTGGAGAGCGAGCGGCTCCTCGTCGAGGGGCCCGACGGCTCCGTGGGTGAGGAGCCCCTGGCCCTCATCCTGCTCCGCGCGCTCGAGACGACGGGCGAGGCGCGGGTGCGCGCCCTGCGACGGCTCGGGGACACCGCCCTCTTCGTCTCCGGCTTCTTCGGCGACTCCCTCGCGCGCTCCGCGGTGGACGTGGGCTACTACATCGCGATGGGCGGCCGCGCGTACGCGGCGGTCGGCGAGGCGGAGCGGCGGCGCGGGCTCGACGCCCTCTACGGCGAGCTCTCCGGGCGCTTCGGCCTCTTCGTGGACTGCTTCGCGGAGATCGCCGAGCTCGCCGATCTCCGCTCCGACCGCGGGCTCGTCCGGCTCTACGAGCGCTGGCTCCGCACCCGCTCGGAGCGGGTCGGTCAGCTCCTGCGCGAGCGCGGCGTGGCGCTCGACGGCCCGCCCGGCGCGCCGCCGAGGGGGGCTCCGCACTAGCAGCCTGCCAGGGCAGCGCCCTACCGCGGGTAGAGCGCGAGGCCGATCCAGGGCAGGAGCGCGAGCGTGCGGCCGTCCGCGGTCTCCCGGGCGGTGACGATCGCCGCCGTGTCGAGCCCGAGCTTCCAGCCGGGGGCGCGCACCACGCCGACGCGCCGGCCGGAGAGGAGCAGGCTCCGCAGGCCGAGGACGACGGCGTCGGGGCCGGGCGTGGCGAGGTACTCCCCGATGAAGCGGAAGTGCTCGCCCGCGCGCGCCTCGACGTTCACGTAGGGGAGCACCTGCGTCGGGAAGCGCTCGACGGCGCCGCCGCCGCCGGCGTCGGTGAAGGGGGTCGCGCTCCCGAGGAGCGGGTGACCGTCGACGAGGATCGCGCCGGCGCCGACCTGGAGCCAGTCGACCGGGTGCTTGCTCGCGGCCAACGTGACGAGGTTGAGCCCGATCCGCGACGAGGCGCCGGGCGCGTCCGCGTCCACCACGTGGCCGAGCAGCTCCACGCGCCCCGTGCCCAGCGCGCCGCCGAAGAGCCCGACCCGCTCGAAGGACGCGGCGAGCCCCGGCCAGGCCCAGGTCTCCTCGACCAGGCGGACCTTGAGGCCGACCGACCACGCCCCGACCACCGTCGCCCCCGAGTACCGCGCGTGCAGGATCCCGCCCGCCGTCGGCACCGGCGCGCCGCCGACGGCGGCGTCGAGCTGGAGCCAGGGGCGGACGCCCACGCCGGCGTGGAGCAGGAGCCCCTGGTCGAGCGAGACGACCGCCTCGCCCGGCGCGAGGAGGAGGGGCGTCGGGGTGAGGAGGAGCCGCTCCGAGGAGGGGCGCCGGTCGGCCCAGCGGTCGCGCTGGCTCGCGATCTCGTCGGCGAGCTCGCGCCCCGCCTCGCGCCCCGCGTCCTGCGCCGCCGCCTTCCCGTCGAGGTTCCGGTAGCCCTCCCAGGCCACGCCACCGACCGGCCGCTCCCGCCCCGGCGCGAAGAGCTCGAAGGCGAGCCGCACCTTCACGAGCTGCTTCACCAGCTCCACGCCGAGGGCCGCGCCCTTCACGTCCAGGGCGCGATCCCGCGCCGCGCCCGTCGTCAGGTGGGAGGTGAAGCCGGCGGCCCCCGCGACCACGAGCGGCGCCCGGTCCAGGGCGAAGCCGGCCGGCGAGGCGAGGAGCGACGGGCGCCCCTCGTCGGCGCGCAGCTCGCGCACGCGGATCACGAGCGCCTCCGGCCCCGCGTCCTGGCCGATGGCCAGCCCGGCCTCCTTCAGCCCCTCCACCGCGCCGGCGCGCCCCCACGCGACGAGCTCCCCTTCGTCGGGCCGCGCGCCCTCGACGGCGATCTCACGGTCGGCCCAGGGGCCGAGCGCCTTCATGCCGCGCGCGCTGACGGCGCCGCGGCAGCCGGCGAGGACCGCGAGCAGCAGGACGAGCGTGGACTGGAGACGTGTCATGGAAGAGCCCTCCCCCGGTGGCGCACAGGCTATCACGGTGCGTGACCGGCCCGGCCCGGGCCTTCGGCGCGGCAGCGCCGCGGGGCGGCGTCGGCTAGGATGCGCCGATGGCCCGCACCCTCGTCCTCCTCGCCTGCGTCCTGCTCATCGTCCCCGGCGCCTTCGTCGCCGCGAAGGGGCTCTCCGCCATCCGGCGGCGGCAGGCGCTCGTCCAGGGGCGGACCGTGACCGGGGCGCAGGCGGTCTTCGCCGGCCTCGTCCTCCTCGGCTGGGCGGGCGGGATGCTCGGCTTCGCCGCGCTCGTCCTCGCCCGATGGCTCCGGAGGTGACGCCCTCGCCGCGTCACCGCCACTGCATGTGCAGCGGCGGCGTGAAGCGTGCCCTGACCTCCGCGACGACGTCCGCGACCGGCAGGGCCGGCAGGAGTCGGCTGGCTTCGAGCGCACGCATCGACGGGAGCGCCGACGTGTTGCACGCGCCGCCGGTCGCCCAGTTCCTGGCCGAGGCCGGAGTCAGGGTCACGAAGGGCGCGGTCTCGGGCCGGTAGACGCTCGCTCCCCTGTAGCTCACCGCCACGCGCGGTGGCGGCAGGGACACGTAGGCCGTGCCGGCGCAGCCGGCCGCGTCGAAGTACTCGATGGTTCCCCAGGTGTACCCGCCGCCCCCGCTCCAGCTGCCGACCCCGAGGTTCTCGGCGTCGAGGAACCAGATGACGCCGGTGGAGTCCGAGTAGGCCGGGCTCGTCGAGAAGTACGGCGTCAGGCCCGCGACCGGGATCCCGAGCTGATCGACCCAGACGAACCCGGGCCCGGCAGGCCCCGGCGCTCCGGTCGTTCCGGGCTCACCCTGGATCCCCTGGATCCCCTGGATCCCTTGGATCCCCTGGATCCCCGGGTCGCCCTGCTGACCCTGCGGCCCCGTCGAGCCGGTCCCGCTACAGGCGAAGAGGAGTGCGGTGGTGACCGCGAGTCCGATTGAGCGCATGGCCGAGACCCCCGCTCCCAACCTAGCACGCGGTCGAGAGACGCGGCTTCCCGTGGCAACGTCCCCGCTCCCTCATCGAGGGCCACGGTGAGGGAGCCCTTCGCCGCGCGGCCTCACCGCCCGAACAGCCCCTTCAGCTTCTTCGCCGCCCCCTGCTCGAGGGCCTTCGCGGCGTCCTGCGCCTTCTCCTGGACCTTCTCCTGGGCCTTCCCCGTCACCTCGGCCGCCTTCTCCTTCGCCGCCTCCTGCGGCGTCCCCTTGAGGCCGAGCGCCTTGCCGAGCGCGGCGGCGCCGAGCTGGGCCCCGATCGTCTTCACCGCAGGCATCACGTCGAGCCCCGCCAGGCGCGGGCTCCAGGCCTTGCCGACGAGCTTGAAGGAGAACGGGATCGGCGCGTCGACCTTCGCCTTCCCCCCGGTCAGGTCGGAGACGGCTGCGGGCGAGAGCATCAGGCGGGTCGGCATGTCGAGCTCGCCGTCGAAGGAGAAGGTCCCCTGCGCCGTCAGGGTGGCGCCGCGCTCCTCCGCCTCGATCGGCTTTCCGAGCAGCGCCTTGCCGCCCTGGATCCGGAGCGACACCGGCACGTCGCGGAGCTTCGTCGTGCCTCCCTTCGTCACCTTCCCCTTGAGCGCGGGGATCGCGGCGACGATCGGGCCGGTGACCTCGGCGACGAGGTCCTTGGCGTGGAAGACGCCGTCGCGGAGCTTCCCCTCGATGGTCCCGTCGAGGGCCTTCAGGATGTGGTCGGTGTCCTCGCCCCTGCCGGACAGCCTCACGTCCGCGTCGAGCTTCCCCGTCAGCACCTTCTTGTCGGTGAAGGCGGCGAGCAGCGCACCGACCTCCGCGTGCTCGACCTTCGCCACCAGCTTGAAGGGGATGTCGGGCGGCGCGAGGCGCGCCTGCGTCCCGGCCACGCTGAAGACACCGTCCCACAGCCCCAGCCGCCCCTCCTCCACCGTCACCTCGTCCTCCTTCAGCGCCACGGTCACGCGCACGTCGGCGAGCCGCTGCTTCTCGGCGATCACCTCGCCGATCCGCAGGGAGGCCTTCCCGGCGAGCCCCGCGTACGTCGAGGCCGCGTCCCCCTTCGCCTTCGCCGCCGCCTTCGGCGCGGGCGCCTCCGCCTTCGTCGGGAGGAGCAGCTTGTCCACGTCGACCCGGTCGACGTCGACGGCGAGGTCGAACCGGGTCGACCGCGGCGCGAGCTCCGTCCAGCCGTGCGCCTTCACGTTCGTGTCGGCGATCCCCAGGCTGAAGGAGGCCAGCTCGAGCCGCTGCGCCTTCCCCGAGACGGAGCGGGTGGCGGCCGTCGCGAAGGTGAGCCGGTCGCCCGGCTTCTTGGCGAGCGAGCCGCCCGGGCGCAGGTCGACCCCGGCGAGGTCGCCGTCGGCGTCGAACCTCAGGGCCCCCGCCGCGCCGCCGCGCAGCCGCGCGACGAGCACCAGCTTCCCGCCGGCGGCCTTCTCGAGCTGCTTCGGGAAGGACATCCTCACCGGCGTCAGGTCGGCCCGGAGCTCCAGGGCGGCACGGTCCGCGGTCCCCGCCGCCTCGGCGGAGAGGCCGATGGGTCCGGCCATCGTGCCGCCGAGGAGCTTCGGGAGCGGCGGGTAGTAGGGCGCCAGCGCGGCGAGGTCGAGGTTGCGCGCGACGATCCGCAGCCCCTCGATCCGGGGCGCCTCGGAGAGGAGCGCCGTCACCTTCCCCCTCCCCTCGAGCGCAGCCGGTCCGAACGTGAGCAGGAGCTTCGCGATCGAGAGGTCCCCCTGCTTCGCGTCGGCGGTCAGGTCGGCGTCCAGCGTGACGTCGAGGGCCTTGCCCCCCTCCTGTCCCGCGAAGCGGAGCTCCGTGGCGGCGAAGCCACCGCGCACCGAGGTGGGGCCGGCCCCCCCCGGGACGGCGGCGCCCAGCGCGACGTCGAGGTCCGCCGAGAGGCGGCCCCCGCGGAAGCCCGCGTCCTTCGGCGCGAAGGGGGCGAGCGGCGTGAGGTCGATCGGCTCCACCTTCAGGGTGACCCGGTCGGGCGAGGGCGTGAGCGACGCCGGGAGCGGCGGTGCGTGGACCTTCAGCTCGACGTTCTGCTTCGCGGAGAGGACGCCCGCCCTCAGCGCCACGTCGAGCGGGGCGCCGGCGGCGAGGCCGTCCACCACGAGGTCGATGTCCCCGACGTAGAGCTCCTGACCGCCGGCCCCCTCGTCCACGAAGGCGATCCGGCCGTCGAGGACCGCGGCGTGCTCGACGCGGACCCCCGAGAGGTCGGCCGGCCCGGCCGCCGGCTCCTTCGGCTTCTCCGGCTCCGCCTTCGCGGGGGGGGCGTTCCTCGCCATCGCCTCGGTGAGCCGGTCCACGTTGGTGGCGCCGTCCTTCAGCTTCACGACGTTGGCGCGGACCCCCTGGAGCTCGGCGCTGCGGACCCGCACGTCCTTCCCGCCCGACGTGAGCGCCCGCAGGAGCGCCACCTTCACCTCGGCCCGGTCGAGCTCGAAGAGCGGCTTCGGCTCCCCTGCGGCGGCGCCGATCCGGACCCCCTCGACGCGCACGCCGAGCCCGGTGAGGAAGGTGGTCTTCACGGCGCCGATCTCGACCGGCCGCTCCCACTGCCGGGAGAGCGAGGCCGCCTGCTCGCGGGCGATGGAGGTGAGGACCCGGTCGAGCGCGAACGCCGCGGCGGCCCCGAGGACCGCGAGGACGACGACGACGGCGGCGAGGACCTTCGGCCAGCGGCGGGGCTTCGCGAGGGTGTCGGTCATGGTGCCTGGGAGTGTACCCACGGGCGGGGCCCGCGGGTGGAGAACGGGCGTTCGCACCCCGTCGGAGCTAGCATGGCGCCCCCACCCGCCCGGAGAGCGCCCATGGAGAGCGTCCGCCCGCCCACCCCCATGTCGTGGTTCGTCCGCGGCGACGTCGACGGCTTCTTCGGCCTCGCGATCGACAACCTCGTCCAGCTGCTGCTCGTCGACGCGCTCTGCCGCGGCGTCCTCGGCTTCCCGGCCGCCCTCGTCCACGGGCGGATCCTCCCGGCGGCCGCCGTCTCGATCCTGGTCGGCAACCTCTTCTACGCGTGGCAGGCGAAGCGGCTCGCGGCGCGCACGGGACGGGCGGACGTCTGCGCGCTCCCTTACGGGATCAACACCGTCTCGCTCTTCGCGCACGTCTTCCTCGTCATGCTCCCGGCGAAGCTGGCGGCGCAAGCCGCCGGCAGCCCGGACCCCGCCACCGTGGCGTGGCACGCCGGCCTGCTCGCCTGCATCGGCTCGGGGCTCATCGAGAGCGCCGGCGCGTTCGTCGCGGAGCGCGTCCGCCGGGCCACGCCCCGCGCCGCCCTCCTCTCGACCCTCGCCGGGATCGCCCTCGGCTTCATCTCCCTCGGCTTCCTGTTCCGCACCTTCGCGCGGCCCGTCGTCGGCCTCGCGACGCTCGGCATCGTGATGCTCACCTACTTCGGCCACGTCCGCTTCCGGGGGCGCCTGCCCGGCGGGCTCGTGGCGGTCGCCCTCGGCACGCTCCTCGCGTGGCTCACCGGGATCGCGCCGGCGGGGCCGCGGCCGGAGTGGACCGGGATCGCGCTCCCCGTCCCGGCGCTCGGCGCCGTCCTCGCCTCGCTCCGCGGCGACCTGCTGGCGAGCTACCTCTCGGTCATCATCCCGATGGGGCTCTTCACCGTCATCGGCTCGCTCCAGAACATCGAGTCGGCCGAGGCGGCGGGGGATCCCTACGAGACGCGCTCGTCGCTGCTCGTGAACGGCCTCGGGACCCTCGCGGCCGCCCTCTTCGGCTCGCCGTTCCCCACGACCATCTACATCGGCCACCCCGGCTGGAAGGCGCTCGGGGCCCGCGCCGGCTACTCGATCCTGAACGGCGCCTTCGTCACCGTGGTGGCGCTCACCGGCACGCTGACGCTGATCGCCTGGGCGGTCCCCGTCGACGCGGGGATGGCGATCGTCCTCTGGATCGGCCTGGTGATCGGCGCGCAGGCCTTCCAGGCGACGCCGCGCGAGCACGCGCCGGCCGTCGTCGTCGGCCTGCTGCCCGCCCTCGGCGCGTGGGGGGCGCTGATGGCGAAGAACGGCCTGCGCGCGGCCGGCGTCGGGACGCCGGGCGGGGCGCCGTTCGGCCCGGACCTCGTCGCGAGGTTCGCCGCGAGCGACACCTGGATCGAGGGGGCCTTCGCGCTCGAGCAGGGCTTCATCTTCGCCTCGATGATCCTCGCCGCCGCGACGGTGGCCATCATCGAGCGGCGCTTCGCTCGGGCCGGCGCCTGGATGCTGGCGGCGGCGGCCCTCTCCGCGGCCGGGCTCATGCACGCCTTCCAGTACACGCCCGGCGACACCGCGATCCGGCTGGGCCCCGCGTGGGGCTGGGCCGCGGGCTACGCCGCGATGGCCGGGCTGTTCCTCGCGGCCCGCTGGATCACCGAGCCGGGCGAGGGGCACGGATGACGTGCGCGGCGGCGCGCCCGGCGACACACTAGACATGGGGAGCGCGTGGTCCCCGCGAGGGGGGGGGGAAGCGCAGGGGAGCGAGCCAGATGGACGAAGGTCTCGACCAACGGATCCGGCGGCTGGAGCCGGAGTTCGACGCGCTCCCCGAGCCGAAGCGCACGTGGTTCCTCGAGCCCGCGCGCGCGGGCGCCGGCCAGCTCGCGGGCCAGGTCGCGCTGGCGGCGTCGAGCCCCGTCCTCGAGGCGATCCTGGGGACGTGGGCGGGCGCGCTGGCGGTGCTCAACTCGCAGCGGCAGGTGGTGGCGCTCAACGCCGGCTACCTCGCGCTGCTGGGCGTCGACGACCCGGGCGCCGTGCTCGGCCTCCGTCCGGGCGAGGCGATCGCGTGCGTCCACGCGGCGGAGCAGGCCCCTGGCGGTTGCGGCACGGGGCCGGCATGCCGGACGTGCGGCGCGGCCATCGCGATCCTCTCGGCGCAGGAGAAGGGGGGACCGGTGGAGCGCGACTGCGCGTTCACCGTGCGGCGGGGCGGGGCGACCGTCGACGCGGAGTTCCGCGTGCGGGCCCAGGCGCTCGACGTCCCCCCGGAGCGCTTCACCCTCCTCTCGCTCGTCGACGTCTCGCTGGAGCGGCGGCGGGCCGCCGTGCAGCGCGCCTTCTTCCACGACCTCTCCGACCTCCTGCTCGGCGTCGTCGGCGCGTGCGAGGAGATGGACGGCGCGCCGGCCGAGATCACCATCGCGGCCGCGGACGCCCGCGACCTCGCCGACCACCTGCTCCGCGAGCTCCAGCTGCAGCGCGCCCTGATGGCGCCGGTCCCCGCGGGCTACGAGGCCACCCTCGCGAGGGTGCCGCTCGACGGCGTCCTGGAGGGGCTCGATGGGCTCTTCCATCACCACCCGGTCGCGAGGGGCAAGGGGCTGGTGGTCTCCGGCAACGGTGACGGCGTCGTCCTCGAGACCGATCCCTACCTACTGCGGCGCGTCATCACCAACCTGCTCCTCAACGCGTTCGAGGCCTGCCCCGAGGGGGCGGAGGTGCGGCTGACGGTGGAGGCGGGCGTGCGGGACGTCGCGTTCCGGGTCTGGGACCCGGGCGTCATCCCGGCGGGGGTCGCTCCCCGCATCTTCCAGCGCTACTTCTCCACGAAGAGGGGCGAGGGGCGCGGGCAGGGCACCTTCATCGTGAAGCACTTCGGCGAGGAGGTGCTGGGCGGCAAGGTCGCCTTCACCTCGACCCGGGACCTCGGCACGACCTTCACGCTGGTCCTCCCCCGCTCGCCGCGACCGTGACCCTCCGCGCCGCGTGACGCGGTGAACGCTGGCGTGGCGGATTGTCACTGGGTACGCGACTCCTCCGGGGTGGCCTCCAACCCTCGACACGAACCGTGAAGCAAGCGGTTCGAGCTGGATTCACCCACAGCCAACCTACCGTCCGCAGGACGGCCGGTGACCGGAGCCCGGGCACGCTGGGGCATTGCGCCCTCCCGAAGGGGTGGCACCTGCCGTGCACTCCCCCCTCGGCGGGAGGGAACATGAAGGCACTCGGCATCGGGACGCGGCTCGCCATCTCCTTCGCAGCGCTGATCCTCATCCTCGTCGGCGTCGGCTGGATCGGCCTGAGCCGCATGGCCTCCATCAACGGCAGCCTCGAGGTCGTCGCGGTCGAGCGCTGGGGCAAGGCCCAGCTGGCGGCCGAGGGCGCAGAGCGCGCGCAGCTCCAGTCCGGCCTCATCGCGCAGCTCTTCCTGACGCGGGATCCCGCGGAGCAGAGCCGGCTGCTGGACGCGATGGACGCGAACCGGCGCGCCGCGGTCGACCTGGTCGCGAAGCGCGAGGCGAACGTCGTGCAGGCCCGCGGCAAGGAGCTGCTGCAGCGCGTCAAGGACGCGCGCGCCGGCTACCTCGCGCCGTACGAGCGGGCGAAGGGGCTGCTGGTCGCCGGCCGGATCGAGGAGGCGCAGGAGGTCGCGATCCGTGAGGTGGTGCCGAAGCTGGCGGCCGTGAACGACGCGTGGGACGCGATGGTGACGTACGAGGGAGAGAAGATGACGGCCGCGCACGACGAGGCGGAGCGCGCCTACGACGTCGCCCGCACGGCGGTCGTCCTCATCATCGCCGCGGCCGTGGTGCTCGCGGCGGTCATCGCGGGGCTGGTCACCCGGTCGATCACGGTGCCGGTCCTGAAGGTGGTCGCCCTCGCCGACAAGATCGCAGGCGGGGACCTCCGCGAGAACATCCAGGTCGAGAGCCAGGACGAGATCGGGCGGCTGCAGGCCGCGATGCGCGCCATGACCGAGAAGCTGCAGCAGGTCATCGGCGAGGTGCGGTACGGCGCCGACGCCCTGTCGTCCGCCGCCGCGCAGGTCTCCTCCACCTCCCAGACGCTCTCGCAGGGCACGGGCGAGCAGGCCGCGAGCGTGGAGGAGACGACCTCGTCGCTCGAGGAGATGAGCGCCTCGGTCGCGCAGAACGCCGAGAACAGCCTGCAGACCGAGAAGATGGCGACCGGCAGCGCGAAGGGGGCCGAGGAGAGCGGCCAGGCGGTGGCCCAGACGGTCGGCGCCATGCGCGACATCGCCGAGCGGACCACGATCATCGAGGAGATCGCCTACCAGACCAACCTGCTCGCGCTGAACGCCGCCATCGAGGCGGCCCGCGCCGGGGACCAGGGGCGGGGCTTCGCCGTCGTCGCGCAGGAGGTCCGCAAGCTCGCCGAGCGCGCGCAGCGCGCCGCCCGGGAGATCGGCGAGCTGGCCGTCAGCAGCGTGAAGGTCGCGGAGCGCTCGGGCCAGCTCCTCGAAGAGCTCGTGCCGTCGATCCGCAGGACCGCCGACCTCGTCCAGGAGGTCGCCGCCGCCAGCCAGGAGCAGTCGTCCGGCGTCGCGCAGATCGGCAAGGCGATGTCCCAGGTGGACCAGGTCACCCAGCGCAACGCGTCGGCGGCGGAGGAGCTCTCGTCCACCGCCGAGGAGATGGCGTCGCAGGCGGAGTCGCTCCAGGGGCTCATGTCCTTCTTCCGGCTCGACGAGGCGCTCGAGCGGGCGGCCCGCGCGCACGGCGCCGCGCTGCGGGCCCGCCCCGCCCCCGCCGGCGGCGCGGTGCTCGAGGCCTACTCGCCGCACCCGGTGATCCCGGCCCCCCGCGCCGCCGCACACCGCGACGCCGGCCACGCCCTCCCGGCCGCGCTCGCCAGCGAGACGGCCGCCAGGGCGCGGGGCGAGTACCGGCGGTTCTGAGGCCGCCGGCCCGGTCGCGCCCGCGCTCCCCCTGGGCTCCCCTCTCCCCCGCCGGGGAGAGGGCCGCTACCCTCCCCGCTGCCGCCGCCGCACCGCGGCGAGCTCGGTCACCTCGGCGGGCGGCCGGACCTCGGCGCGGAGCACGTGGCGCAGGGCGATGAGGGCGTCGCCCACGAAGCAGCTCGCGCCGATGCCGAGCAGCACGAACACCGGCATGGAGCCGGCGAGGAAGAAGCCGGCGGCCGTGAACATCACCGGCGCGATGAAGAGGAACCGCTCGAAGGGGCGGACCATGGCGAGGCGCGGCTCGATGCGGGCGACGCCATGCTTCGGGTTCTGGATCCAGTATCCGTACATGGCCGAGCCCCCTCCCCGAATTCATAGGCCAATCGCCCGTTCGCGCGCAAATGCTGCGCTCTTAAAGAGAAGTTGGCGACGGATTGCCGCGGGATCACGCACCTGTTGGGGTGTGTTCGAGCGCTTCGCCTGTCCCGACGGGGGCGCCATCCACTTGCCGGGCGCGCAGGAGTCCCGCGCGCTTCTCGGCGAGTCACACGTAGTGGCGGAGGTTGTGGCGGACGATCTGGCGACGGAGGTCGTCGAACTCGTGCTCGCCGACGAGCCCCCGCTCCACGAAGAACTGGCCGATGGGGCGCTGCAGCCGCACCTGCCGCCCGATCATCGCGAGCCGCTCGAACGGCGTGATCATCCCGATCCGCAGGGCGAACTCGCCGAACGGGACGCAGGCCTCCCCGGCCCGCCACCGGCGCTCGATCACCTCGGCGACCTCGAGGGGCGTGAGGAACCCGAACTCGACCGCGATCCGCCCGACCGCGGGGCGCTGGCGCCGCTGCCAGGTCAGCGCCTCCACCATCTCCGCCCAGGAGATCCGGCCGCTGTAATACAGGTACTCCGCGAGCCGGATCCTGCGGCGGGGGAGCGGACGGGGCTTCACGACGTGGCGCCAGTCGGGCGCGGTCGCCGCCCTGCGGGCGCTCGCCGCCTCGGCTCGCCGCGAGCCCCTCTCGGCGCGGCCTGTCTCGGCGGCGCGCCTCTCCTCCTCCTCGCGGCGCGCCTGAGCCTGCGCCTGCGCCTCGCGCTTCGCCTGCTCGGCGCGGCGGCCCGCGGTTCGCGCGCGAACCTCTTCGGCGGTCCGCCTCGCCTCCTCCGCCTTCCGGACCCGCTCGGCCCGGCGCGCCTCGGCGTCGCGGCGCGCGGCAGGCGCAGGACCCGGAGCGGGAGCGGGCGCCGGGCGGCGCGCAGCGGGCGCGGGCCTCGCCCGGATCCAGCGGTGGAGGTCGGGAACCTCCTGGAGGAGCCGGTACGCGTCGGCCACGGCCTGGAACTCGCGCGCGAGCTCCGTCTCGGCCCTGCCGAGCGTCCGGGCCCGGTCGGGGTGGGTCTCGAGGACGCGCCGCTTGTAGGCGCGCTTCAGCTCGTCCCGCCAGCCGGCGCCCGCGAGGAGCGCGTCCGCACGCGTGCCGAACAGGACCCGGCCGGCCCGTAGCGCCTCCTCCCAGGTGACCTGCTGGACGACCGCCGCCGCTCCCACGCCCGCGCCTCCGGGAACCGATCGATATCGATCGATTCCTAGCGCGGGACCCCGGGCTCCTCCAGTTTTCGGCCGGGTAGGGCCCTACTTCCCCTCGAGCCTGACGGGAAGGGTCAGCCAGAGCGGGACGCTCCGGCCGTTCGGGTCCGCGCCCGGCGCCCACTCGCACCGCCGGATCGCCTCGGCGACGGCGTTCACGATCGAGTCGGGCGCGGGCGTCAGCGGGTGGTAGAGCACCGGCGCGCCGGAGCCGTCGACGGCGAACTTCACCGTCAGCGCACCCACCGACCCCCGGAACTCGGGCGGGATCCGCAGGCGCGCCTCGACGCAGCCGGCCGCGCGCGCGGCCGGGCGGAGGAAGCCCTTGCCGGCGAAGGCGGGCGCCGGCCCCGGCGGCGCCGCGTCGAAGGGATGGCGGGCGAGGAACGGGCCGGCGACCCCGTCCTTCGGCACGGGGAACTCCCACCCGGCGACGAGGTCCGTCGCGCAGGCCTCGAGGAGCGGGTCGGCGGGCTCCGCCGCGGCGCGGATCCGCGCCGGCTTCCCGTCCGCGTCGACGGTGAAGGCCACGAACAGCTCCGCGCGGACCGACGGCTGGGTGCGCGGCTGCTCGTAGCACTGCCCGAGCTGCTGCCGGCGGAGCGCGAGCAGCAGGTCCACGGGCGTATCTCCCGCGTCGGCGGCCCGCGGCTCGACGTCGAACCCGAGGCGCGGCTGGACGGAGGGTGGCGTCGCGGCCTTCAGCGCGGGCGTCGGGCGGGTGGCGGTGTCGATGGAGGCGCGCGGCGCCACGGCCCGTCCCCGGGAGAGCTCGGACGGGTGGAAGCCGCCGGAGCCGGGGAAGCCCAGCGCGAAGCTCTCCCGCACGATGATCAGCCGGTCGGCGGGGCCGCGCGCGCTCGCCGGCGCCGACTCCCCCGCCGTCTCGCACGCGGGGCGGACGCCGCCGCGGCACGCGCGCCGCGCCAGGATCGCCGCCGTCAGGTCGGGCATCAGCGCGGGCGTCTCCCCGACGAGGAGCGAGAGCCGGTAGCAGGCGACGGGCTGGCCGAGATCGCAGGCGCGCCGGTAGTGGCGCGCGGCGGCCGTGAGGTCCCGCACGGCGTGCTTGCCGCTGTCGTACTCGGCGCCGAGGTTGAGGCAGCCCTCGGCCGAGCCCGCCTCGCACGCGGTCTTGAAGTACCGCATGATCCGGCTGCCCGGACCCGCGGCCTCCTCCTCCGGCCGCAGGTTCACCTCGGCGGCCCCCTCCGCGACCAGCGCGCCGAGGTTGGAGCACGCGAGGGCGAAGCCCTGGTCGCACGCGCGGCGCGAGAGGGCCGCGGAGCGCCCGTCGCTCTGCGGGAGGCCGCGCCCCACCGCGAAGAGGACCGCCAGCTCGCCGCACCCGCCGGGGTCCCCGATCTCGCACGCCTTGGTGAGCAGCGCCGCCCCGAGCCGATCGTCCTGGTCCACGCCGTCGCCGAGGAAGTGGGCGCGCCCGAGCTCCCGGCAGGCGGTCGAGTAGCCGCGGCCGCAGCGATCGGCGAGCTCGGCCGGATCGACCTCGGACCTGGCGGTCGCCGCCGGCCCCCCGGTTCCAGCGCAGGCGGAGAGGAGCGATGCGGCGGCGAGGGCAGTGAGTCTCATCTCGGGTTCCTCCGGACTCCGGTTCGGCCAACCGTGGAATAGCACGGGTAAACGCCCGATCGTGGGGAGGAAAGCGCCTGCAAGCGGACGTTGTCGCGCGTCGGGGCTCGATCCCGGCCCCGCGCCCCGCTATGAAGACGCGCTCATGCTCAGGAAGATCGTGGAGATCGACGAGGCGAAGTGCGATGGCTGCGGGCAGTGCGTCCCCTCCTGCGCCGAGGGGGCGATCGCGATCCGCGACGGAAAGGCGCGCCTCGTGGGCGAGGTGCTCTGCGACGGGCTCGGGGCCTGCCTGGGCGAGTGTCCCCGGGGCGCGCTCACCGTCGTCGAGCGCGAGGCGGAGGCGTTCGACGAGGGGGCCGTCAAGGCGCACCTCGCGGCCCCCCACGCCGCCAGCGCACCCCCGCCGCGCGCGCCGGGCCGCGCGCGCCTCTCCGTCCTCGCGGGCGGGACGGGCGCGCAGGGCGGCGGCTGCCCGGGCTCCCGCCCCATGACCCTCGGGACCGGCGCGCCCCCCGACGCGGGCGCGCCCCCCGCGTCCGGCCGGAGCCGGCTCGGCCAGTGGCCCGTCCAGCTGCACCTCGTCCCGCCCCGGGCGCCGTGGTTCCGGGCCGCCGACCTCCTCGTGGCGGCCGACTGCGTCCCCTTCGCGTACGCCCGCTTCCACGACGACTTCCTCGCCGGAAGGGCGGTGGTCGTGGGCTGCCCGAAGCTCGACGACGTCGGCCCGTACGCGGGGAAGCTGGCGACGATCGTCGCCGAGGGCGGCGTGCGGAGCGTGACCGTCGTGCGGATGGAGGTCCCGTGCTGCGGCGGGATCTCGCGCCTCGCGCGCGAGGCGATCGCCGCGTCGGGGCGCGACGTCCCGCTCCGCGAGGTGGTCGTCGCGGTCGACGGGCGGATCCTCTCCTAGCCCACCAGCCGCACCGGCACCCGCCCGCGCACCGCGTTCACGAGCCAGAGCCGCGTCGCCCGCGCCAGGTCCCCGGCGCGCAGCGTCGCCTCGCGCACCTCCCCGCGCGCGAGCAGCTCCGCGCGCATCACGCCGGCCAGCAGCCCGCACTCGCGCGGCGGCGTGACCTGGACGCCGTCCAGCTCCACCACGAGGTTGCCGATGGTGAGCTCGGTCAGCTCCCCCTCCTCGTTCCAGAGGATCACGTCGAAGGTCCCGGGGACCTCGGCGCGGCGGAGCTCGTAGGGCTCGCGCCGCGTCGTCTTGTGGAACAGGCGGCGGTCCCACCGGGAGACGGGACGGCGCGCGAGCGCGACGGGGAGCGGCGCCGTGGCCGGCTCGGGCAGCGGCGCCGAGCCGGCCTCGATCCCGTCCGCCCTCGCGACCAGCCGCACGCGGCGAGACGCCCCCGCGCTCTCCGCGGCCTGGCGCGCCAGCGCCGCGCGCGCCGCGGCCGGATCGACCGCGAGCCCGAGGTGGCGCGCGGACTCCGCGAGCCGGGCGAGGTGGCGCTCGAGCAGCGGGTACGCGCCGCGCTCGAGCCGCAGCGTCTCCACCAGCGCGATCCCGGGGTCGTCCGCCAGGAGGAACTCCCCCTTGGCGAGCGCCTCGCGCCACTCGTCCCCGGCGTCGGAGCCCCAGGTGATCCCGCCGCCCACGCCGCACGCCGCCGCGCCGGAGGCGAGGTCGAGCTCGACGGTGCGGATGGCCACGCTGAAGGCGGCGTCCCCGCCGGGGCGGACGACGCCGACCGCGCCGCAGTAGGCGCCGCGCGGGCTCCGCTCCAGGCCGGCGATGATCCCGGTGGCCGCCACCTTCGGCGCCCCGGTGACCGATCCGCACGGGAAGAGGGCGCCGAAGAGCGACGCCAGCCCGACGCCGGGCGCGACGCGCGCCTCCACCGTCGACACCAGCTGGTGAACCGTCCGGTAGCGCTCCACGCGGAAGACGTCTGTGGCCCGGACCGACCCGGGGACGGCGACGCGCCCGAGGTCGTTCCGCAGCAGGTCCACGATCATCACGTTCTCGGCGCGCTCCTTCTCGCTGGCCCGGAGCTCGTCCGCGAAGCGCGCGTCCTCCTCGGCGAAGCGCCCGCGCGGGCGCGTCCCCTTCATCGGCCGCGCGAGGACCGCGTCCCCACGCCGCTCGAAGAAGAGCTCCGGCGACGCCGACACGACGGCGCGCTCCCCGGCGACGACGCAGGCGCCGTGGCACTCCCCCTGGCCGCGCAGGAGCCGCTCGTAGAGGCCGAGGGGATCCCCTTCGAACCGCCCCCGCAGCCGGAAGGTGAGGTTGACCTGGTACGCGCCGCCCGCCGCCAGCGCCTCCCGGATGGCGGCGACGCCGCGCGCGTGCTCCCCCCGGTCGATCTCGGGGACGAGCGGACCCAGCGCCCCCGGGGACGGCGGGGGGAGCGGGACGGGCCGCTCGAAGAGGCCGAAGACGGCGACCGGCCCGGGCTGCGGGGGGTGCGCCCGGAGCGCCGGGTCGAAGGCCGGCGCGGCCTCGTAGGCGACGTGGCCGACCGCCCAGAGCCCGTCGCGGGCGGCGCGCTCGACGGCGTGGAGGACCCGCGGGACCTCGCCGGGGGCGCGCGCCTCGATCACGTCGACCGGGCGCTCGAAGCCGAGGGGGCCCAGGCCCGGGAAGTCGACGCGCGCGCGGAAGGGCGCCCTCACGCGGGGCGCTCCCCGAGGCGCGAGCGGCGGATCGCCAGGGCGGGGAGGCTCGCCGAGAGGACCCGCTCGCGCGCGGCGGCGCGCCGGAGCGCGGCGGCGTCGATCGTGGGCCCCCCCACGAGGATCCGGTTCCAGTACCCGCGCACGTGGATCGCGAGGAGCGCGGGGGCGTGCGCGCGGAGCGCGCGGGCCACCTGCGGCCCCTCGTGGATGGTGTTGCAGACGAGCAGCCCCCCGGGAGCGAGGCGCCGCCGGGCGAGGGCGAGGAGCGGCTCGGGGAAGCCGGGCGGCTTGCGGACCGTCCGCACGGGCCCCACGAAGACGTCCTCCACGATGACGTCGAAGCGGCGCCGCTCGGCGCGGAGCGCGCCGAGGGCGTCGTCGAGCACCACCTCGACGCCCAGCGCGTCGAGCCCGAGGTGGCCGCGCGCGGCCGCGACGACGTCCGGATCGATCTCCACGCCGACGATCCGGGCCGCCGGCGCGAGCGCGCGCAGGGTCCGGACCACGCTGCCGCCGCCGAGGCCGAGGACGAGCAGGTTCCGCCGCCGCGCGGGCGGGAGGGCGAGGAGCGGCAGCGCGAGCGCGTCCCAGACCGGGCCGCTCCCCTGCCCCCCGGCCGGGTGGTTCGAGGCGAGCGTGCCGTCGACGCGCAGCTCCAGCCCGCGCGCGGTGCGGCGGACCTCGACGCGCGGGCGACGATGGGATCGGGGTGGGGCCATTGCAGCGGCATGGACCGTACCACGCGCCGCAGCGGTCGGGACCCCGTGGAATCCGGGGGTCGACGGAGGGTACTCTCCCCGCGCCATGACGAAGCGCATCCGATTCGACCAGGTCGAGCGTGAGCTCCAGCGGGCGCGCGCCGCGCGCCGCTACCTCCCCTGGGTGCTCACCACCGCCGTCGGCGTCGCCGCGCTGGCCGGCATCGCCGCCAGGGATCCCCGCGCCGCGGCCGGGATGTTCGTCCCCGGCCTCGCGCTCGGCGTCTTCGTGCTGACGCTCGTCGTCCCCCGCTGCCCCGCGTGCGGCGCGTCGCTCTGGCGGCGCGGCGAGCGGCCCGGGTCGGCGGCCCGGCCCAACCCGACCGAGGTGGAGCGGACGCGCCGGTGCCCCTCATGTGGGGCGTCCTTCGACTGAGCCACCGGGTGGGACCTTGCGTGCGGGTCGGGGCGGACCGAGGATTGTCGGGAGCCCCTCGACGGTTCCGGCACCATGACCCTGCTCGCCCCGCTCCTCGCGCTCCTCTCCGGAGCCCAGCCCGCCGCCGCGGGGCAGGAGACCGCGGCGGCCCCCACGCAGCCGGCGCGCACCGACCTGGCCCTGAACGGGAAGGAGCTCATGGCGCGCGCGGACGCGGAGCTCGCCCGCATCCGCCGCGGCCTCGAGGAGGTCCTGTCCCGGGTCGAGGACGCCCGGGTGGAGAAGGATCTCGTGAAGCTCCTGTGCGCCGACGAACGGCTCGCGCGCATCAAGGCGCTCGTCACGGCCGCGGAGAACGCGGAGGTGAGCCTCGCCGAGGCGATCGCCACGCGCGACGAGTCGGTGATGATCGAGTACTCCAAGATCGCGATCGCCCGCGGGAAGGTGGACGCGCTGCGCACCGAGGCGGCGGCCTGCATCGGGCAGCTCGCCTACGACGTCGACGGGAAGACCACCGTGTACGTCGAGGAGCCCGACTACCTCCCGAGGGTCGGGGAGCCGGAGCGGGGCCGGGACGCGGGCGGCGGCGACCCCTACCGGAACGCGTTCGGCATCCCCTCCGCCGCGCTGGCGCGCTGAGCCCCCGCGGGAGCGGGGGCCCGGCCCCCTCCCGCGTGCTAATGGGCAGGGATGCACGCCGCGCGCGACCTCCTCGGGGCGCTGGCGGTGGTCCTCGGCGCCGCCGCGGTGACCACCGTCCTCTTCCAGCGCCTGCGGCTGCCCGTGGTGCTCGGGTACGTCCTCGCCGGCGTGCTCGTCGGGCCGAACGTCGCGCTCGCCGTGGTCGCCGACCCCGAGGTCGTCCGGACGCTCTCGGAGCTGGGCGTCATCCTGGTGATGTTCGCCCTCGGGCTCGACCTGAGCCTCCGCAAGCTGATCGCGGTCGCGCCGACCGCGGGCCTCACCGCCCTGGTCGAGGTCAGCCTCATGCTCCTGCTCGGCTACGCCGCCGGCCGGGCGATGGGGTGGTCGGCGATCGAGTGCCTGTTCGCGGGCGGCGTCGTGGCGATCTCCTCCACCACGATCGTCGCGAAGGCCTTCGACGAGCAGGGCGTCCGCGGGCCGAAGCGCGACCTCGTGATCGGGATCCTCCTCGCCGAGGACGTCGCCGCCGTCGCGCTCCTCGCGACCCTCACCGCGGTCGGCGCCGGCGCCGGCACGAGCGCGGGCCAGGTGGCGCAGACCGTCGGGAAGCTCGTCGCCTTCCTGCTCGCGCTCGTGGCCGCCGGGATCGCGCTCGTCCCCCGCCTCGTCCGCGCGGTCGTCCGGCTCGAGCGGCCCGAGACGACGCTCGTCGTGAGCATCGGCCTCTGCTTCGCCGCCGCCCTCCTCGCCCGCGCGGCCGGCTACTCCACGGCCCTCGGCGCCTTCGTCGCCGGGGTGCTCGTGGCCGAGTCCGGCCAGGCCCACCGGATCGAGCCGCTCGTCCTGCCGGTCCGCGACGTCTTCGCCGCCGTCTTCTTCGTGTCGGTCGGCATGGAGCTCGATCCCCGCCTCGTCGCCGGCCACCTCCCCGCCGTGGCGGTGCTCACGGCGGTCGTCCTCGTCGGCAAGGTCGCGGGCGTCGCGGCCGGGGCGTTCGTCACCGGCGCCGGCGTCGCGAGCGCGGTGACCGCCGGCCTGACGCTGGCCCAGATCGGCGAGTTCTCCTTCATCATCGCCGCCCTCGGCCGCTCCCTCGGCGCGACGTCCCAGGTCCTCTACGCCGTGGCCGTCGCGGTCTCCGCCGTCACCACCCTGACCACCCCGTGGTTCATCCGCGGGTCGGGCGACGTCGCGCGCGCCGTCGACCGCTGGATGCCGCGCCCGCTCCAGACCTACGCGTCGCTCTACGCGAGCTGGATCGAGCGGATCCGGTCGTCGCGCCACCCCGCGAGCCACGGCGCCCGGATCCGCCGCCTCGCCCTGGCGCTCGCCCTCGACGCGGGCGCCGTCGCCGGGATCGTGATCGGCACCGCCGTCGCCGTGCGCGCGGCGGCGCCGCGCCTCGCGGCGGTCGCCGGCGTCGGCCGGTGGGGGTCGAGGGCCCTCGTCGTCGCCGCCGGCGTCGCGCTGATGGCCCCCTTCGCGGCCGGCGTGATCCGGGTCTCCCGGCGGCTCGCCTCCACCCTCGCCGTGGCCGCGCTCCCCCAGGCGCGCGGCGGGGTCACCGACCTCGCCGCGGCCCCGCGGCGCGCGCTGGTCGTCACGCTCCAGATCGGCGTGCTCCTGTTCGTCGGGATCCCGGTCGTCGCGGTGACGCAGCCGTTCCTCGGCGGACCCGGGGGGGCGTACGCCCTCGCCGCCGTGCTCCTCCTCCTCGGGATCGCCTTCTGGCGCAGCGCGGCCAACCTCCAGGGGCACGTCCGCGCCGGGGCGCTCGTCGTCGCGGAGGCGCTCGCGTCGGGGGCGCGCAGCGGTCGCCCCGTCTCCGACGAGGAGACGCTCGACCGCGTCCGCCGGCTCCTGCCGGGGCTCGGCGAGCCGGTCCCGGTGCGGCTCCGCGAGGGGAGCGCGGCCGCCGGCAGGACCCTCGCCCAGCTCGACCTGCGCGGCACCACCGGCGCCACGGTGCTCGCGATCGCCCGGGGGGAGGAGGGGATCGTCGCGCCCAGCGCCCAGGAGCGGCTCGCCGCCGGCGACGTCCTCGCGCTCGCCGGGACGTTCGAGGCGGTCGACGCCGCGCGCCGGCTCCTGCAGGAGCCGGCCGCCCCCGAGGTCTGGACCTCGGGGGAGTAGGCTACCCGCGCGGCGCGGCCGCCGCCCCGCCCGCCACCTTCCGCGCCTGCCACTCCTCGATCGCCTTGCGGATCGTGGGGATGGCCGCGCGGCCGGCGTCGATGCCCGCCTGCATGCAGCGCTTCTTCTGGGTGAAGTCGAGCATGCCGACGTCGCCGATCTTCGGCGTCACGAGGACGTCGGCGCCGCGCTTCGAGTGCTCGACGTTCAGGGCGAACATGATGTTGGTCGCCTGCAGCACCACGTCCACGACGTTCTTGATGTTGGTGTTGCCGAGATCCTCGGAGATGTCGACGGCGACGACGAGGTCCGCCCCCTTCTGGCGCGCCACGGAGATCGGGATGTTGTCCGAGACGCCGCCGTCCACCAGGATCTTCCCCATGTGCTGCACGGGCGGGAAGACGCCCGGGATGGCGCTCGACGCCCGGACGGCGCGCGCGACCGGCCCGCGGTCGATGACCACCTTGCTCCCCCAGTTGAGGTCGGTGGCGACGGCGGCGAACGGGACCTTCATGTCCTCGATGTTCTTGACCCGGACCTTCTCGGTGAGCCACCGCTCCAGCCGGTCGCCGGCCGCGAAGCTCATGCCGGTCACGACGTTCATGACGCCGTAGTCGAAGAGGTCCTCCTTCTCCAGCTGGAACGCCGTCCACTCCAGCTCGAAGCTGTTCCGGTCCGCGGCGTAGAGGGCGCCGATGAGGCTGCCGACGCTCGTGCCGACGACGAGGTCGATCGGGATCTTCTCCTGCTCCAGCGCCCGCAGCACGCCGACGTGGGCGAAGCCCCGCGCGGCGCCGCCGCCCAGGACGAGCGCGACGCGCGGGACCGGGGCGTGGGCGGCGACGAGCGGCCGGGGAGGCGGGGGCGGAGGCGGAGGCGGCGCGGCCACCGGGACGGTGCGGCACGCGGCGGCCGAGAGCAGGGCGACGAAGAGCAGGCGGCGTTCCATGGGTGAAGGTTACGGGAAATCGCCGCCCCCCGCGAGGGGCGGCGCCCGCCTGTTGACCGGACCGGCGTTCGGCGACAGCCTCGACGCCGGAGACCCGATGGCCGAGCCGGCGGCGGAGAAGGCGTGGCACGCGCTCGAGGGCGCGGAGGTGCTCGCGGCGATCGAGGCGACCCCCGATGGCCTCAGCGGCGAGGAGGCCGCCCGGCGGCTCGCCCGACACGGCCCGAACGCCCTTCCGGAGGGGAGGCGCGCCTCGCTCCTCCTCGTCTTCGCGCGACAGTTCGCGAGCCCGCTCATCTACCTGCTCGTCGTCGCCGCCGCCATCGCGGTGGCCGTCGGCGAGCGCGGGGACGCCGTCGTCATCGGCGCGATCCTCCTCGTGAACGCGATCATCGGCACCTTCCAGGAGGGGCGCGCCGAGCGCTCGATGCGGGCGCTCCGCCGGCTCACCGCCCTCCGCACCCGGGCGCTGCGGGACGGAGAGCCGCGCGACCTCGCGGCCGCCGACGTGGTCCCCGGCGACGTGCTCCTCCTCGCCGCGGGCGACGCCGTGCCCGCCGACGCGCGCGTCCTCGACGCCAGCCGGGTCGAGGCGGTGGAGGCGGTCCTCACCGGCGAGTCGCAGCCGGTGGAGAAGCGGGCGGCGCCGGCCCCCGCCGAGGCGGTCCTCGGCGACCGCTGGTCGATGCTCCACGCCGGGACCCACCTCGCGTCGGGCCGGGTCCGCGCCGTCGCCGTCGCCACCGGGAGCGGCACCGAGCTCGGGCGCGTCGCGGCCCTGACCCGGGCCACGGAGACGCCGCCCACCCCGCTCGAGCGGCGGGTCGCCCAGCTCGGGCGCGTGCTCGTGCTCCTCGCCCTCGCGATCTTCGCCCTCGTCTTCGCGGTCGGGCTCCTGCGGGGGATCCCGCTCGTCGAGATCTTCATGGTCGCGGTGAGCCAGCTCGTCTCGGTGGTCCCGGAGGGGCTGCCGGTCGCGATGACCGTCGGGCTCGCCGCCGGCATGCAGCGGATGGCGAGGCGCCGCGCGATCGTCCGTCGGCTCGCCGCCGTCGAGTCGCTCGGCTCCACCACCGTCATCTGCAGCGACAAGACGGGGACGCTCACCCGCGGCGAGAACACCGCGGTCGCGGTGCGGCTCGACGGGCGCGACCTGCGCGTCGAGGGGGTGGGGTACGAGCCGGCCGGGCGGATCCTCGAGGGCGGGCGCCCGGGGACCGCCGGCGACGACCCGGCGCTGCGCGCGCTCCTCGAGGCCGCGGCGCTCTGCAACGACGCCGCGCTCGTCCCCCCCGGCGACGACGATCCTCGCTGGCGCGCGCTCGGCGATCCCACCGAGGCCGCGCTCCTCTCCCTCGCCCGGAAGGGCGGGATCGATCCCGAGGCGGTCCGCGCCCTCCACCCGCGCATCGGCGAGATCCCCTTCGACGCCGGGGCGCGGCTCATGGCCACCGCCCACGGGGGGCCGGGCGGCGGGCGGACGGTCGTGAAGGGGGCGCCCGAGGCGCTGCTCCCGCTCTGCGCCTCCCTCCGCGGCCGCGAGGGGCGGCGGCCGCTCGACGCGGGGTCGCGCGGCGGCGTCCTCGCGGCGTCCGAGCGGATGGCGGCCGACGCGCTGCGCGTGCTCGCCTTCGCGGAGGCGGAGCCGCTCCCCCTCGACGGCGCCGGCTTCGAGCGGCTCGCCGGGCGGCTCACGCTGCTCGGCCTCGTGGGGCAGGAGGACCCGCCGCGACCGGAGGCGCGCGAGGCGGTCGCCCGCTGCCGCAGCGCCGGCATCCGCCCGGTCATGGTCACCGGCGACCACGCGGCCACGGGGCTCGCCGTGGCCCGGGCGCTCGGGATGGCGGAGGGGGACGGGGCGCTCGACGGCGCGGCGCTGGCGCGGCTCGCGGACGCCGAGCTGGACGGCGCCGTCGCCACGACCGCGGTCTTCGCCCGCGTCGCCCCCTCCCAGAAGCTCCGGATCGTCGAGGCGCTGCAGCGGAGCGGCCAGGTCGTGGCGATGACCGGCGACGGCGTCAACGACGCCCCGGCGCTCGTGCGCGCCGACGTCGGCGTCGCGATGGGGCGCACCGGCACGGAGGTGGCGAAGGAGGCGGCCGCCATCGTGGTCACCGACGACCACTTCGCCACCATCGTGGACGCGGTCGCAGAGGGGCGCGTCGTCTACCGGAACGTCCGCAAGGCCCTCCTCCTGCTCCTCTCCACCGGGCTGGCGGAGGTGCTGGTGCTCCTCTCGGCGCTCCTCCTCGGCTACCCGCTCCCCTTCCCCGCGGTCCAGATCCTCTGGAACAACGTGGTGACCGAGGGGACCATCACGGTGAACCTCGGCATGGAGCCGGCCGAGGGGGACGAGATGCAGCGGCCGCCGATCCGCCCCTCCGTCCAGCTCCTCGGCGACGGGCTCCTCCCGCGCATGGCCCTCATGAGCGCCACGATCACGCTGGTCACCTTCGGCTGGTTCGCCGCCGGCCTCCGGCTGGGGCTGCCCTTCGAGCGGGTGCGGACCGCGACCTTCACGCTGCTCGCCGTCTGCGAGTGGTTCAACCTGCTCAACTGCCGCACCGAGCGGCGCAGCGCGTTCCGCAACCCCCTGCGGCGGAACCCGTGGCTGCTCGGCGGCCTCGCGCTCTCGATCGCCCTGCAGCTCGCCGTGATCTACTGGGAGCCGCTGGGGCGGGCGTTCCACACCGTCCCGCTCCCACCGCTCGACCTCGCGGGCGTCGTCCTCGCCGCGAGCCTCGTCCTCTGGGTCGAGGAGGCGCGCAAGCGGGTCGTCGGGGTCGTTCACCCGTCGTCACCCGTTCACGGGACGTCCGGGGGCGACCGCTGACGGTGTACGCTCCGGGGTTCGAATCAGGGCGGCGCCCTCGCCGGCGAGGAGTGGCTTCATGCTGAAGTGGCTCCAGTCGTTTCGCATCGTGACCCGCCTGCGCCTCGTGATCGGCGTCGGGCTCGCCTGCCTCCTCGCGCTGGCCGCCCACTCGGTACGCGTCCTCGAGCGCCAGATGACGGCGGAGCGGAAGGCCCGGGTCCGGGCCGTCGTCGACGTCGCCCACGGGATCCTGGCGCGGCAGGGGGAGCGGGCCGCCCGCGGCGAGCTGGCCGAGGCGGACGCGCGACGCGAGGCGCTCGCGCTGCTGAGGGCGCTCCGGTACGACGGCAACGAGTACGTCTTCGTGAGCGACACCGAGCCGCGGATGGTGATGCACCCGTTCATGCCCGAGCTCGACGGCAAGCCCCTCGGCGAGTACCGCGATCCCCGCGGCAAGCGGCTCTTCGTCGAGTTCGCGAAGGTCGTGCGAGGCTCGCCGGCCGGGGGCTACGTCGACTACGAGTGGCCGCTCCCGGGCGGCCAGGAGCCCGTCCCGAAGGTCTCGTTCGTGAGGGAGTACGCCCCCTGGGGCTGGGTCGTCGGCTCGGGCGTCTACCTCGAGGAGGTCCGGGCCGCCGTCCGCGGGCAGCTCGTGCAGGTCGGCGCCTTCACGGCGGCGGTGGCGCTCCTCCTCTGGGGCGCCGCCTGGGTCGTCCTCCGGTCGGTCCGCGGCCAGGTCCGCGCCCTCAAGACGGAGACGCGGCGCCTCGCCGACTCGGTCGCGCGCGGATCGCTCTCGGCCCGCGCGGATCCGGAGACGGTCGGCCCGACGTTCTGGCCGGTGATCGAGGGGATCAACGACACGATGGCCTCGTTCCAGCGGCCCTTCACCCAGACGATGGAGGCGGTGGGGGCGCTGGCGAGGGGCGAGATGCCGCCGCCGGTGGAGACCGACTGCACCGGGGAGTGCGCGCAGCTCCGGGACCGCCTCAACCTGGCCATCGGCTCCGTCGCCGCGCTGGTCCACGGCGTCCAGCGGCTCGCCGAGGCCGCGCGCCACGGCCGGCTCGACGCCCGGATCGACCCGGCCCTCCACGCGGGAGAGTTCCGCAAGGTGGCCGAGGGGCTCAACGCCACCCTCGACGGGATCGTCCAGCCGCTGCGCGAGGCGGCGGCGCGGATCGACGCCGTCGCGCGCGGCGAGCTCCCGCCGCCGATCGCGGCGCCGTGGCCCGGCGAGTTCGAGCCGCTCCGCCGCAACGTGAACCACCTCGGCGAGACGATCGGCGGCGTGGTGCACGGCATGGAGGCGATGACGGAGGCGCAGGCGACCGGGGACCTCGACGCCGCGATCGCGGCGGCCCGCTTCCAGGGGATCTTCCGCCGGATGGCCGAGGGAGTGAACGAGGCGGTCGCGATGCACGTCCGGAACCTCCTCCAGATCCTCGAGATCCTCGGGGCCTACGCCCACGGCGACTTCCGGCCGGTGCTCGCGCCGCTCCCGGGCAAGCAGGCGGTCGCCAACGAGCGGCTCGACCTGCTGCGCGGCAACCTCCACGCGCTCGCCGCCGACGCGCGCGCCCTGACGCAGGCCGCGGTGGACGGGAGGCTCGGCGCCCGCGCCGACGTCGGGAGGTACCGCGGCGACTGGGCGAAGGTCATCGAGGGGCTCAACGAGACGCTCGACGCGGTGGTGGCGCCGGTCGAGGAGGCGACGCGCGTCCTCGAGGCGCTGGCGCGCCGCGACCTCTCGGTCCGCGCCCGGACCGACTGGCGCGGGGACCACGCGCGGCTCGCGGAGGCGATCAACGCGACCGCGGGCTCGCTCCAGGGCGCGCTGCGCCAGGTGGCCGAGGCCGTGGAGGGCGTCGCGCGCGCCGCCGAGCAGATCGCGGCCGGGGCCCACTCGGTCGCGGACGGCGCCTCCGCGCAGGCCCACGCCGTCGAGCGGACGAGCGCGGAGCTCGAGGCGATCGCCGCGGAGGCGGTGCAGTCGGCGGCGTCGGCGCAGGAGGCCTCCGCCCGGACGAAGGCCGCCGACGCGGCGGCGACCGGCGGGGCCTCCTCGATCGAGCGGATGACCGGCACGATGGGGCGGGTCCGCCAGGCCGCCGAGGGGACGAGCCTCATCCTCAAGGACATGAGCGAGATCGCCTTCCAGACCAACCTGTTGGCGCTCAACGCCGCCGTCGAGGCCGCGCGCGCGGGCGAGGCCGGGCGCGGCTTCGCCGTCGTCGCCGAGGAGGTCCGCTCGCTCGCGCTCCGCTCCAAGGCCGCGGCCGCCCGCACCGAGGGGCTGATCCGCGAGTCGGTCCGCCAGGTCGCGGAGGGCGAGGAGACGAGCCGGCAGGTGGCGACGACCCTCGCGGAGATCGCCGCGACCGTGGCCGAGGCGACGGCGCTGGTCGGCCGGATCGACGGGGCCGCCCGCGCCCAGGCCGAGGCGATCGGCGGCGTGCGCCGGAACGTCGAGGCGGTCGACCGGGTGACGCAGCAGAACGCCGCCAGCGCCGAGCAGTCGAGCTCCGCCGCCGCCGAGCTCTCGGCGCAGGCCGAGGACCTCGCCGCGATGGTCGGCTCCTTCCACGTGGAGCGCCGCGCCGAGCCGCTCGCCCGGCCGGCGCGCCCCGCGTCCTAGAAGCGCTGCACCCGGACGATCCCCACCGCCCTGCCGTCCACGACGGCGGACGGGATCCCGACGGCGATCACGCTGCCGTCCACGGCGACCGCGTGGCCGGCCCGATCCCCGGCGGCCGCCCCGGCGATCTCGCCCTTCGGCCTCCAGGCGCCGCCGAGCTTCTCGTACGTGCGCGCGGTGCCGATCCACCCGTTGGCGAAGGGCATCCCGACCACGAGCAGGGAGCCGTCGCACGCGAGCTGGTCCACGCGGCAGTTGTTGGGCTGCGAGGGGTCGTCGACCCAGCAGGAGCCGGGCAGCGAGGGATCGTCGAGATCCCCCTCCGTCCAGCCGCCCGGCCCGAGCCGAAGCGCGTGGACGGCGGGCCACTGCTGCAGGTCGCCCCCTGCGAAGATCGCACCGGAGCAGAGGGTGAGGGTCCTGCCGATCCACTCCCCGGGCCGGCCGCCCGCGAAGACGAGCGCCGCGGCCTCGCTCCACGCCGACCCTCCCTGGAGCTCGAAGACGTAGACCTTGCCGTTGGGTCCCAGCGGGTTCCAGGCGGCGTCACCGTTCCAGCGCCCCGGCGAGGCCACCGCGATCCGGGAGGCCTCCATCCCGAGCGCCGCCCCGAAGGTGTCGCCGAAGAGGCCGTCGCTCGGCGCGAGGCGTGTGTCGGGCTGCCAGCCGCCGCCGGAGCGAGAGAAGACGTACGCCGCCCCCACGCCCCAGGTCTCCGCTCCGCCTGGCACCACCGCCGGCGCGAACGGGGCCCCCACGACCATGCGGTTCGCCGCCATCGCGAGGGTGGCGCCGAAGCGCGCGCCCACCGCCCCCGCCGGCGGGGCGAGCGGGGGCTCCTCCACCCACGCGCGGCCGTCCCACGCGTAGGAGTGCACCACCCCGTCGCCTCCCGCGGCGCACGGCTCCCCGATCGCGAGCAGCTCGCCGTCGAGCGCGATCGCCTCGCCGAAGCAGGGGTGCTCCGCGAAGCCGGTCGCCGGGAGCTTCCCGGCCGGGACCGCGACGCCGCCCACCAGCTCGAAGGTGTCGACGTGCGGGAAGGCGAGGCCGGCGTACTCCCAGTCGTGGAAGTCGGCCACGGCGACGCGCGCGCCGGAGACGGCCACCGCCAGCCCGAAGCCCTCGGTCGGCAGGACCGCGTGGGGGCCGGTGGGCTCGATGACCGCGGAGAAGGTCTTCGGGAGGCGCAGCTCGCCGCCGGCCTCCACGGGAGCCCCGACCTCGCCCGGGGGGTCGGTCGATCCGCAGGCCGCGAATGCAAGGAGGACGAGCGCGTGGAGCGCACCGTGTCGGACGTTACGTGGACGCTGGGCCATGATGACCCCCTCTGGCCGCGGGGGGTCTCCGCCGACGACACGCGGACCCGAGCTGACGGCGGCGGCGCAAGGCGCGGCCTGCCCCGCGCCGAACGACCGTTTGATCCAAAGGTGCTCGCTCCGCGCGCGCGGCGCACCGGCGTCAGGCGGGGCGAGCCCTTGGGGCGGGCCTGGCGCGCGCGGGTGGCGACGACCCCGGGCGCGCAGGTCACCCCGCGCGGGTCAGGGACGCGGCGGGGGCAGCGCGCTCGCGGGGAGCGAGCCGGTGTACTGGACGCCGTCCACCACGTAGGTCGGCGTCGCCCGCAGGCCGACCTGCATCCCGGTCGCGATGTCGCTCGAGAGACGGCGGCTCGTCTCGGGGTCGGCGAGGCAGGCCCGGAAGCGCGGCAGGTCGAGCCCGAGCGAGGACGCGAGCTCGTCGACCGGCCGCTTCGCGCCCTGGTTCTCGAAGAGGGCGTCGTCCATCTCCGCGAACCGCCCCTGGGCCTCCGCGCAGATCGCGGCGCGGGCGAGCGCGCAGGCCCGCTCGTGCAGCGGCCGCTTCATGACGGGGTTGCACGCGGTGTCGAGCGGGAAGTGTCGCTTCACGAGCGTGACGTCGGGGCGCGCGGCGAGGAGCGCGCGGAGCTCCTTGTGCGCCTTGGCGCAGAAGGGACACTCGTAGTCGCTGAACTCGACGACCACCGACCGGCCCGCCGCCGGCGCGCCGACGCCGGGGACGGCGCCGGGCGCGAGCCGGATCGGCGCGGCCGGCGGAGGCGGCTTGTCCCAGTACCTCGGCTGCGCCTTCGCGGCGATCACGACGAGGGCGGCCGCCGCGAGGGCGAAGGCGGCCGTGCGCCCCGGGCGCACGCCGAGGAGCGCGAAGTCGGCCCGCAGCGCGGCGCGGATCCCCTCGGGCCGGCAGGCCCGCCAGGCGGCCGCCAGGAGGCCGAACGAGACGAGCCAGGAGCCCGCGCAGTAGAGGCAGAGGGCGCCGATCGCCACCTCGGAGACGAGCGCCAGCGTGACGGCGACGGCGGCGGCGACGGACGCGGTGGCGAAGAGGAAGCCCGCCGGCCACGTCGGGTGAGGACGCCGGCCGGCGAGGCCGAACCCCGAGAGCCCGAGCGCGAGCCCGTAGCCGAAGATGCCCCAGACCGCCACGGGCAGCCCGAGGAAGACCGACCAGCGGCTGGTGGCGACCCGGTCGCAGTTCACGAACGCGTTGATGTTGCACGCGCTCGCGATCCCGGCGTGCGCCGACGCGTGCTGCCGCGTGAGCAGGACGGAGAGGGCCATGCCAGCCACCGCGAGCGCCGCGGCGGCGGCCAGGGCGGGGCGGCGGCTCATTCGATCGGACAGGGCTTCACTGGCTCGCAAGGCGCTTCCTTCGGTTCGTGCGCCGGCCTGGGCGCGTCCTTCGCATCCTTCGCGGCCGCGCCCTTCTTCCCGGCGGGCCTGAGCCCCTCCCTGGGCTTCGCGGTGGGGGCCGCCTGCGCCCCCGCGGCGGGCGCGGGCGCGGGCGCGTCCGCGAGGGCGGGACCCGAGGCGAGGAGGGCCGCGAGGGCCGCGCTGGCGAGCGTCTTCATGTGGGGTTCCTCCAGAGGCCCGGAGTGTGCCTCAGGTCGCCCCTCAGGTGAAGCGACCGATGTCGCTCAGTGGGCGTCCGCCCGCGGCCCCCGCGCCGCCGCGGCCTCGGGGAGCGCGTCCAGCTTCGCGGCGAGGATGAAGTCGTTGTCGTACAGCCCGCCGATCGCGTGGGTCCAGAGCTCGACGTCCACGGTGTCGTAGTGGACCCGGAAGTCGGGGTGATGCCCCTCGCCCTCCGCCAGGCAGGCCATGGCGTCGACGAACCGCATCGCCTCGCTGAAGTCGCGGAAGCGGTAGTGCTTGTGGATGCGCGTCGCGCCCTCCTGGGCGTCCCAGCCGTCGAGCGCGCGCAGCGCCTCGCCGGCCGCCTCGGGCGTCATCTTCGGGACGCCCCCTTCGCACGGCACGCAGTGGCGGGTGGTCCAGTCCATGCCTGCTTGCTTAACCGGCGCCGCCCCACCCCGCCGCAGCTTGCGCCACCGCGCCCAAAGAGGCTAAACGTCCGCCGCCATGCCTTCGAAGCCCAGCCGCGACCTCGAGACGTTCCCGAACCCGAAGCCGGAGCGCCCCTTCGAGATCTCGTTCGAGTGCCCCGAGTTCACCTGCCTCTGCCCGATGACGGGCCAGCCCGACTTCGCCACGGTCCGCATCCGCTACGTGCCGGCGGCGAGGTGCGTCGAGCTCAAGAGCCTCAAGCTCTACCTCTGGAGCTTCCGCGACGAGGGGGCGTTCCACGAGGCGGTCACCAACCGCATCTGCGACGACCTGGTCCGCGCGGTCGAGCCGCGCTGGCTCGAGGTGATCGGCGACTTCTACGTGCGCGGCGGGATCCACACCGTCGTCACCGCCCGTCACGGCGCGAAGCCCGAGTAGTGCGCCGCGCGCCGTCCCGCCAACACGGGACGGCGCCGATCGGCCGCAGTCCGGTAGCGTTCGGTCCGCGCCCTTACCCGCGGTACAATCGAACGTTGCGTGGCTGAGAACCCACAGATCGAGGCGGACACCGCCCCCTGGGAACCCCGGCTGCTCGTCGGCACCACGCTCGACGGGCGGTACGAGCTGACGGCCCACCTCGCCACCGGGGGGATGGGGGCGGTCTTCCGCGCCCGCCACGTGCCGCTGCGCAAGGACGTCGCCGTCAAGGTCATGCGCCCCGACCTGACCGCGGCGAAGGATCTCGTCGAGCGGTTCCGGCAGGAGGCCGAGATCGCGGCGCGGCTCGAGCACGAGAACATCGTCCGCGTCACCGACTTCGGGCGCAGCCCCGAGGGCTACCTCTTCCTCGTCATGGAGCTGCTGGAGGGGGAGAGCCTCTTCGAGCGGCTCCGGCGCGACGTGCTGCTGCCCCCCCAGGACGCGGTGCCGATCTTCTGGCAGATCTGCTCGGCGCTGGAGGCCGCCCACGCGCTCAGCGTCGTCCACCGCGACCTGAAGCCGGAGAACGTCTTCCTCGCGCGGCTGGGCGACGGGCGCGAGGTGGTGAAGATCCTCGACTTCGGGATCGCGAAGTTCCTGGAGCCCCGCAGCTCCAACGCCACCGCCGCGGGGATGGTCGTCGGCACCCCCGAGTACCTCTCCCCCGAGCAGGCGGTGGGCGGCGCCGTGGACGGCCGCGCCGACCTCTACTCGGTCGGGATCATCGCGTGGCGGACGCTCGTCGGGCGCCACCCCTTCCTCCCCAACGAGCCGCGCGCGCTCATCATGGCCCACGCGCTCCAGGCGCTGCCGTCCATCGCCGACGAGCGGCCGGAGCTCGCCCAGTTCCCCGCGCTCGTCGCCGCCGTGGCCCGGGCCTGCGCCAAGGAGCTGACGGAGCGCCACCCGAGCGCCACGGCGCTCAAGGCGGACTTCGCGGCGTCGATCGGCCCCCTCTTCGTGGCGCCCCCACCGCCGGCCCCCACCCTCACCCCCGGCCGCCCCATCACGCTGCCGCCGATGGTGCGCCCCTCGTTCGACCTCCAGCCGCCGAGCGGCCTCGACGGCGGCGGCACCACCAGCACGCCGGCCGTGGAGCACAGCCCCACGCTGGAGCGCGAGTTCCACTTCGCGCGGCTCCGCGCGCAGGCGCGCCAGTCATGGGAGTCCCTCCGGGCCCTGGCCGCCGATCCGCTGGAGCGGGGGCGCGCCGCGCTCTCCAGGGTCTGGGGCCACGTGCGCCGCCGCCCCTGGATCGCGTGGAGCCTGCTCGCCCTCGCGCTGCTCGGGGGGGCGGTCTGGGGCACGCTGACGGTCCGCCACAACCGGGTCCCCGGCGAGGCGCGCGCCCTCCTGGAGGCGGGGAGGCTGGCGGAGGCGCGCGACCTGCTGCGCCACGAGCTGGGCCACTACCCGGACGAGCGCGGGCTGCGCCTCCTGCTCGGCCACGTCCTCCACCGCACGGCGGGGCAGGGCGCGGCCGCCGTCGAGGCGTACGCCGCGGCGGCGGCGCTCGGCCCGCTCGACGACGAGGCGCTCGCCAACCTCATGGACGACCTGGGGCAGGACCGCGCCACGTCGGACCGGGCCAGCCACCTCCTCGTCCGGCTGGGCGACGCGGCCCTCCCCGCCCTCCTCGCCGCCACCGCGGAGGGCACGCCGCTGCGGAGGCTGCGGGCCGTCACGCTGGCGCGCGACCTCGGGGCGGAGGAGCGCGTCGACCGGATCCAGGTGTACGGCGCCCTGCTCGCCGAGAGCGACTGCGACGTCCGCCGCGCGGCGGCCCGCCGGCTCGGGGAGATCGGCGACGCCGCCGCCCTCCCCGCCCTGCGCGAGGCGGCGAAGGTGGTGCGCGAGACGAAGACCGGCCTCTTCGGGCGCGTCCAGCGCACCGCCGCCTGCGGGGCGCCGGACGCCGCCGAGGCCGTGGCCCGCATCGAGGCGGTGCAGGGCGGCGCGCGGTAGGCGGCGCCGCGCCCCCCTTCGTGCTACATCGTCCCCGGATCGCGGCGCCCATCGCGCCGCGCCGGAGGCGGACATGGCGAGAGCGAAGCGCGGCGAGGTCGGCACGGCGGCGACGGGGATCCAGGAGATCGCGTGCGGCCTGCTGGCGATCCCGGTCTTCCCGGAGGACTTCGAGGACGGCGGCCAGCTGGCCCTGGCGGCGCTCGACCGGACCCTGGGCGGCGCGCTCTTCGCCGCCGTGAAGGCCGAGCGGTTCGAGGCGAAGCCGGAGCAGCAGCTGCTCCTCCCCACCCTCGGCCGGGGGAAGGCCGAGCGGATCCTCCTGCTCGGCATGGGGGCGCGCGGGGCGGCGGCCCTGAGGTGGCCGGCCTGTGGCTTCGAGCCCCTCCGCGCCGCCGCCGGCGTCGCCGCCCGCGCGGCCGTGAAGGCCCGCGCGCGGACGCTGGCCTTCGCCGTCCCGGTCGCGAAGGGCGAGATCGCGCCGGCCGCGCGCGCCGCCGTCGAGGGGGCCCTCCTCGGGCTCTACCGCTTCGACGCCTACAAGGCCCCGGAGGGCGACGAGGTGGAGGGGCTCGCGCTGGCCCTGCCGCCGGGCGCCGAGGGCGACCCGTCGGTGGGCGAGGCGATCCGGCTCGGCGTGTCGCTCGCGGAGGCGATCTGCTGGGCCCGCGACCTCGTGAACCTGGGGCCGGCGGACTGCACCCCGGCGCGGCTCGCCGACGCGGCCCGGGCGCTGGCCCGCGAGGCGGGGCTCCGCTGCGAGGTCCAGGGGCCGAAGCAGATCGAGGCGCTGAAGATGGGGATGTTCCTCGGCGTCACCCGGGGCTCCGCCGAGCCGCCGCGGCTCGTGAAGCTGAGCTGGATCCCGAAGGGCGCGGGGGCCCGGCGGCCGCCGCTCGTCCTCGTCGGCAAGGCGCTCACCTTCGACTCGGGCGGCCTCTCGCTCAAGCCGGCCGACTCGATGCCCACGATGCACACGGACATGGCCGGCGCGGCGGCCGTCGTCGCGGCCATGAAGGTGATCGCCGAGCTCGCGCCCCCGTTCCCGGTCCACGCCGTCTTCGGCGCGTGCGAGAACATGCCGGGCGGCCGCGCGTACAAGCCGAGCGACGTGCTGCGCGCCTTCGACGGCAAGACGGTCGAGATCACCAACACCGACGCCGAGGGGCGGCTGGTGCTCGGCGACGTGCTCGCCTGGGCGGCCCGGACGCTCTCGCCCGCGGCGATGGTCGACGTCGCCACGCTCACCGGCGCGTGCATGGTGGCGCTCGGCATGACGACCGCCGGCCTCTTCGGGCCGGACGGCCCGGTGGTGGAGGGGGTCGCGGCGGCGGCCCGCGAAGGCGGCGAGGAGGTCTGGCGCCTCCCGCTCACCGAGTCGATCAAGGACAACCTGAAGTCCGACCGCGCCGACCTGAAGAACTCGGGCGACCGGATGGGCAGCGCGATCGCGGCCGCCCACTTCCTCCAGGCCTTCGCCGGCGAGACGCCCTGGGCGCACCTCGACATCGCGGGGCCGTCCCACTCGCCGAAGGAGTACGGTTACGTGGTGAAGGGCGGGACCGGCTTCGGGGTCCGGACGCTCGTGGAGCTCGTGCGCAGCTGGCGGTGACCGCGGGCGCCGCCGAGGGGGAGAGATGGGCAAGCTCACGTACGTGCTGCTCGCGCTGGCCGGCGTCTTCGGGATCTCGGCCGTGCTCGTGCCGACGTTCCGGGTCGTCGCGATGCTCGGGAAGGTCGGCGCCTCCCCGGTCCCGGCGACGGTCGCCGGCGCCGCGCCGGGGCGCTGGGTGACCCTCACCGACGCCGAGCTCCGGTGCGACACGCGCGCCGTGAAGGGGAAGACCACCTTCTTCATGGCGAGCCCCCGCGGCGGGACCGAGCCCTTCGTCGCGCAGTTCGAGGGGGAGGTCACCTGCGAGGCGGCCTCCGCGTCGCCGAGCGGCGTCTTCCTGGCCGACCGGCTCACGATGGCCGACCTCGTCCAGTTCGGCCTCGACACGCACGGCGCGGACCGGCCGCGCCTCTTCTCGGCGCTCGCGACGCCGAAGTACCTCCGGATGGTCCTCGTCCCCTACCTCGCGATGCTGCTGATCGGGGTCGCCATCACGTTCTGGGGGACCCGCGGCTTCCTGAGGGCCGGCGGCCCGAGGGGACGCTAGCAAGCTGTCGAGAGACGCGGCGTCCCCCCGGGAACCGTCCCCTCCTGCGAGGACCCTGCGGAGCCTACCGGGCCCGCATCAGAACGTCGCGCTGAAGGTGACGTCGCCCCCGCCCGTCGTCGAGGGGACGGTGGCGTCGAGCGAGCCGTGGACGACCACGGCGCCGCTCGCGGCGTCGAGCACCGGCCCGATCGAGGTCAGGGTGCAGGAGAGCCTCCCCGTCCCGGCGTCGCCGAAGGGGGCGCTCGCGGCGTGCGTGTCGAACGGGAAGCCGCCCGCGTCCAGCACCATCCGGCTCGCGTCGCCGGAGGAGACGTTGCTCGCCGGCGTCGCGCCGGTCGAGTCCCAGCCGAACGCCACGTTCGGCGTGGGCGCGTTGTCCAGATCGACCACGACGACCGCCCCCGGCACCCCCATGCCGCGGACGCACTCGAGCATGAGGACGAACCCGGTGTAGGTCGGGTCGATCAGGGAGTAGTCGTTCGCCGAGAGGACGCACCAGAGGTCCTCGCTCACCGCGCCCCGGACCCGGAGCGTCGAGGCGCCCGGCGGGCGCGGGTCCAGGACCGGGTCGGGGCCGCCGCAGTCGAAGCCGGCGAGCGGGAGGGCGGCGAGGGCGAGGAGGAGGGCGCGGCGCATGGTCGCTCCGGGGCGTCGTTCGAGGGGGGAGGCCGACGTGTGACTGTGAGTCTAGCCGCACGAGCGCGCGCCCGCCAAGGCCGATCGCCCCTCCGCCGGGGGGCGGCGAGCGGGGGCGCGCGCCGTGCGCGCGCGGGCGAAGGCTGGTAACTTCCACAGCCGTGACCCTGCACGCCTTCAAGCCCCACCTGTCCGACGTCGCCGACTACCCGTACACGAAGGTCGACGCGAGGATTAAGCTCGACCAGAACGAGAGCCCCGAGGACTTCCCGGCGCCGCTCAAGCGGCGCGCCCTGGAGCGGCTCGCGGCGCTCCCGTGGAACCGCTACCCGGACCTGGGAGGCGAGGAGGTCCGCGCGGCCCTCGCGCGCCACGAGGAGTGGCCGGAGAACGGGATCGTCCTCTCGGCCGGCTCCAACCTCCTGATCCTCGCCCTGTGCTCGGCGGCCAACCGCGTCCTCGACACCGCCCCGGCCTTCCCCTACTACAAGGGCGGCGCGGTCGCGGCGGGGACGCCCTGGGAGGCGGTGCCGCTCCTCGACGGCTTCGACCTGCCCGTGGACGGGCTCCTCGCGAAGATGGACCGCGAGCAGGCGGGCGTCCTCTTCCTCCCCAACCCGCACGGCCCGACGGGCCGGCTCTTCGATCCCGCGGGGATCGGGCTCCTCGCCGAGCGGGCGAAGGCGGCGGGCTGGGTGCTCATCGTCGACGAGGCGTACCACGCCTTCTCCGGCACCGACTTCCGTCCGCTCGCGCGCGCCAACCCGAACGTCGGCGTGCTGCGCACCTTCTCGAAGTCCTGGTCGCTCGGCGGCATCCGCGCGGGCTACCTGCTCGCGTCACCGAAGGTCGCCGCCGTCGCCGCGGCGCTCCTGCCCCCCTTCCGCATCCCGGCCCACACCGCGGCGATCCTGCTGACGGCCCTCGAGGCGCCCGGCTACGTCGGCCCGATGGTCGAGCGGATCCGCGCCGAGCGCGACCGGCTCTTCGCGGCGCTCTCCGCGCACCCGCGCTGGAGGCCCTACCCGAGCGGCGCCAACTACATCCTCGTGCGCACCCCGGACGCCAAGGCGGCCTACGACGGCCTCCTCGCGAAGGGGATCCTCATCCGCCGCCAGGATCACTACCGCGGCCTGGAGGGCTGCATCCGGGTGACGGTCGGCTCCCCGGCCGAGAACGACGCCTTCCTCGCGGCGGCGAAGGAGGCCTGACCGGGCGCCGGTCGAGACGGGGCGCGGGAGGGGACGCGATGGCGAGGCCACCCGGCGAGCCGCGAGGAGGCGCCCCACGCCCGACGGTGCCGCGCGTCGAGCTCGACGCCACCTGGACGGCCGTGCCCAGGCTGCCCGCGCCGTCGAAGGAGCACGCGTTCCTCCTCGTGCTCTCGGGGCCCCAGCTCGGCGCGATCTACCCCCTCGAGCCGGGGCGCGAGCTGATCATCGGCCGCCGGGACGACGCCGACATCCTCATCAGCGACGACGGCGTCTCGCGGCGGCAGGCCTCGCTCCTCGTGGACGGCGACCACGCCGTGATCCGCGACCTCGGCAGCGCGAACGGGACCTTCGTCGACGGGGCGCGGGTGCTGGAGGCGCTGCTCGGCAACGGCAGCCGCGTCCACATCGGGATGCAGACCGTCCTCAAGTTCATCTGGGCGGACGACCTCGAGGCGGAGTACCAGCGCAAGCTGGTCGAGGGCGCGCTGCAGGATCCCCTGACCGGCCTCTACAACCGCCGGATGCTGGACGAGCGGCTGGAGGTCGAGCTGGCCGCCGCGAAGCGCCACGATCGGCTCGTCGCGCTCCTCATGGTCGACGTCGATCGCTTCAAGGCGATCAACGACGCGCACGGCCACCTCGCGGGGGACGAGGTGCTCCGGATGGTGGCGCGGACGCTGCGCGCGACGGTCCGCCAGGAGGACCTCGTGGCGCGGTTCGGCGGCGAGGAGTTCGTCGTCGTCGCCCCCGAGACCGGCCTCGATGGGGCCCGCCAGCTCGGGGAGCGGGTCCGCCACGCGGTCGAGCGGAGCCGCTGCGTCTGGCAGGATCGCGAGCTCAGCGTCACCGTCAGCGTGGGCGCCACGGTCTCGGCGCCCCCCGCGGAGCTCGTGCCGGGCGAGGCCGCGACCGCGCTGCTGGACGCGGCCGACCGCGCCCTCTACCGCGCGAAGCAGGACGGGCGGAACCGCGTGGCGGCGGCGGCGATGGGCGCGCTCCCGCCGCGCTGATCGGGGGTGGCGCGCGGGGGCGCCCGCCGTGCTACTCCTCTCGCCCCCATGCCCTTCCAGTTCCTCCCCGGCCCCCGCGACGCGACGACGCGGGCGCGACGCGGCGCCTTCCTGACCCCGCACGGCAGGGTGGAGACGCCCGTCTTCATGCCGGTCGGCACGCGCGCGACCGTCACCGGGATGACGCCGGAGGACCTCCACGCCCTCGGCGCCGAGATCATCCTCGGCAACACGTACCACCTCATGCTGCGCCCCGGCCCCGAGGCGATGGCGCGCTTCGGCGGCATCCACCCGTTCATGGGCTGGGACCGCCCGGTCCTGACCGACTCCGGCGGCTTCCAGATCTTCTCGCTCCCCGGCGACCGCTCGATCACCGAGGAGGGGGCCCGCTTCAAGAGCTACGTCGACTGCCGCTACCACCTGCTCTCCCCCGAGACCTCCATCGCCGTCCAGACGGCGATCGGCTCCGACGTGATGATGGTGCTCGACGTCTGCCTCCCGTCGACCTCGGCGCCGGCCGCGATCCGGGAGGCGATGGACCGCACGCACCGCTGGGCGCTCCGCAGCCTCGCCGCACGGACCAACCCGGAGCAGGCGCTCTTCGCGATCGTCCAGGGGGGGCTCGACCCGGCGCTCCGCGCGGAGTCGGCCCGCTTCCTCACGCAGCACCCGTTCGACGGCTTCGCCATCGGGGGGCTCGCGGTCGGCGACACGCGCACCGAGCGGGGCGAGGTCATCGATCGCACGATCGACCTCCTGCCGGCCGACCGGCCGCGCTACCTCATGGGCGTCGGCACGCCGCCCGACCTGATCGAGGCGATCGGCCACGGCGTCGACATGTTCGACTGCGTGATCCCGACGACGATGGCGTGGCAGGGGACGGCCTTCACCTCCGGCGGCCGCGTGCGGCTCACGCGCGGGGAGCTGAAGCTCTCCGACGCCCCGCTCGATCCCGCGTGCGCCTGCCCGACCTGCCGCCGCCACTCCCGCGGCTACCTGCACCACCTGATGAAGTGCAAGGAGCCGCTCGGCCCGCGCCTGCTGTCGGTCCACAACCTCCAGCACTACCTCGACCTGATGCGCGAGGCGCGGGGCGCGATCGAGGCCGGGCGCTACGCCGCCTTCGCGCAGGAGAAGCTGGAGGCGATCGACCGGCACGAGCACGACGCCGCGGCCCGCTCGCCGGGGAAGCGGGTGTATCCCGAGGCCGCCCCCTCGGGGATCGCCCCCTCTCCCTCATCGAGGGAGAGGGACGGGGTGAGGGAGCAGGAAGCCGAGCGGGCCTTGCTCCCTGAGCGTGACCTCTCCGCCGATGGGGGGGAGCGAGAGGGTTCCCCTCCTGCCCGGTTCGCCTTCGTCACGACCCGCGACGGCGCCCCAGCGGTCGTCGACAACGCGGTCGGCGAGGTGATGCACCCCGTGATCGGGCCGGCGGTCGAGTCGGAGCGGCTCTACGTAGCCCAGTCGCGCCTGCGCGCGCGGCTCGCGGAGGGCGGCGCCCCCCTCATCTTGTTCGACGTCGGCCTCGGCGCGGGCGGGAACGCCCTCGCGGCCTGGCGTGCGTCGGCGTCCGCGCCCGAGGGCGCCCGGCGCCTGGAGATCGTCAGCTTCGAGCGCGACCTGGGGTCCTTCGCGCTCGCGGCCTCTCCCGAGGGCGTCGCGCGGCTCGGGACGTCGGCGGCGGAGGCCGAGGCGGCCCGGGCCCTGCTCGGCGCCGGGCGGCACGCGACCGACCGGACGGCCTGGACGCTGCGCCTCGGCGAGGCGCTGGACGCCCTCGCCGCGGAGCCGGCGCTCGCCGACGTCGTCTTCTGGGACCCCTTCTCGCCGAAGGCCAACCCGGGGCTCTGGACGCTCGCCGCGTTCCGCGCGCTCCGGGCGCGCTGCGCGCCGCGCGCCACCGTCTTCACCTACAGCACCGCGACGGCCACCCGCGCGGCCCTGCTGCTCGCCGGGTTCTTCGTGGGGACGGGAGACGCGAGCGGCCCCAAGGAGCAGACGACGGCGGCGGCCGCCGATCCCGCCGACGTGGTCCGGCCGCTCGACGCGCGCTGGCTGGCGCGGCTCGCGCGCTCGTCCGCGCCCTTCCCTCCCGACGCGCCGCCCGACGCGCTCGAGCGGATCCGGGCGCACCCGCAATTCGCGTAGCTGACGCGCCGCCGGGGAGGGACGGCCCCGGCGGCGCGCTCGCGACGCGGCCCGCTACGCCTTCTTGTGGCAGTCGCCGCACTTCGTCGGGCCGGCCTTCTTCTCCTTGTGGCAGTCGAGGCAGAGCTTGTGCGCGGCGTCCTTGCCGGCGAGCTTCGCGGGGGCGGCCGGGTGGCAGGTCTTGCAGCTCCCCGCCAGCTTCTGGTGCGCCTCGTGCGCGAAGGTGACGACGCCGGCCTTGGCCTGGAAGGTCACGGTCTTCGGGGGCGGGGCGGCGGAGACGGCGGCGGCGAGGGCGAGGCTGGCGAGGGCGGCGGCGATCCGAAGCATTGTGTCCTCCGTGGAAGTTGGCCTTTCGAGGTGGAGGACGCGCCGGCCCCCGGGCCATTCAACGCGGGCGGGGCGGCATGGCGCCGCAGCACGCATCGTTAGTGCTGGAAGCGGGGGGGCCGGACGTGGTTCAACATGCGGTCGGACGCCACACACGGGCGTACCCAGGACGCGAAGGGACGGACATGGGCAACCAGGCGATCAAGGTCGGCATCCTCGGGCTCGGCAACATCGGCGCGGGGACGGTGGAGATCCTGCAGCGGAACGGCGCCCTCATCGAGCGGCGCGTCGGGGTCCCCTTCGAGATCGCGAAGGTGGCGGACCTGAACCCCGAGCGCGCGGCGAAGCTCGGGCTCGCGCCGTCCGTCTTCACGACCGACGCGAAGGCGGTCGTGAACGACCCGGAGATCCAGGTGGTCGTCGAGCTGATCGGCGGCATCGAGCCCGCGCGGAGCCTCATCCTCGCGGCGATGGAGAACGGCAAGCACGTCGTGACCGCCAACAAGGCGCTGCTCTCCACGCACTGGGACGAGATCGCCGGCAAGGCGGACCAGAAGCAGGTGAGCCTGGGCTTCGAGGCGAGCGTCGCCGGCGGCATCCCGCTCATCCACGCCATCCGCCAGGGGCTCGTGGCCAACCGCGTCCAGCGCGCCACCGGCATCATCAACGGCACCTGCAACTACATCCTCACGCGGATGGCCGGCGAGCAGAAGCCCTTCAAGGAGATCCTCACGGACGCCCAGGCGCTCGGCTTCGCCGAGGCGAAGCCCGCGCTCGACGTCGAGGGGATCGACGCCGCGCAGAAGCTCGCCATCCTCGTCAACCTCTGCTTCGACCTGACGGTCTCGCCGGACGACATCGCGCGCTGCGGGATCACCGGCGTGACGCCGCTCGACCTCGCCACGGCGAACAACCTCGGCTACCGGATCAAGCTGCTCGCCTCCGCGTCCCGCCACGGCGACGAGGTGGAGGCGTGGGTCCACCCCGCGCTCGTGCCGGCCTCGCACCCCCTCGCCTCGGTGAACGGCGTCTTCAACGCCGTCTACCTCGAGGACGACAACCTCGGCCCGTCGCTCTACTTCGGGCGCGGCGCCGGCGCGCTGCCGACGGGCGGTGCCGTGGTGGCCGACCTCGTCTCCTGCGCCCGCGACATCCTCTCGGGCGCGGTCTCGCGCATGCCGGTCAGCGGCGCCCGGCTCCGCAACGGCGACCGGACCCGGCTGCGCTCCGCGGGGATGGCGTCGAGCGAGTTCTACGTCCGCGTCATGGCGCTCGACCAGCCCGGCGTGCTCTCCGCGATCACCGGCATCCTCGGGAAGCACGGGATCTCCATCGGCTCGGTCACCCAGCGCGACCGCGCCGACGAGTCGGGCGAGGGCGTGCCGGTCGTGATCACCACCCACGAGGCCCGCTTCGCGGAGATGAGCGCAGCTCTTGCGGAGGTCGATGCCCTTCCTGTCGTCAAGAAGGGCAGCTTCCTGGCTCGAATCATCCCTTCAGCGAGCTGAACTCGTCGCCAGAAGACGAACCAGGCTTTCAAAAAACAGACATATTCCGTCTGTTTTTCGACAGTTGAATGGGTTGATCCCGCATGGGTCTCTCCCGCCCCCAGGCGTTCGAGACCCCTTCGGAAGCGCTTGAAATTGCGCGCAAGAGTTGCGGAACACCCCTTGCAGGGTCCAGACTGCTCCGTAGCGGTTCGACCCTGGGGTGCCCCGAATGAATCAGCTCGTCCGCAACCTCTCCACGCGCAGCAAGCTCATCGTCCTCATCTCCATCGGGCTCGCCGGGCTCGTGCTCTCCACCGCGCAGGTCCTCGCCGCGCTGAAGCGCGAGATGCTCGAGGACCGGAAGGTGAAGACGCGGAACCTCGTGGAGGTCGCCCACGGCGTCATGGCCAACTACGCCGCCGAGGCGACGGCGGGGAGGCTGACCGAGGAGGAGGCGAAGCGCGCGGCGCTCACCTCCCTCGGCAAGCTCCGCTACGCCGGGACCGAGTACTTCTGGGTCAACGACATGCAGCCGCGCGTGATCATGCACCCGATCAAGCGCGAGCTCGACGGGAAGGACGTCTCGGACTACCGGGACCCCAACGGCAAGGCGCTCTTCGTCGCCTTCGTGCAGGAGGTGAAGCGCGAGGGGGAGGGGTTCATCGACTACATGTGGCCGAAGCCGGGCCGCGCCGAGCCGGTGCCCAAGATCTCGTACGTGAAGGGCTTCGCGCCGTGGGGCTGGGTCGTCGGCTCCGGCATCTACGTGGACGACGTGGACGAGGCGTACGCGCGGGAGCTCCGGAGGCTCGGCGTCATCGCCGGCGTCATCGCGCTCCTCGTCAGCCTCCTCGGCTGGTACATCGCGCGCGCGCTGGCGGTCCCCATCCGCCAGGCGATGGGGGTCGCGCGCGGCCTCGCCAAGGGGGACCTGACGACGCGGGTGGAGGAGGGGGGGCGCGACGAGGTCGGGCGGCTGCTCGCCGCCCAGGGCGAGCTGGTCACCGAGCTCTCCCACGTCATCGGAGAGGTCCGCTCCGGCTCGGAGGCGCTCAGCCAGGCGTCCCACCAGGTGTCGCAGGCGTCGCAGGGGCTCTCGCACGGGACGGGCGAGCTCTCCTCCAGCGTCGACGCGATCACGACCGCGCTCGAGGAGATGAACGCCTCCATCGACCGGAACGCGAAGAACAGCCAGCTCACCGACGAGATGGCGCGGAAGGGGGCGCACGACGCCATCGAGGGGGGCAAGGCGGTCGCGGAGACGGTCTCGGCGATGAACGTCATCGCCGAGAAGATCTCGATCATCGACGAGATCGCCTACCAGACCAACCTGCTCGCCCTGAACGCCGCGATCGAGGCCGCCCGCGCGGGCGACCATGGGCGCGGCTTCGCGGTCGTCGCCGGCGAGGTCCGGAAGCTGGCCGAGCGGGCCCAGAAGGCGGCCGGCGAGATCGGCGGCCTCGCGGGGAAGAGCGTCGCCGTCGCCGACCGCTCGCGAGCGCTCCTCGAGGCGCTGGTCCCCTCCATCCAGAAGACCGCCGACCTCGTCCAGGACGTGGCCGCCGCGAGCCAGCAGCAGGCCGCCGCGGTCGCCCAGATCCACCAGGCGATGAAGTCGGTCGACGAGGTGACCGGCCGCAACGCCAGCACCTCCGAGGAGCTCGCGTCCACGTCGGAGGAGATGGCGGCGCAGGCGGAGTCGCTCAACCAGCTCATGAACTTCTTCCGGCTCGAGGGGGACGCGCGGCGCGCGAAGTACGCCCCCCTGCCGCCGCTCTCCGGCCAGCGCCCGACGCCGCCGCAGCGGCCCAGCGGCGTGCTCCGCGCGGTCTGACGGGTCCGCCTGGTGATCATCCCCTCTCCCCCACCGGGGGAGAGGGCCAGGGTGAGGGGGCGGCGCCGCGTGCCGTCCGCG
>DATIVK010000047.1:0-17676 GCA_035465955.1 Anaeromyxobacteraceae bacterium | reverse complement strand
TCAAGGTCGCGGCCGGCCCGGCGGCGCCCGCGGCGGGCGCTGGCGCAGCGGCCACCCCGCAGCCTGACAAGTGGCAGTGCCCGATGCACCCCTCCATCGTCCAGGACCACCCCGGTGACTGCCCGATCTGCGGCATGAAGCTCGTGAAGGTCCTCGGCGACTCCGGGGGCGGGGGCGGCGGCGCGGCGCCGGCCGGCCTCGCCACGGTCACCATCGACCCGGCCCGCCAGCAACTGATCGGCCTCAAGATCGTCCACGTCGAGCGGGGGCCGGTGGGCGGCGCGTGGCGGACCAACGGCCGGGTCGCCGTCGACGAGACGCGCATCGTCCACGTCCCGGTCAAGTTCGGCGGGTTCATGGAGAAGGTCTACGGCGACTTCGTCGGCAAGCCGGTCCGCCGCGGGCAGCCCCTCTTCACCATCTACAGCCCGGAGCTCTTCGCGGCCCAGGAGGAGTACCTCCTCGCACTGCGGACCCGCCGCACCCTCGGCGAGGCGGGCGCCGCGACCGGCGGCGACGGCGACGCCCTGCTGCGCGCGGCCCGGCGGAAGCTGGAGCTCTGGGACGTCGCCCCGTCGGAGATCGAGCGGATCGAGAAGGATGGGCAGCCGTCCCGGACCCTCACCTTCTTCTCCCCCGCCTCCGGCGTCCTGACGAAGAAGGAGGTGGTCCCCGGCATGAAGGTCGCGGCCGGCGACATGCCCTTCGAGATCACCGACCTCTCCAGCGTCTGGTTCCTCGCCGACGCCTACGAGGCCGACCTGCGCCGCGTGAAGGTGGGGATGAAGGCCTCCCTCTCCTTCGAGGCCTTCCCGGGGCGCCGCTTCGACGGGCGCGTCGCGTTCATCGATCCCCTCCTCGATCCGAAGACCCGCACCGCCAAGGTCCGGATCGACGTCCCCAACCCCGCCGGCGACCTGAAGCCGGAGCTCTTCGGCGAGGCGGTGCTGGCGGCGACGCCGCGCGAGGCCGTCCGGGTCCCTGCCGACGCCGTGATCGACTCGGGGACGCAGAAGATCGTCTTCGTCTCCCTCGGCGACGGCAAGTTCCAGCCGCGAGAGGTGCGGCTCGGCGACTCCGACGGCACCTGGGCCGAGGTGACCTCCGGGCTCGACGCCGGCGACGGCGTGGTCACCCGCGCCAACTTCCTGATCGACTCCGAGTCGCGGCTCCGCGCCTCGCTCCAGGCGCTCACGAGCGCGGTGGCGACCGACCCGATGGCGCGCCCACCCGCCCCCGCGGCCCAGAAGCCCGCCGGGACCGACCCTCACGCCGGCCACGGACGGTAGCCATGATCCGGCGGATCATCCGGTTCTCGGCCGAGAACAAGTACCTCGTGGTGGCGGCCACGATCGTCGCGATCTTCGGGTCGATCTGGACGATGCGCCACATCCCGCTCGACGCCCTGCCGGACATGTCCGACACGCAGGTGATCGTCTACTCGCGTTGGGACCGGAGCCCGGACATCCTCGAGGACCAGGTCACCTACCCGATCACCGCGGCGCTGCTCGGCGCCCCCAGGGTGAAGGCGATCCGCGGCTTCTCGGACTTCGGGTTCAGCTACGTCTACGTCATCTTCGAGGACGGCACGGACCTCTACTGGGCGCGGACGCGCGTGCTCGAGTACCTCTCCAAGATCCAGCCGCAGCTGCCGCAGGACGTGAAGGTGGAGCTGGGGCCCGACGCCTCCAGCGTCGGCTGGGTCTACCAGTACGCCCTCGTCGATCGGACGGGGCAGCACAGCTCGGACGAGCTCCGGTCCTTCCAGGACTGGTTCCTCCGCTACGCCCTCCAGTCGGTCCCCGGCGTCTCGGAGGTGGCGACGGTCGGCGGGCAGGTCCGCCAGTACCAGGTGAACGTCAACCCCAACGCCCTCGCCTCCTACGGGCTCCCGCTCGACGCGGTGATCCGCGCGGTCCGGAGCGGCAACAACGACGTCGGCGGCCGCCTCGTCGAGCTCAGCGGGCGCGAGTACATGGTCCGCGGGCGCGGATACGTGAAGGGGATCGGCGACCTCGAGAAGCTGGTCCTCCGCACCCAGGGCGGGACGCCGGTCACGATCAAGGACGTCGCCACCGTCTCGCTGGGCCCCGAGATGCGGCGGGGCATCGCCGACCTCGACGGCGAGGGGGACGTCGTCGGCGGCATCGTCGTGATGCGCTCGGGCGAGAACGCCCTCAACGTCATCGAGCGGGTGAAGGCGAAGCTGGAGGAGGTGAAGCCGTCGCTCCCGAAGGGCGTCGAGGTCGTCACGGCCTACGACCGCTCGGAGCTGATCGATCAGGCGATCGACACGGTGAAGTCGAAGCTGGTGGAGGAGATCGTCGTCGTCTCCATCATCATCCTGATCTTCCTCTGGCACTTCCCGTCGGCCATCATCCCGATCATCACCATCCCGGTCTCGGTCGCGCTCTCCTTCATCCCGATGTACGGGATGGGGCTCAACGCGAACCTCCTGTCGCTCGCCGGGATCGCGATCTCGATCGGCGTGCTGGTCGACGGCGCGATCGTCGAGGTCGAGAACGCCTACAACAAGATCCACCACTGGCAGGTGGACGGCCGGAAGGGCGACTTCCACCACGTGCGGCTCGAGGCGCTCCTGGAGGTGGGGCCGGGGGTCTTCTTCTCCCTCCTCGTGATCGCCGTCGCCTTCATGCCGGTCTTCACCCTCGTGGACCAGGAGGGGCGGCTCTTCCGGCCGCTCGCCTACGCCAAGAACCTGGCGATGGCCATCGCGGCGCTCCTCGCCATCACGCTCGACCCCGCGATGCGGATGATGTTCGCCCGGATAGACCCCTTCACCTTCAAGCCGCGCTGGCTGGCCGCCGTCGCGACGAAGCTCGCGGTCGGCACGTACCACTCCGAGGAGAAGCACCCCATCTCCGCGCTCCTCCACCGGATCTACGAGCCGCCCGCCCGCTTCGTGCTCCGCCACCCGAAGGCGGTGATCGCCGCCAGCGCGGCGCTCGTCCTCACCACCGTCCCGGTCTACCTCCACCTCGGCTCGGAGTTCATGCCGCCGCTGCGCGAGGGGACCATCCTCTACATGCCCTCCGCCGTGGAGCCCGGCATGTCGGTCGCCGAGGCGCAGAAGGCGCTCCAGGTCCAGGACAAGATCCTGCGGACGTTCCCCGAGGTCGAGCGGGTCTTCGGCAAGGCGGGCCGCGCCAACACCTCCACCGACCCGGCCCCCTTCACGATGATGGAGACCACGATCATCCTGAAGCCGGAGGCCCAGTGGCGCGACGCCGACCGCTGGTACTCGTCCTGGGCGCCCGCGCCGCTCAAGGCCGTCCTGCGCCACGTCTGGCGGGACAAGATCTCGCAGGAGGACCTGGAGAACGAGCTGAACGCGGCCCTCCAGCTGCCCGGCATCTCGAACGCGTGGACGATGCCGATCAAGGGGCGCAACGACATGCTCTCGACCGGCATCCGGACGCCGATCGGGATCAAGATCAGCGGCGCGGACCTCGCCACCATCGAGCGGATCGCGAAGGAGACCGAGGCGGCGGTCCAGAAGGTCCCCGGCACCCGGAGCGCCTACGCGGAGCGGGTCGCGGGCGGCTACTTCCTCGACTTCGTCCTGAAGCGCGACCAGCTCGCCCGCTACGGCCTCTCGGTCGACGACGCCAACATGCTCGTGATGACCGCGGTCGGCGGCGACAACCAGACGACCACGGTCGAGGGGCGCGAGCGGTACGGGGTCAACGTCCGGTACGCGCGCGACTACCGCGAGGATCTCTCGGCGCTGCGGCGGGTGCTGCTGCCGCTCCCGAACGGCCAGGGGCAGATCCCGATGGAGGAGATCGCCGACGTCCAGCTGGCCCAGGGCCCGTCGATGATCCGCGACGAGAACGGGCTCCTCGCCGGCTACGTCTACGTCGACTTCGACACCTCGAAGATCGACGTGGGCTCCTACGTGGAGCAGGCCAAGAAGGCGGTGGCGGCCGCCGTGAAGATCCCGACCGGCTACGCGATGACCTGGAGCGGGCAGTACGAGAACATGCTGCGCGTCCGCGAGCGGCTGAAGCTGATCCTGCCGATCACGCTCGTGCTCATCTTCGCGCTGCTCTACATGAACACCCGCTCCGCGTTCAAGGCGACGCTCGTGATGATGGCCGTCCCGTTCTCCGCCATCGGCGCCGTCTGGCTCCTCTGGCTCCTCGGCTACAACGTCTCGATCGCCGTCTGGGTCGGCATGATCGCCCTGATGGGGCTCGACGCCGAGACGGGCGTCTTCATGCTCCTCTTCCTTGACCTCTCGCACGACGAGGCGAAGGCGAAGGGGCGGCTCCGGACGAGCGGCGATCTCGTCGAGGCGATCGTCCACGGCGCGGTGAAGCGCGTCCGCCCGAAGGCGATGACCGTCTTCGCCGCCATGCTCGGCCTGCTGCCCATCATGTGGTCGACCGGCACCGGCGCGGATCTCATGAAGCGGATCGCAGCGCCGATGATCGGCGGGCTCGTGACCTCCTTCCTGCTGGAGCTCCTCGTCTACCCGGCGGTCTACCTCCTCTGGAAGCGCAGGGAGGTGGTGGAGGGTCCCCCGACGCCGGTGGAGGTGACCCCGGCGTGACGTTGCGCGCCCGGCCGGGAGCGCGCACGCTGCGTGCATGGATCCACGCAACCTCGAGAGCGCCCGGAAGTTCCTGCAGGAGCCGCGCATCGCCCTCGTCGGCGCGTCGCGGGACGCGAAGGACTTCAGCCGCTACGTCCTCCGCGAGCTGGCGAAGCGGGGCGTCGACGTCGTGCCGGTCAACCCCGGGGCGGCGGAGCTGGAGGGGCGCGCCTGCTTCGCGCGCCTCGCCGACGTGCGGCCACCCGTCCAGGCGGCGCTCGTCATGACGCCTCCGGGCGAGGCCGACCGCGTCCTCGCAGATTGCGTCGCGGCGGGCGTGAAGCGCGTCTGGTTCCACCGGGGCGCGGGGGTGGGCGCCGGGAGCGCCCGCGCCTTCGCCTTCTGCGCGGAGCACGGCATCGAGGCGGTGCGGGACCTCTGCCCCTTCATGGCGCTCACCGGGGCCGGGCTCGGCCACTCGGTCCACGGCTTCTTCCGCAGGCACCTCGCGTAGCCGCGCCCCGCCGGGCGGGACTCCTCGTCGGGAGGCGCCCTACTCGGCCGGCTTCGCCTCGATCCACCCCGCCCGATCCCGAATCGCGGAGGCGAGGAGCCTCTCGACGGCGGCGGCGTCACGCGGATCGATCTTGCCCTCCACCACCTTCACCCACGTCGGCGCGCCCGTGGCGCGGTCCACGACGATCAGCTCGAGCCGGGTCAGGTCCTTGTCGAAGAACTTCCGCTGGCTGAGGTCGAGCGGCTGGGGCGGCGGGAGGTGGAGCGTGATCGGCTCGGCGCCGGGGCCGGCCGTCGCCGCGCCGCTCGCGGCCGGCTCCTCGATCGGAGAGACGGCGACCAGGGCCGCCCCCTCCTCGACGGCGTAGGGGCTGCCCGCCTGGACGTCGGCGGAGATGCCCACGGCGACGCCACCGCCATGGGAGTGGGTCGGGACCGCGACCGGCAGGCGGAACGCGGGGACCGCGTGGGCGCCCCTCGGCACGTGCGCCGCGGCCCGCGCGACGCCGCCGCCGACCCTGGCCGCGCCCCCTCCGCCGCCACGGCCTCCGCCCCCCTTCCCGCCTCCTCCCCCGCCGCCCTTCGCGCCCGCGACGATCGCGACGATGACGATGGCCGCGGCCGCGATCACGCCGACGGCGATCCCCACCTTCGCCGCGGCCTGGTTCGACCTGCGCGACGCGGTGCGCGCGATCCCCTGCGCCCGCACCACGAGGAGCGACTCGCCGTCCTGGGAGACGAGCGTCCTCGCAGCCCGGGCGAGCGCCGCCCTCACCTCGGCCGTGGCCCGGGCCCTCTCGGCCGGGTCGACCTGCGCCCCGCTCTCGAGCCAGAGCTCCACCTGAGGCTCCGGCCCCATCTCGCCGACGGGGACCTGCTCCCCGATGGTGCTCGCGGGGACGCGGACCGTGGCGCACCCGAAGGCGAGCGTGACGGCGAGCGCGATCGGCGCGGCGCCGTGATGGATGGAGCGCAGGCTCAAGGGGTCCTCCCGAGGCGGATCATTGCACGCACTGCGCCATGCCGCACCGCGGGAGGTCTCCCGTGGGCCCGGGGCCACGCAGGCCGCGGCGACCCCACGCGAATCCGGCGGCGCACGCCCCCCCGCCCGCAGCCGGTGGCGCTCCCTTCCGGGCGCCCCCTGCTGCCACCGGGCCACGATCCCGGGCCCCCCTGTGAACGGGGCGCCACACGGGCGCCGGCGCGCGCAGGCTCGTCTTGGGGCGAACCACGCATGGGCACGTCGGTCGCTTGCGCCCGGTGGGAGACTCGCGCCCCTCTCCACAGGGAGGAACGATGACCCGCATCCCAACGATCCTGGCCCTCACCTTCGCCCTCGCCGCGCTCCCCGCCGTCGCCGCCGAAGACCTCATGAAGTCGGCCCAGGGGAGCTTCAAGCCGCTCCCCGCGAAGGCGGGCGCGCTGAAGGGGAACCCCCCGTCGCCGGCGAAGGTGACGCTGGGCGCCGCGCTCTTCTTCGACCCGCGCCTCTCCTCCTCGCAGCTCATCAGCTGCAACACCTGCCACAACGTCGGGCTGGGCGGCGCCGACCTCCAGGAGACCTCCATCGGCCACGGTTGGCAGAAGGGGCCCCGGAACGCCCCCACCGTGCTCAACGCCGTCTTCAACGTCGCCCAGTTCTGGGACGGCAGGGCCGAGGACCTGAAGGCGCAGGCGAAGGGTCCGGTCCAGGCCTCGGTGGAGATGGCCAACGAGCCGGCGCGGCTCGTCGCCACCCTCCGGAGCATCCCGGGCTACGGCCCCATGTTCGAGAAGGCGTTCCCGGGGGTGAAGGAGGCCATCACCTTCGACAACGTCGCGGCGGCCATCGAGGTCTTCGAGGCCACGCTGCTGACGCCCAACGCGCCGTTCGACCGCTTCCTGAAGGGCGACGCGCGCGCCCTGAAGGCCGCCGAGAAGGAGGGGCTGGGGCTGTTCCTCGGCAAGGGCTGCGTCGCCTGCCACGCGGGCGTCAACGTGGGCGGCGACGGCTACTTCGCCTTCGGCGTCGTGGCGAAGCCCGGCGACGAGGTGCGCCCGCCCGGCGACACCGGCCGGTTCAAGGTCACCCACGCGGCCGCGGACGAGTACGCCTTCCGGTCTCCGTCCCTGCGCAACGTGGCCGTCACGCAGCCCTACTTCCACTCCGGCAAGGTCTGGCGGCTCGAGGAGGCGGTGAAGATCATGGGGACGGCGCAGCTGGGCGCGGCCCTCACCGACGCCGAGGCCGGGAAGATCGTCGCGTTCCTCGGCGCGTTGACCGGCGACCCGCCCCGCCTCTCCTTCCCGGTGCTGCCCCCCGGGACCGACGCCACGCCGCGCCCGGAGACGCGGGTCCAGGCAGCGCCGTGAGCGGCGCCGGGCCGCGACCTGCCCGCGCCGGGCGCGGGCGGGCCGCGGCCACCCACCTCAGTGGCTCGCCATCGCCTCCGTGAAGGCCTCCTTCGCGGCGGAGCCCGCCTCGCGCGCGGCGCTGCCGAACCGCGTGACCCGGTCCTTCTGGCGCGTGACGCTGTCGCCGATCCGCTTGCGCGTCTCCCTGCCGGAGCGCGGCGCCAGCAGCAGCGCCGCCACGCCACCGGCCAGCGCGCCGCCGACGAACGCGCCGACCATCCCGATGGGCCCGAAGCCGGTCTTCTCTTCCGTCATGACGACTCCTCCTGCTCGTGGTTGAAGCCTTCGCGCGCTCCCCGGAGAGAGGTGACGACGATGGGGGATTCAGCCGGGCCTCCAGGGACTCACTTCGCGGTGGCGATGGCGTGAAGCCAATCTAGCCACGGCGAGGGAGGGACGCTCGCGGCGGCGCGCGGCCTGAATGGGCGCCAGCGCGCGTACGCCGCGCCCGTGGCGCCGGCGGCGGGCTCGCGCTATGAGGGGCGGGCTCGGCCCGGGGCCTCCCCTTCGTCGCCCGCCCCGCGCCGCCAGATGGCCCCCCATCGGAGGACGCATGACCGCAAGGAAAGAGACGGACGAGCCCCTCCCCGTCGGCGTGACGGCCGAGACCCTCGGGTCGATCCAGTTCGAGCCGCTCCGCGCCGAGGCCACCGCCGCCCTCGCCCGCGGCGAGGAGGTGGGGCTCCTCGTGGGCGCCCAGGAGGAGGGGGCGCGGGTCGAGACGATCCTCTTCGCCCCCTCCGGACGCGGCGCCCAGAGCACCGGGAGCTGGGTCTTCAGCGGCCTCTGGAACGGGGCCCAGCTGCTGACCCTCAACGGTCACGCCCTCGACCGGGACGGGAGCTGCTTCTGCCGCGCCTGCGAGACCGCGAACGGCTACACCCTCGACGACGAGGAGTGACCCGGAGCCCCCTGCCCTCCCGCCGGGGGAGCCGACCCCTGCGCGGACGCCTCTCCCGTTACCGTCTCAGCCGCGCGAGCAGGCGCGGGAACTCGACGAGGTCGACCGGCTTCGACAGGTGGTGATCGAAGCCCGCGTCGAGGGCGTGGCGCTGGTCGTCGGGGAGCGCGTAGCCGGTGAGCGCGATCAGGACCGTGGCGGCGATGGCCGGATCCGCGCGGACGGCGCGCGCGACGCCATACCCGTCGAGCTCGGGGAGGCCGACGTCGCAGAAGACGACGTCCGGCCGGAAGGCGCGCACCCGCTCCACGCCGCTTCGCCCGTCGAAGGCGATCGCCACCTCGTGCCCCTCGAGCTGCAGCACCTCGCCGAGCGTCTCGGCGGCGTCCCGGTTGTCCTCGATGATCAGGATGCGACGGGGCGTGACCGGCTCCCGGCGGGGCGGGGCCGCGCGCCGCTCCTCCGCCCCCGCCGCGGCGATGGGGAGCCTCACCGTGAACTCCGCGCCGCGACCGAGCCCCTCGCTCCGCACGTCGATGCTGCCCCCGTGCTGCTCGACGAACCCCTTCGTGAGCGCGAGCCCGAGCCCCAGCCCCCCGCGGCTGCGGTGGAGGCTCCCGTCGGCCTGCGTGAAGGGCTCGAAGAGCCGGGCCATCATGTCGGGCGCGATGCCGATCCCGGTGTCGGCGACGCGGATCGACGCGGTCGTGCCGTCGCGCTCCACCGCGACCGTGACCTCTCCCCCGTGATCGGTGAACTTCTCGCCGTTGTGGAGCAGGTTGGAGACGACCTGCGAGATCCGGGTGGGATCCCCGTCCACGACGATCGGCCCCTCCGCGCAGCGCAGGCCGAGCCCGATCCCGCGCTCCGCGAAGACGCGCCGGTGGTCCTCGACCGTGCGCGCCACCACCTCGCCCAGGTCGAGCCGCTCCCGCCGGAGCTGCACCTTGCCCCGGGAGATCCGGGTGACGTCGAGCAGATCGTCCACGAGGCGGGCGAGGTGATCCACCTGGCGCCCGATGACGGCCCGCGCGTGCGCCGCCTGCTCTCCCCCCGGCGGCGTCCGATCGAGCACGTACAGGGAGTTCCGGATGGGCGCGAGCGGGTTCCGCAGCTCGTGCGAGAGGACGCCGAGGAAGGCGTTCTTGCGCTGGTCGGCCTCGCGGAGGTCGCGCTCGCTCTCCCGCAGCGCCTCCTCGGCCTCCGTCCGGAGCCGCTCGTGGGCGAGGGCGTCGAGCGCGTGGGACAGGTCCGCGCCGAGCGCCTCGAGCAGCCGGATCCGCTCCGGCGTGAAGAGCCCCGAGCCGGAGGCGTAGAGGGTGAGGGCGCCGACCACGACCCCCTCGCGCCGCAGCGGGATGGCCGCCGACGCGCGGAGGCCGTGAAGGAGCGCCTGCGCGCGCCACGGCGCGGTGGCGGGGTTGCTGTCGAAGTCGTCGTTGATGACCGGGCGCTGCTCGCGGACGCAGGTCCCGGTCGGGCCCTGTCCGAGGCGGCCGTCGAGCTCGACGCGCAGCTCCCCGAGGTAGGCCGCCGCCGGGCCGCTCCAGGCCGCGGGGGTGACCTGCCGGTTGGACACGAGCCCGATCCAGACGAGCGGGAAGCCGCCCTCGGCGGCGATGATCCGGCAGACCTCCTCGAACAGCGCGCGCTCGTCTCGCGCCCGTACGATCGACTCATTCACCCGGCTCAGCACCGAGTAGAGCCCCGTCAGGACGCGGTACCGCGCCTCGCTCTCGCGCAGCGCCGAGTCGTCCCGCTCGTGGCGTCGCGCGGACTCCGCGAGCTCGGAGAGGAACCGGGCGAGCGCCACGTTGTAGGCGACGATGCCGTCGACCGCCCGCCGGCTGAACCGGGGCACCCGGTCCAGCGCGGCGAGGTACGCCCCGTCGTCCCAGCCGAACCGCCGCGCCTGCTCCGCGAAGAAGGCCCGGTCGACGGGCTGCTCCTCGTAGAAGAACTGGCCGAGGAAGAGCGTGGCCAGGTGCTGGCCCGCCACGATCACCGGCACGCCGACGTCGATCATGCCGTTCTTGCAGGTGTAGCCGCACGGCGCGGTCGGCGAGAGGTGCTCCTTGATGTAGTCGTCGCTCTCGCGGCAGCGGAGCGCCGACTCGGGGTGGACGCGGTGGAAGCGGGTGCAGATGTCCTGCCAGCCGACCGCGACGAGCACCCGCCCGTCGCGGGCGTCGACGATGCCCAGCGGCATGCCGTTGATGTTGAAGTTGGCCTCCGCCAGCTTCTGGACCCCGGCGATGTCGAGCAGCTCCGACAGCCACATGGAGGCGGCCCCCCCGGGACATGCTACCAGACCCGGGTGGGACCCCCACCATCCTCCTTCACCGCGCGGTCGTCAGGCGCGCGCGGGGTGCGCGCGCTCAGGGCGAGCCCTTCTTCGCCTGCTCGAAGGCGACGACGACCTCGATCTGCTCGACCGTCGCGAAGGGGCGTCGCTGGGCTGCGCAACTCTTGATCCAGTCGTCGGCGTCCGGGGCGAACCGAAGCGCGCAGCCGTCGGTCTTCGCCTGGAGGTCCTTCAGCGCCGTCAGCGCCTCCGGGTAGTCCTTCCCCTTGACGAGGTTCGCGATCGACCCGAGCTTGTTCCGGAGCGCCGCGCGCATGTTGACGTTCTTGAAGTCGGCGTCGGGCAGGGCGACCACGGCGGCGTCTGCCGCGGCGAGGCCGTCGGCCACGGCCGGCGCGAAGCTCGAGGTGAGCAGGTACGCGCTGCCGTCCAACGTGGTGGCGAGCGACACGCCGCGGCCGTTCGAGGCGAGGGCCCAGGCGTTGCCGGGCACCTCCAGCTCGGTCACCGGGAGCTGCAGGCAGATCGGCCAGTCGGTGAGGCAGACCTCCCGGGTCTCGGCGACGGCGCCGGAGGCCGGGAGCCGCACGCCGACCGAGCTGGCGCCCTCGCTCCAGAGGACGAGGTGGCTCGTACCCTCCCACGCGGCGAGCGGCATCGCGCCTCCGGTGGAGAGCTGGATCCGACCCTGCCCCGCCGGGCCGCCGAGGCTCCCGAAGATGCCGCCCCCGGTGGCGAGCAACCAGTACGGGTCCTCCACCGTGACGACGGTGAGCGTCGACGAATCGCCCATGCTCAAGTCGGGCGACCCGACGTACACGTCCATGTCGCGGAAGCCGACTCCTCCCCACGTGCTCACGACGCGGGTTCCCAGCCAACTCCCCACGACGTACGCCACGACGCCCTGCTCGACCACGAGCCCGTAGAGGTCCAGACCGTTCGTCTCCCAGGGATTCGTCACGGCCGTCCCAGCGGGGTCGAGCACCTCTCCGTCCAGCGACACCCGTGCGCCGTAGACCGCGCTCAACTCCCAGTCGAAGCGCTCGATCCAGTACACGACGAAGGTGGTGCCGTCGAAGCCGACCGCGGGCCCATACCGACCGAGCCGCTCGAAGTAGCCGTCGAACGCCGGCAGGTCCTGCGACACCACGAAGCCGCCCGGATCGAGGCAGACGCCCGACGGCGACACCCGGGCAGCGTAGATGTCGCCCCGCTCGCGCGTCTCCTGCCAGACCAGCAGGAACTTCGCGCCGTCGAACGCGAGCCGGACGTACCACGGCCTCCCGACGGTCGTGACCAGCTCGTGCGCCTCGACGAGGCCGCTCGCCGCCTCGACGCGCGCGCCGCAGATGGCGGTGCCGCACGCCCAGACGGCGAGGAAGTTCCCGGCCCCGTCATACGCCACCGCCTCGGGCATGCCCGGGAGCCCGATCTGCGGCCCCACGATGACGGGATCGATCGCCGCCGCGCGGGTGACGGCGAGCAGGAAGGAGCAGAGGAGCGGCGCTGCACGCGAGAGCCGAGTGGTCATGACGGCGGTCCCCCGAGAGCGCAGCGGATGGCGCCGCGCGCCCAGACGCTAAGCACTCTCCAGGCGTCCGTCATCACTCGGGGTGCGGCCCCTCGAACGAGGAGCCGGGGGCGGGACGGTCCGCGCCGCGGACCTTCGGCGCCCCCTACTTCGCCTTCAGGAACATCCCGCGCGGCGAGCTCACGCAGGCCTTCCGGGCCGCGTCGACCGTCGACGGCGCGTAGGTCCGCGTGACGATCCGATCCTCGGTGCCGTTCTGCCGCTGCGTGCAGGTGCCCACGCTGTTCTCGCTGGGGCAGGCCGAGGCGCTCCAGGTCCCCTTCGCCTTCGCGCAGAGCGCCTGGACGTCCACGCCGGCGAACGCGCCCTGGTAATCGGCGCAGGCGCCGCCGCCGAGGGCGCAGCTCCCGACGATCCTGGCCTCCTCCTCCACCGGGACGGCGATGGAGGCCGGGGCGGGATCGGCCGGCGCGAGCCGCTTCGGCTTTGCGCCCGCCGGTGGGGCCGCGACGGCGGGCATGGAGGCCAGGGCAGCGGCGACGACGAGCGCGACGTGAGCGGCGTTCATTGGGGATCCCTCCCGGCAGGATTGTGGCGTCGAGCTTAGCCTCCTCGCGCGAGCTGCCGGGGGGCGTGTTGACGCAGCGTCCAGGCGCAGCCCTTTCGGGCTGTCGAGATTCGCGACAGCGTCGGGCTGCGCCGGCGTCCTCCCCCTTCGGGGCCGCCGCGGCGCGCCGTCCAGCGGCGCCGCGGCGGGATCCTGCGTTCACTTCCCGGCCGCGTCCTTCTCGCACTTCTTGATGAACGAATCGCGCGCCGCGCCCTTCAGCGCCTTGCCGTTCTTGTCGATCGCCTTCGCGGCGCAGGCGCCGCCGCCGGCGTCGGCGTTGCACTTCTTCAGGAAGCTGGTCTTCGCGGCGCCGGCGAGCTTCTTCGCCGCCGCCTGCTCCTCGCAGGTGCCGGCGTGCGCGGTACCGGAGGCGAGCGCGAAGGCGAGGACGGCAGCGGACAGAAGGGTCTTCATGCGGTTCTCCTGGGCTGGGGCCAGCCTCCGAAAGGGAGGCTGGCGCACCAGAGCATAGCCTGCCGCGGTCGCGGGTCCGGCCCGGCGCCCCAGGAGGGGAACGGCTTCACCGCGGCCGCTACTGGACCCAGGCGACGCCGACGACGTTCGCGGTGCAGTCCGCTTTCGCGGAGGCCGAGTCGTACTTCGGCGCGTAGTAGAAGTAGGAGCTGGTCCTCCCGTCCTTCGTCCCCAGGTCGCAGTGGCCGGCCACCTGGTTCGTGGCGGGACAGGCCGCGGAGGCGAAGGCGACGCCGTGCATGGAGCACGTCGTCTGGAGGTTGGCGGCGAAGGTCGGATCGACCGTCCCGCCGTACTGGTCGCAGGTGCCGCCCGTCCAGACGCAGCTCACCAGCGACGTGGTCCCGCCCCCCGTCGGGATCGAGCTGGACGACGTCCCGCCGCTCGACTTGCCGCACCCCGAAACCGTCATCGACGCAGCGATCGCCGCCGCGATCGCCAGAACGAGATTCCTCATGACCATCTCCCTTTGGCGAAGTCAGCGACGATTCGCCATCGGGCGTTTACCTAAGGGTGCGACCCCGACGCCGCAACGCGAGCGCTCCTCCCAGAGAGGTTCCCCTCTCCACGAGCTGTCCCCCCGCGATCGGCCGACGATCGCGCGGGAGGCTCGCCGGGGTGACGCAGCGGGCGGAGAAACCCCCCGTCTTCCCGGCGACTTGCCCCCTCTGGCCCCCGTCAGACCCCCCTGCTAGATCCCCGCCATCCATGGCCGACTTCGTCCACCTGCACCTGCACACGCTCTACTCGCTCCTCGACGGCGCGATCCGCATCAAGGACCTCCTCAAGACCGTCAAGGCGAAGGGGATGAACGCGGTCGCCGTGACCGACCACGGCAACCTCCACGGCGCCGTCGACTTCTACAAGAAGGCGAAGGAGGCCGGGGTGAAGCCGATCCTCGGCATGGAGGCCTACGTCGCCGGCGAGAAGGGGCGCTTCGACAAGACGGAGCGCATCGGCCGCCACCTCGTGCTCCTCGCGAAGGACGAGGAGGGCTGGGCCAACCTCCGCTACCTCTCCTCGAAGGCCTTCATCGAGGGCTTCTACTACGACCCGCGCATCGACAAGCAGCTGCTGAAGGAGCGCTCGAAGGGGCTCATCGGCATGAGCGCCTGCCTCGCCGGCGAGATCCCGCGGCTCGTGCGGCAGGGGGACATGGACGGCGCGCGCAAGGCCGCGCGCGAGTACAAGGAGATCTTCGAGCCCGACAGCTTCTTCATCGAGGTGCAGTCGAACGGGATGGCCGACCAGCTGGCGGTCAACCCGAAGCTGGCTGAGCTGGCCAGGACCGAGGGCCTCCCGCTCGTCGCGAGCGCCGACGCCCACTACATCAAGCGCGAGGACGCGAGGGCCCACGAGGTCCTGATGTGCATCGCGTCCGGCAAGACCTTCGCCGACCCGAAGCGGCTGCGCCACGACACCGACAAGCTCTTCGTCATGTCGCCCGACGAGATGGCGGCGTCGCTGCCCGAGTACCCCGAGGCGCTCGCCAACACGCTGCGGATCGCCGAGATGTGCAACGTGGAGATGAAGCTCGGCAAGAGCTTCCTCCCCCGCTTCCAGCTCCCGGAGGGCGCGTCCGAGGAGGAGTGGATCCGCAAGCTCGCCGCGGAGGGGCTCGAGCGGCGGTTCAAGGAGGTGGACGGCAAGTACGCCCTCGACCGCGACGCCTACCGGGCCCGGCTCGAGATGGAGCTGGGCGTCATCGTCCGGATGGGCTTCCCCGGCTACTTCCTGATCGTCCAGGACTTCATCAACTGGGCGAAGGACCACGACGTGCCGGTGGGCCCGGGGCGCGGCTCCGGCGCCGGCTCGATCGTCGCGTGGTCGCTCCGCATCACCGACCTCGACCCGATCCGCTGGAACCTCCTCTTCGAGCGGTTCCTCAACCCCGAGCGCGTGTCGATGCCCGACTTCGACATCGACTTCTGCCAGGACAAGCGCGAGCGGGTCATCCACTACGTCCGCGGCAAGTACGGCGAGGAGAACGTCGGCCAGATCGCCACCTTTGGCTCGCTCAAGGCCCGCTCCGTCATCCGCGACGTCGTGCGGGTCATGGGGCTCCCCTTCGCCGAGGGGGATCGGATCGCGAAGCTCGTCCCGGACCCGCAGCAGGGCAAGACCCCGCCGCTCAAGGACCTCGTCTTCGGGAAGAAGCCGGAGAAGGAGGGCGACGTCGCGCTCCCCCCCGAGCCGCGCCTCGAGGAGCTCTACAAGAAGCCGGCCTTCATCACCGAGTTCACCGACCCGGGCGGCGCCAAGCAGGTCATCACGACGAAGGACCTCCTCGACATCTCGATGTCGCTGGAGGGGCTCAACCGCCAGTCGGGGCTCCACGCGGCGGGCGTCGTCATCGCCGACAAGCCGCTCTGGGAGTACGTCCCGGCGTTCAAGGACGACAAGAGCGGGATGCTCGTCTCGCAGTTCGCGAAGGAGGAGGTGGAGGCGGCCGGCCTCGTGAAGTTCGACTTCCTCGGCCTCAAGACCCTCACCGTCATCGACGACGCGCTGCGCCGCGTGCGGCAGAACCACCCCGAGCTGGCCGGATTCGGGGCGTCGGACATCCCCATCGACGACCCGGCCGTCTACGAGCTGATCAGCCGCGGCGACACCGCCGGCGTCTTCCAGATGGAGTCGTCGGGCTTCACCGAGATGGTGAAGAAGATGCGCCCGTCGGTCTTCGAGGACGTGATCGCCGCCGGCGCGCTCTACCGCCCCGGCCCCCTCGACCAGAAGCTCGAGGACGGCCGGACGATGGTCGACGTCTACATCGACCGGAAGCACGGGCGCGACAAGGTCACCTACCCGCACCCGAGCCTCGAGCCGGTGCTCAAGGCGACCTACGGCGTCATCGTCTACCAGGAGCAGGTGATGCAGATCTCGCAGGTGCTGGGCGGCTACTCGCTCGGCGGCGCAGACCTGCTTCGCCGGGCGATGGGGAAGAAGAAGGCCGAGGAGATGGCGAAGCAGCGCGCCCTCTTCCTCGACGGGGCCCGGAAGAAGGAGGTCGACGAGAGGATCGCCAACGGCGTCTTCGACCTCATGGAGAAGTTCGCGCAGTACGGCTTCAACAAGTCGCACTCCGCCGCGTACGGCCTGCTCACCGTCCAGACCGCCTGGCTCAAGGCCCACTACCCCGTCGAGTTCATGGCGGCGCTCATCACGAGCGAGGCCTCCAACACCGACAAGGTCGTCGCGCACATCTCGGAGGCCCGCGAGGACGGCATCGAGGTCCTCCAGCCCGACGTCAACGAGTCGAACGCCGACTTCACTGCCATTCCGGCGAAGCCGGAATCCTCCCTCTCCCCCACCGGCGGAGCCCCCTCGAAGACCTCTCCCCTCTCCCCCACCGGCGGAGAGGGTCAGGGTGAGGGGGCGCCAGGAGTCTCCCTCACCCCAGCCCTCTCCCTCAGGGAGGGAGAGGGAGGATCGCCTTCGGCGATGAAGGGCAAGATCAGGTTCGGCCTCGGCGCCGTGAAGGGCGTCGGCCAGGCGGCCGTCGAGGCGATCCTGCAGGCGCGCGGCGAGGGGGGCCCGTTCAAGGGGCTCTTCGACTTCGCCTCGCGCGTCGACACGCGCAGGATCAACAAGAAGGTCTGCGAGGCGCTCGTGAAGAGCGGCGCCTTCGACTTCGAGGGGACGCCGCGCTGGCAGCTCTTCTTCGGCATCGACGCCGCCTTCGCGGCGGGGGCGAGCGCGCAGGCCGACCGGGCGAGCGGCCAGGCGAGCCTCTTCGGCGCCCTCCCCGCCGCGGTCGAGGCGAAGCCCCGCTACCCGAAGGCCGGCGACGTCGTCGGCGAGACCACGGTGGAGGAGTGGCCGGAGCGGGTCCGGCTGGCGCTCGAGAAGGAGGCGCTCGGCTTCTACATCACCAGCCACCCCCTCAAGGGCTACGAGAAGGAGTCCCGGCGCTACGCCTCCTCCTCCTGCGCCTCGATCGCGTCGAAGCGCAACGGGGACAAGGTCACCGTCGTCGGCGTCGTCGCCTCCGCCCGCGAGCGGATGAACAAGGAGAAGGGGACGCGCTTCGCCTTCCTCGTCCTCGAGGACCTGACCGGCACCGTCGAGGTCGCCTGCTGGGCGAGCCGCCCGGCGCAGAACGGCCGCCCCGCGCAGAAGGGCTGGGCGGACTGGGAGGCGGCCTGCACCGCGGACGAGCCGATCCTGGTCCACGCCGAGGTCCGGATGGACACGCGCGACGAGGAGAACCCGAAGGCGGGGCTCACCGCGATCGACGTCGAGCTCCTCTCCGCCGTGCGCGAGCAGAAGACGTCCGAGGTCCTCTTCCGGATCGACGCCGACGCGCTCACCCCCGACCGCGCCACGTCGCTCAAGGCGCTCCTCGCCCGCTTCCCCGGCTCCTGCCCCGCGACGGTCCGCGCCGTGA
>DATIVK010000046.1:0-4127 GCA_035465955.1 Anaeromyxobacteraceae bacterium | reverse complement strand
CGCGCTCGAGGCGCAGCTCGAAGCCGGTTCCTGGCCGGCGCTCCGCCGACACGGGGGTCGCGGAGGCGGTCGGTTTGACCTCCGCCATGACCGGTGAATTCTACAGGAGGTGCGGCCGGTTGCCTAAGAAGAGGACGCAGGTGCCCCCCTCTCCCTCGATGAGGGAGAGGGGACGGTTCCGAGAGGGAGCCTCTCGGCCTACTTCGCGGCGGCGGCGGGGGCCGGCTGGCCGGCCTGCGCCGCCTGCGCGGAGCCGCGCCGGAGGACGTAGAAGCTGCGGCGCGTCTGGAAGTCCTCGTCCTCCCGCGCGAAGACGGTGACGAGGTTGTTCCCGGGCTTCAGCGGGACGTCGGCCTGGAACTCCATCCGCGGCGACGTCTGGTTCTCGGGGACGACCTTGAAGAAGACCTTCTTGTCGTTCACGAAGACGAAGACGTCGCGCAGCCGCGCGTCGGGGTCGGCGGACGGCGGGATCGCGGCCACGCCGGTGAGCCGGAACGTGGCGGCGTCGACGGCGGGCGCACCGCGGCTCGGGTCGGGGTCGAGCGTGATCCGCGGCGGCTCGTGCTGCCAGGCCTCGGCGACCACCCCCTGGCGCCCGGTCGCCGGCTTCACGTCGGCCTCCGCGGCGAAGGCGACGCGCCCCTTCTTCCACTCCACCCGGTAGAAGTCCCCGACGCGGGCGTCGAAGGGGAGGATCGTGCCGCGCTTCGCGGTGGCGATCGGCGCGGCGGAGGCGCTGGCGCCGGTGCGGAGGAGGGCCTCGCCCGCCTCGATCCGGACCGCCCCCTTCGCGGCCTGGGTGGGCGTCGCGTCGGCGGCGATGGGGATCTCGACCTTCTCCTGCTCGAACTCGTCGTTCTTCTCGTCGACGATCGCGATGCGCAGCGGGAGCGTCTCGGCCTTCGAGCCCTTGCGCAGGTCGATCTGGAGCGACGCGCTCTTCGTCTCGCCGGGGGCCATCGTGCCGAGCACGTCCCGCCCCTTCACGATGAAGGCCTTCTCGTCGCCGAGGTTCTTCAGCGAGACGTAGGTCTTCTCGCCGCTCGGCCCGGCGCCGGCGTTCCTCACGTCGACCCGGACGGTGAAGGCCTCGCCGCGCTGCGGCAGGCCGTCGCCGTTCCCGGTCTTCGAGTCTTCGACCTGCAGGCTGAAGGCGAAGACCGGCTTCGGGATCTCGACGACGCTGAACGTCGTCCGGACGTCCGCCGGGGCCTTGCCGCCCGCCCCCTCGAAGTGGAGGACCACCTCGTCGCGCCGGCTGTCGAAGCCCCTGGGGAGCTTCACCGGGACGCTCCAGCTCCGCCGCTCGCCGGGGAGGACGGTGCCGAAGACGAACTCGCGGCGATCGAGGAGGAGGTTCTTCTCCGACGTCGTCCAGGCGCGGAGCTGTCGGTAGGGGGCGTCGCCCACGTTCTCGACCGTCACGGTCCAGCGCACGGTGTCGCCCGCGCGGGCCTCGCGGTCGCCGGAGGGCGTGACCGTCACGTTGGCGCGCGGCGCGCCGCGGGCCGCCGCCGCGGCCGACCAGTCGACGCCGAGGCCGGCGAAGCGCTTGCGGAGCCGCTCCTCCTCCTGCGCCCGGCGCTCCTGCACCAGCCCCTTCGCGGCCTCCAGCAGCTTCGCGCGCGCGTTGTACGGGGCGCGCTCCAGCAGGTCGCGCGCGAACTGGATCTGGTAGTCCTCGACGAACTCGTCGGGGTTGGCCTCGCTCGCCTCGTCCTCCGCCTGCTCCGCGGAGATCTCGAGGTCGCCGCCGTGGCCGGCGGCGGCCCCATTCGCCGCTCCCTTCTCGTCGAGGACGTAGCGCAGCTCGAGCGCCGGCTTCTCGGCGGTCCGGCGGCCCGCGCCCGCCGCGCTCTGCTTGTCGCTGCCGTTGGTGAAGTGGCCGTCGAGGTCCGCCTCGCCCATCGCGCGCGGCGGGGCGAAGTGCGTCACCTGGTCCTTCTGCACCCGGCCGGGCAGGAGGAGGACGTCCGGCGTGATCCCGATCTCCTGGATCGAGATGTCCCCCGGCGTCAGGTACTGCGCGGTGGTGAGCTTGAGCGCCCCCTCCTCGTCCTTCGAGCCGGGCTCGACGAACTCGAAGAGCTGCTGGACCGAGCCCTTGCCGAAGGTCTGGCGGCCGATCACCAGCGCGCGCCCGTCGTTCTTGAGGGCGCCCGCGACGATCTCGGACGCGGAGGCGGACGAGGAGTTGACGATCACGACGAGCGGCAGGTCGGGGAGGTCGTCGCTGTCGGCGCTCGCCTCGCGCACCTCGCGCACCTTCTGCTTGGAGCCGTCGCCCACCGTCTTCACGATGGTGCCGCGCGAGAGGAAGACGTCCGAGACGTCGGTGGCCTGATCGAGGAGGCCGCCGGGGTTGCCGCGCAGGTCGAGGACGAACCCCTTGAGCTTCCCGCCCGCCGCCTGCGTCTGCTCGTCGATGGCGCGCCGCAGGTCGCGCGTCGTGTTCCCCGAGAACTGCGAGAGGCGGACGTAGCCGACGCCGCCCTCGAGCAGCTTCGCCTGGGAGACCGTCTCGTAGTTGATCACCTCGCGGGTGAGGACGAGCCGCTTCGGCTCCGTCCAGCCCGCGCGGGTCACCGTGATCGCGACCTTCGTGTTGGGCCTGCCGCGCAGCCGGTCGACCGCGTCGTTCAGGTCCATGTTGATGGTGGACTGCTCCTCGATCTTGTTGATGAGGTCCTTGGCGCGGATCCCGGCCTTCTGCGCCGGGGTGTTGCGGAGGACCCGGACCACCGTCAGGTTCCCGTCGCGCATCGTGATGACGAAGCCGAGCCCGCCGAACTCGCCGCGGGTCGTCACCTTCATGTCGCGGTACTGCCGCGGCTCGAGGATCAGCGAGTGCGGGTCGAGCCGCTGCAGGAAGCCGTTCGACGCCGAGTACTCGATCTGCTTCAGGTCCTCGTGCGCGACGAGGTGCTGCTGCACGAAGGACATGACCTCGCCGAGCGCGGTGCGCATCTTCCAGACCGTGTCGAGCCCCTGGATCGGGAACTCGCGCGACGCGGAGCCGACCGTCACCTTCACCTTGTCCGACCTGGCGTCGCCGTCGACCATCACCTCGGCCACGGTCCGCTCCATCGCCTGGAGCGCGCCGACGAACATCTCCTTCGGCTCGATCCGGGCGGGATCGACGTAGAAGTCGGTGACGTTCAGGATCGCCTTCGACGCGATCAGGAGCTTGTCGAGCTGGTAGGGCCCCTGCTCGTCCGCCTTCGGCTGGAAGGTGCCCGATCCCCGGTAGGCGACCGTGGAGGCGGCGCCGGCCTCCGCCTTCGAGATGCGTGCGCTGGTGCCGAGGAAGAGCGCTGCGGCGGCCGCGAGGGTCGCGACGATTCGGAAGGGGCGGATCATTCTCGAGGGCGTCCGGGAGGCGAGGGCGGCGGGGAAAACCCGCTGACCCGAGGAGCATAGGGGGGCGCCCCCGCGCGTGCAACCCGCCCGGACCTGACCAGATCGCAGTAGAGCAAAGTGCCTGCGACCGCTCCGACCGGGATGACGACGAGGTTGGCGAGGGGCACGAGGAAGAGCGCGCCGAGGACCGCTCCGAAGCCCAGCCCGAGCGGGCGGACCGAGCGCAGGGCCGCCCGGACCTCCGCGAAGCCGTGGAGGTGGCGCGCCATCGGCAGGTCGAGCCACTCGAAGGACGCCCACGTGGCGGTCCAGAGGAACGCGAGGAGCGGCCAAGCTCCCGGCACGAGGAGCGACGGCGCGAGCAGGACGTACCCGAGGAGGAGGAGCGTGACCCGCGCCGCCGCGTGCCAGGCGCCGACGGTCACCTCCTTCGCCATCCGCCCGAGCCCGCCGGCGTCCGCCTCCCCCAGCTCCAGGGCCTCGACCCTCGCGGAGAGCCGGTCGGCGAAGGGGGCCGACAGCGCGATGGGGAGCGCGACCGCGGCGGCGTAGAGGAGGGCGAGGAGGATCGCCGCGCGCGTGAGCCACCAGAGCCCGAGCCGCCAGCCCTCCGGCTCGCGCCACGCGAGCCGGAGGAGCCCGCCGGAGGCCGGCCCGGAGAGGGCGAGCCCGGCGACGAGCCCGAGGAGCGTCAGGAGCGCGGGGGCGAGCGCGAGCGGCCAGAGCTCGCGGCGCTCGAGGAGGACGCGGGCGGCGCGGAACGG
>DATIVK010000045.1:0-2640 GCA_035465955.1 Anaeromyxobacteraceae bacterium | reverse complement strand
CACGCCCTGGCAGCGGTTCCAGCGCGACCTCGGGCTGTAGTCCGTCGGGAAGCGCTACCGGCTGACCCCTTCCGGCGACCGCCTCGCCCCCTCACCGCGCGGGCGCCGGCTGGCCGACCGCCGCCGGGAGGGCGTCCCCCTCGCCCGCCTCCTCCTCGGCGCTCACCCCGCGCCGGTCTTTCGCGATCAGCATGTAGATCGCCGGCACGAAGAAGAGGGTGAACGCGGTCCCCATGGTCATGCCCGCGACGAGCACGAGGCCGATGCTGTTCCGGGCGGCGGCGCCGGGGCCGGTGACGAGCGTCAGCGGGAAGTGGCCGCAGACGGTCGCGAAGCTCGTCATGAGGACCGGGCGCAGCCGGGTCGCGGCCGCCTGCTTCACGGCGTCGAGCTTGGGGAGCCCCGACTCCTGCAGCTTGTTGGCGAACTCGACGATCAGGATGCCGTTCTTCGCGACCAGGCCCACCAGCGTCACCAGCCCGACCTGCGAGTAGACGTTGAGCGTGGTCGTCCAGCCGCTCGTGAAGAAGGGGATGTTGGGGTTGGGCATCTTGAGGAAGGTGACCGCGAGCGCCCCGAACATCCCGAGCGGCACCGACCCCGCGAGGATCACGAAGGGGTCCCGGAAGCTGTTGAACTGGGCGGCGAGCACCAGGAAGATGAGGACGATCGCGAGGAGGAAGGCCGGGAGGAACCGGTTCCCCTCCGTCCGCAGCTGGCGCGACTCCCCCGTGTAGTCGATCGTGTAGCCCTTCGGCAGGATCCTCGCCGCCTCCCCCTCGAGGTAGGAGAGCGCCTGGTCGAGCGGCCGGAAGGTCACGCCGCTCAGCTTCACGGCGTTGAGCTGCTGGAGCCGGTGGATGGAGCGCGGGACGACGCGGTCCCGGATCGTCGCGACCGTGGCGAGCGACACCAGGTGGCCGCCGGGGCCCGTGACGTACACGTCCTGGAGCTGCTCGGGCGTCAGCCGATCGACGCGCGGGAGCTGCGGGATCACCTTGTAGCTCCGGTCGGCGATGCTGAAGCGGTTCACGTAGTCGCCGCCCACCGCGGCGCCCAGGTCCTGCCCGATCGACTGGAGGTCGAGCCCGAGCGCCGCCACCTTGTCGCGATCGATCCGGATCTCCGACTCCGGCTGGTCGATCTTGAGATCGACGAGGGGCGGGAAGGCGAACATGCCGCTCGCGAGGGCCCGCCGCTGCAGCTCCTGCGCGAAGCCGAGGATCTGCTCCGGCGCCGCCGTGGAGGCGACGACGAGCTCGACGGGGAAGGAGCCGCCGCCCGGGAGGGCGGGCGGGAGGACGCCGAAGGTCTGCACGCCGGGGATGGCCATGAGCTTCCCCTGGAGCTGCGGCAGGATCTGGAAGACGCTCCGCCGCCGCTCGTCCCACGGCTTCATCCCGACGCCCCAGAACCCCTGGTTGGGGAAGGTCACCTGGAAGGTGAAGCGGGCCTCGGGCAGAGAGAGGGCGGCGTCCTTCACGAGGCGCGTCGACTGCTCGACCTGATCGATCGTCGAGTTGGCCGGCGTGTCGACGATCCCGAAGATGACCCCCTGGTCCTCCGTGGGGGCGAGCTCGCGCGGGGACATCGCGAACATCACGACGGCGAGGACGCTGACGACGGCCCAGGCGAGGTAGATCGGCCCGCGCGCCCGCATGGCGACGTCGAGATCCCGCTCGTAGCGGGCCCGGACGCGGTCGAACGCCCGGTGCACGAGCCGGGAGAGGGCGTGCTCCCGGTAGTCCCCGCCGAGCAGCTTCGCCGACATCACCGGCGAGAGGGTCAGCGCCACGACGCCGGAGATCGTCACCGCCCCGGCGAGCGTGAGCGCGAACTCGCGGAAGAGCGAGCCCGTGAGCCCGCCCTGGAAGGCGATCGGCGCGTAGACCGCCGCGAGCGTGATGGTCATCGCGACGATGGGGCCGACCAGCTCGCGCGCGCCGCGGAGCGCCGCGTCCACCGCCCCCATCCCCTCGCGCTTGTGCCGCTCCACGTTCTCCACGACGACGATCGCGTCGTCGACCACGAGCCCGACCGAGAGGACGATGGCGAGGAGCGTCAACAGATTCACCGTGAAGCCGAAGACCTGCATCAGGAAGACGGCCCCGACGAGGGAGACGGGGATGGCGATGACCGGCACCAGGACCGAGCGGATCGAGCCGAGGAAGAGGAAGATGACGACGACCACGATCAGCAGCGTGTCGCGCAGCGTCCGCTCCACGTCGCTGATGGCGCTGCGGATGTAGCCGGTGGCGTCGTAGGCGATCGTCGCGTGGAGCTGCGTCGGCAGCTCCCGCTGCAGGCCGTCCAGCTCGCCGCGGACGCGCCGGATCACGTCGAGCGCGTTGGCGTTGGGGAGCGGCCAGATCCCGATGAAGACCGCCGTCTTGCCGCTGAAGGCGACCGCCGTGTCGTAGTCCTCGGCCCCCAGCGCCACGTCGGCCACGTCCTTCAGCCGGACCACCGCGCCGTCACGCTCCTTCACCGCGAGCTGCTCGAACTCCCGGACCGAGCGCAGGTCGGTGTTGGTGGTCAGGTTGACCTGGACGAGGGCGCCGCGGGTCTGCCCCACCGCGGCCAGGTAGTTGTTCCGCGCCAGCGCGAGCCGAACCTGCGCGGGGCTGACCCCGAGCGAGG
>DATIVK010000044.1:0-24852 GCA_035465955.1 Anaeromyxobacteraceae bacterium | reverse complement strand
GGCTCGCTATGGACGTGCTCGAGGCTCCGGGGACGCCGCTCCCGCCGGCGGCGTGGTGGGCCGCGGGCGGCGTGGGCGCGCTCGCCTCCGCCGCCTGGCCCCCGATCTTCCCGCCGCTCGTCCTCGCGGTCCCGGGGGCCCTGATCGGTCTGCAGCTCCCGATCGCCATGCGCCCCTGGCTCGGGGCGGTCGCGGGCGCGCTCGCCGGCGGGGCCCTCGGCGCGCTGGTGCGCGAGTGGGTCGCGGCCCTGGCGGCCGGCGGGATCGGGGCGGCCGCGCTCCTCGGCGGGGCGATCGGTCTGCTGGCGAAGCGGCCGATCGCGGTCGAGCTCGGGGGGCACCCGATGGTCCTGCTGGCGGCCTGGAGCGTGTTCGCGGTGTCGGGCGCGGCGTTCCATGCCGGGCGCGCGTGGCCGAGCGAGGGTGCGAAGGGGAGAGGGGATCCTGCGTCGCCTCAGTCCTCGGGCGGCCCGAGCAGCTCGAAGTCCGGGATCTCCTCCTTCAGGTAGCCGCGCAGGCGGCTCGTCAGCCTCGCCTCGATCTGGCGAGCGCGCTCGCGCGTGAGGGCATACCGATCGCCGATCTGCTGGAGGGTGAGGGGCTCGGTGCCCTCGGGGGGCAGGAGCCGATGCTCGTAGATGAAGCGCTCCTTCTCGTCGGTGAGGGTCGTGGCGAAGGCCGCGAGCTTCTCCCGGAAGATCCGGCGGAGCTGCTCGTCGCCGATCTGGTCGTCGGCGGCGGCGCTGGCACCGTCCGGCACCCCGTCGAGGCGCGTCCCGTGCGACTCGTCGTCGCCGGTCCGCACCGGCGCGTCGAGGGACAGGTCGGCGCTCGCCATGCGGGCCGTCATCTCCTCGACGTCCTGCTCCTCGACGTCGAGGTTCCTGGCCAGGAGCCGCGGCGTCGGCTCGATGCCCCGCGCCAGGAGCTTCTCCCGCTCCTTCGCGAGGTTGAAGAAGAGCTTCCGCTGGGCCTGGGTCGTCCCCAGCTTCACCAGCCGCCAGTTCTCCATCAGGAAGCGGATGATGTACGCGCGGATCCACCAGGCGGCGTAAGAGGAGAGCTTCACTCCCTTGAAGGGATCGTACTTCTTCACCGCCTGCATCAGCCCGAGGTTGCCCTCCTGGACCAGGTCGAGGGTCTGGAAGGCGGCCCGCCGGTACTCGTTGGCGATCTTCACCACCAGCCGCAGGTTCGAGGCGACGAGCTTGTAGGCCGCCTCGACGTCGCCCGTCTCGTGGAAGCGGACGGCCAGCGCGTGCTCCTCCTCACGCGACAGGACGGGATGGCGCGCGATCTCGGCGAGGTACGCGCGGAGCGGGTCGTAGTGGACGAGCCCGGGGTCGCCGGGGGCGGCGCGCGCGAGCGGGGGCCTCGGCGGGCGCGTCTCGTCCTGGTCGTCGGTGTCCGCCATCGCGAAGGGAGCGGCCCGGGGTGGCGGCCGCGCAAGCCAATCGTGTATAGAGGATGTGCCTTTCGCGCAAGCCGCGACAGGTATTCGAGAAACCGGCGCATGGCGGACCTCGCGAAGCGGCGCGGCCCCCCGTCCGACGACGGGGCGCCCCGCGGAATCGGCGAGCCCCGCCATGCGCCCCTCTAACGAGAGTGGTGACATGGAGAATACGCAGGCCGGCGCGCCCGAGGCGCGCCCATCCGATTACGTCGCGGAAGCATCCTTCGACTCGCTCGGCCTCTCCGAGGCCGTGAGGCGGGCGGTCGCCGAGAAGGGCTACCAGCGCCCGACCCCCGTCCAGGTCTCCTCCTACGCCCCGATCCGGGCCGGCAAGGACGTGATCGTCCGCTCGAAGACGGGGACCGGGAAGACGGCCGCCTTCGCGATGCCGATCCTCGACCGGGTCCCGGAGGGGCGCCGCAAGGTCTCGTGCCTCGTCATGTGCCCGACGCGCGAGCTGGCGATCCAGGTCGCGCAGGAGTTCGAGGCGCTCGCGAAGCACAAGGACCTGTCGGTGGTCGCCATCTACGGCGGCGCGTCGATGGGGGCCCAGCTCGACAAGCTCAAGGCCGGCGCCGAGATCGTCGTCGGCACCCCGGGCCGCATCTTCGATCACATCAAGCGCAAGACGCTGAAGCTCGACGAGTGTCTGGTCTCCTGCCTCGACGAGGCGGACGAGATGCTGAACATGGGCTTCTTCGAGGAGGTCACGCGCATCCTCGACCACCTCCCGGACACCTGCCAGCAGCTCCTCTTCTCGGCGACGGTCCCCGCCGACATCGAGCAGATCATCCGCGAGTACCTCACCGAGCCCGAGACGATCCTCCTCTCCGGCGACGAGTACTCGGTCGAGAACATCCACAACGTCCTGTACCCCGCGGTGGACGACTACCCGAAGCCGCGCAACCTCCTCTACATGCTGGAGGCCGAGGAGCCGGAGACCGCGATCGTCTTCTGCAACACCCGCAACGACACCGCGCTGGTCACGGCCGTCCTCAACCGGAACGGCTACGACGCCGAGCTGCTCAACGGCGACCTGCCGCAGTCGGAGCGGGAGCGGGTCATGGCCAAGGTGAAGCGCGGGGAGGTCCGCTTCATGGTCGCCACCGACATCGCGGCCCGCGGGATCGACATCTCCGATCTCTCCCACGTCGTGAACTACTCGCTGCCCGAGGATCCGGCGGTCTTCCTGCACCGCGTCGGGCGCACCGGCCGCATCGGCAAGAAGGGGACGAGCCTCTCCATCGTCTCGGGCGCCGAGATCCACACGCTCACCTCCCTGGAGAAGAAGTTCGGGCTGGCGTTCGAGCGCAAGACGCTGCCGCCCCCCGAGGAGGCCCGCCGCCGCTGGAGCGAGCGCCACGTCGCCGAGCTCAAGGAGGCCATGAGCGCGTCGATCTTCGAGGCCTTCATCCCGCTCGCGCAGGACCTCCGCGGCCGGCCCGACGGCGAGTACCTCACGGCCTTCGCGCTCAAGTACTTCTTCACGCACCACCGCATCGAGATGATGACGGATCTGCAGAAGGCGGAGCACAAGAAGGCCGAGCACGAGCGGAGGGAGCGGCACGAGGCCGCCTTCGCGAAGGACCGGGAGCGGAGCGCGCGCGGCGAGCGCGAGCCTCGGCGCGGCCGCGACGCCGGTCGCGATCGTGACGGTGACCGCGGCCGGGGCGGACGCGACCGGGGCGAGCGCCGCCCGGAGAGCGACGCGCGCGGCCCGCGCACCGTCGAGGTCGACGTGGTCGCGCCGTCCGCGGAGGGGGCGCCCGCCGGCGAGCCCGCCGGAGAGGAGGGGCGCCCGCAGCGCGCCCGCATCTTCTTCTCCCTCGGCGAGCAGGACGGGGCGGACGAGGCGAAGGTCCGCGAGGCCGTGGCGGCGCTCGCGCCGGGGCTCGAGCTCCGCACGGTCGAGCTGCGCCGCAGCCACTCCTTCCTCGAGGTGAGCCCCGAGGCGCTCGACGAGGCGGTCCTGTCGCTCAACGGCAAGGACTGGAACGGGAAGGCGCTGACGGCCGAGAAGGCCCGCAGGCGGCGCCGCTGACCGGCGCCCCCGCCGGGGCGGGGGAGAGCGAAGCGGACTTTCGGGGGGACCGGCCACGAGCGGTCCCCCCGCTGCTTTCCAGGGGGTAACCTCGGGGCGATGCGACTTCCCGCGCCATCGGTCGCGCTCCCGGCGCTGCTGCTCGCGGCGTCGTGCTCGGGGGGCGGCGCCGCCGGGCCGCCGCCGGATCCGCACACCGACCCCTCCACGGGGCCGCCGGCCGGTAACCCGGACGCGCCCTGCGTCGTCCCGGCGGGCGGGCTCGCCGAGGACGTCTCGACCCCGACCACGGTCGTCGGGTCCGGGACGCCCGCGAGCTGCACCGGGGAGGCGTTCGTCGCGGCCGTCGCGCGCGGCGGCGTCATCACGTTCGACTGCGGCCCCGCTCCGGTGGTCGTCACGCTGGCGCGCACGGCGAAGATCTTCAACGACACCGGACCCCGGATCGTGATCGACGGCGGGGGGAAGGTCGCCCTGAGCGGCGCCGGGGCGACCCGGATCCTCTACATGAACACCTGCGATCCGGCGCAGGTCTGGACGACCGACCACTGCCAGGACCAGGATCACCCGCAGTTGACGGTGCAGAACATCACCTTCGTGGACGGCAACGCGGCGGGGCTCGCGCCCGACGGCGGCGGCGCCATCTTCGTCCGGGGCGGGCGCTTCAAGGTGGTGAACGCGCGCTTCTTCCACAACGCGTGCGACGCGACCGGGGCGGACGTCGCCGGGGGCGCGATCCGGGCGCTGAGCCAGCATCAGGGGCTGCCGGTCTACGTGGTCAACTCGACGTTCGGGGGGTCGGCGCGCCTCGCCAACTCGGGCTCGAACGGCGGCGGCCTCGGCTCGATCGGCGTCTCCTGGACGGTGGTGAACAGCGTCTTCACCGACAACGCGGCGATCGGATCGGGGGCGAACCCCGCGCGCGCCGGGACGCCCGGGGGCGGGAGCGGCGGAGCCATCTACAACGACGGCAACACCTTCACGCTCTCCCTGTGCGGCGTGCGGATGACGGGCAACACGGCGAGGGAGGGGGGCGGGGCGATCTTCCTCGTCTCCAACGACCGGACCGGCAGCCTGGTCATCGGCGACTCGTTCCTGAGCGGAAACCCGAGCGCCGGCTTCGAGACGGCGGGGTACCCGGGGATCTTCGTCCTCGCCTCCGGCCCGCCGACGGTGACCCGGTCGACGATCGAGTGAGCGCCCCGTCGCGGACGGCGCCGCCCGCGGGGGCGGGCGAGGCTACCGCATCGCCACCGGCTCGGCGTCGAGGAGCGTGCGGAGCGGTCCGACCTGCTCGCGGAAGCCGTCCATCCACTCGCGCTTGATCGGCGCCTCACGGGGGAGCTTGAGGGCCAGCGGGTTCAGGTACGCGCCGTTCCGCTTCACGCCGTAGTGGAGGTGCGGGCCGGTCGAGGCGCCGGTGGAGCCGACCCAGCCGATGACCTGCTTCTGGTTGACGTGGGCGCCCGCGTGGACCGCGACGCCGGAGAGGTGGCAGTAGAGCGTCTCGAGCCCGTTCCGGTGGCGGATCTGGACCGCGTTGCCGCAGTCGCCGAGCCAGCCGGCCGTCTTGACCGCGCCGTCGCCGACCGACCAGACCGGGGTCCCCATCGGCGCGCCGTAGTCGATGGCCGGGTGCTGCTGGACGTACCCCTTGAGCGGGTGACGGCGGCTGCCGAAGCCGGAGGTGATCTGCGCGTACTTGAGCGGCGAGCGCAGGAAGCCGCGCTGGGCGCTCTGGCCGTCGTCGTCGTAGTAGCTGGTCTTCCCCTCCGGGTCGGTGTAGCGGAAGAGCCGCTTCCTCCCGGTGGCGCCGCCGACGTACTCGGTGGCGAGCACGTCGCCGAACTTCACGAACCGGTCGTCCGCGAAGACCTTCTCGACGACGACGCGCATCCGGTCGCCGTTCCGGACGTCCTGGTAGAAGTCCACGTCCCACGCCAGCACGTCGGCGGCGAGGACGGCGAGGCCGGGGTCCTCATGGGCGGCCAGGATCGACCCGTAGAGGCTGTTGCGGACCGTCACGGCGACGCGCGCGACCTCCTTGCGGACGGTCACGTCGCGCTTCGAGGCGGTGAGCGCGCCCGTCTTGCCGCGCTCGACCAGCCACTCGTCGATGGGCCCCTGGCGGATCGAGAGCCGGTGCAGGGTCGGCTCACCGGCGCGGCGCTCCACCCGGAGCTGATCGCCGGCGCGCGCCTTCCGGAAGGGGAAGACCCCCTCGAGCGCCTGGATCGCGGCCGTCAGGTCGGCCGCGCCGACGCCGGCGCGGACGAGGGCCACCGAGATGGTCTCGTTGCGCCCGAGCCTGAGGATCTCCTCCTCGAAGCGCTCTGGAGGCGGCGGGGGCTGCTTCGCCACCTCGGGCGCGGCGACGACGGCGGGTGAGGGAGGGGGGACGCGGACCTTGCCGAGCGCCCCGGCGATCGCGACGCCGAGGAGGGCGGCGAAGGCGACGGAGGCGCCGACGGCGAGGGCCTTGCGCGCGGGCGGCCTGTCGTGGGGCGGCGTCATCGCGCGGCAACCTAGCACGGGGAGCGAGGAGTCCGCAGGAATCGGTCGGCGGGTGTAGGGATCGCTCTCACCTCCTGCGGCGGAAGAACTCCACCTGCCACTCGTGCACGGCGGCGTTGTGGCACTTCAGATCCGGGCAGAAGACGTGCGTGCCGTCGTTGCGGGAGACGAAGTAGAGGTCCTTGCACTCGCTCGGGGAGAGGACCGCCGCGACCGCCGCCGCGCCCGGGTTGGCGATCGGGCCGGGCGGCAGTCCGGCGGTCGCGTAGGTGTTGTACGGGTGCGGCGCCAGGAGGTCGGTCCGGCTGATGTTCTTCGACCAGCGCCCCGTGCGCAGGAAGGTCGCGTACATCACCGTGGGATCCGTCTGCAGGCGCATCCCCAGCCTCAGCCGGTTCTGGAAGACGCAGGCGATCCGGGGACGCTCCTGCGGCTGGCCCGTCTCCTTCTCGACGATCGACGCCAGGGTGACCACCTCGCGCTCGGAGAGGAGGACCGTCGGCTGGCGCTTCGCCTCCGCCTCGGCGAGGACCTCGCGGAAGCGCCGGACCATGGCCTCGAGGATCCGCTGCGGGGTGACCCCCCACGCGAAGGCGTACGTGTCCGGGAAGAGGAAGCCCTCGAGCGTCGGGAAGGGGACGTCCAGCGCCGACGCGACGGCCGGATCGCGCGCGAGGCGCGCCAGGTCCTCCGCCTTCGCGAGGCCGCTGCGCTCGACGATCTCCGCGATCTCCTCGATCCGGAGCCCCTCCGGCACGGTGAAGCGGTAGAGCTTCACCTCGCCCCTCGCGATCCGGTCCAGCACCTCGTCCGGCCGGAGGGCGCCGGAGAAGGCGTACTGGCCGGCCTTGAACGGCCTGGCATCGCGGCGGAGCCAGCGGACGTAGAGCCAGCCGGCCCGCTCGTCGGAGAGGACCTGCGCGCGGGCGAGGAGCCTCACCACGGCCCGCCGCGAGGAGCCGGGGGGCACGTCCACCACCTTCTCGTCCGGGCTGCCGTAGGGCGCGCCGCGGAAGTGCGCCATCCACTTCCACGCGCCGACGCCGGCGATGGCGGCGGCGAAGGCGCCCGCGAGCAGCAGGGTGGAGAGGATCCTCTTCATCGCGTGCTCCCGTCGAGCCAGTCCTGCAGGATGACCGCCGCCGCCTCCGCGTCGACCTGGGGCCGCTGCGCCTTCGCCGACAGGCCGCGCTCCCGCATCCGGCTCTCGGCCTCGAAGGTGGAGAGCCGCTCGTCCTGGAACGCGACCGGGACCTGGAGCGCCTCCCCGAGCTTCGCGGCGAAGCGGCGGGCGAAGTCCGCGGAGGGGCCCTCGCTGCCGTCCATGTTGAGCGGCAGTCCGACCACCGCCTGCGTCACCTCGTACTCGGCGGCGACCTCGGCGATGACGGCCAGGTCCGGCACGTCGCCGCGTCGCTCGACGACGCGCAGGGGGCGGGCCGTGCGGAGGAGGCCGTCGGCGATCGCGACGCCGATCCGGGCCCGGCCGACGTCGATCCCCAGGTAGCGCATGGGGCGGCAATCTAGACGGCCGATCCGGGTTTGCACAACTGGCTGGATGGCGGACTCCCCGTCCTCTCCGCGGACGGGCCCGGCGTGCCACCCCCGCGACTTCACGAGGAGCCCCGCTGGCACGCGCTCCGCAATGAGGACGCTGCGTCCAACCCTCTCGCGCAAAGGAGCGCACATGAACATCGGACAAGTCCTCGTAGGGGCCGGGGCGGCCGCCCTCCCGACGGTCACCGCCGGCGTGGAGGTCGCCGGGCGCCTGGCGGCCGCCGCGATGGGCCGCTCGGCGCCAGCCGGCCCTGCGCCGAAGGCCGGGAGGGCGCTCGCAGCGGGCGGCTCCGCGGCCTCCGGCCCGCGCCAAATCACGCCGACGCCGGCGCAGCGGCAGGCGGAGCAGATGGGGGCGCTCTTGTCGCGGATCGCGCGCGGCGCCCTGAGCGGCATCGGCGGGACGGCGACGTCGTCGTCCTCGTCCTCGGCGGCCAGCGGCTCCCTCGCGTTCCTCAAGGACCCCCGCCTGTCGGTCGAGGAGAAGCTGGCGCGGCTCATGGTCCAGCTCTCGGACAAGTACGAGAAGCAGCTCGAGCAGAAGCTGCAGCAGTACGCCGACCTCGAGTCCGGGAAGGCCACCTCCTCGTCGTCGACGAAGAAGAGCGCGAGCAGCGGAGGGAGCGGCGGGCTCCTCGGCGGGCTCACGAGCCTCGTCTCGAAGGCGGGGCTCGGCAAGGAGGCCCTCTCGGGCTCCTCCCTGACGAAGCTCGCGAGTCAGGTCGCCGGTCCCGTCCTCGCCGGCGCGGCGACCGCGCTCGGGTTCCCCGCCCTGGCGCCGCTCATCCTCAAGGCGGGTCCGCTCCTCGGCAGCGTCGCGTCGGGGGCGCTCACGGAGCTGGCCGGCGGCGCGAAGGGGAAGGTGTCGACCTCCAAGGCGTCCACCTCCTCCTCGACCGCGTCCGGCGCGTCGTCGACGGGCGGGACGAGCGAGAAGCAGCTCATGACCGAGATCCAGATCCTCCAGGAGAAGCAGAAGGAGATGTTCACGCTCGCGTCCAACATCCTGCGCTCGATGCACGACACCAAGATGGCCGTCATCGGCAACGTCCGGTGAGGGGGGAAGCCATGGAGAACGCGAAGACGATCGAGTCGGGCGGGACGCTCTCGGACCTGCTCGAGATGCCCGCCGAGGTGAAGGACCTGGTCCACGGCATCGCCGCCGCGGCGCTGGAGGCGGGGAGGGCGTCGGAGGCCGAGAAGGTCCTCGAGGGGCTGGTCGCGATCCACCCGCGCGACCCGGCCAACTGGGCGCTCCTCGCGCGAGCCCACCTGCGCACCGGGAAGGAGCTCGCGGCGCGGTTCGCGGCGGAGGTGGGTCGCCAACTCGCACCGGACGAGCCGTCGGTGCGACTGGCCCACGCCGAGGTGCTGCTCGGTGCGGCCGACGGCCGCACCGAGGCCCTCGGAGAGCTCCGCGGGCTCGCCGGCATGACCGGTCCGGTCGGGGAGCGCGCGGCCGCGCTCCTCGCGGGGCTCGGTGAGCGCGTCAGCGCCTGAAGATCGAGGTCCCGAGGACCGCAGAAGTCCACATTCCCAAGCAAATCCGGCGGCTCGCACCTTGACCGACAGCGCGCGCTTCGGGGATAGTTCGCGCCCGTGATCCGAGGGTCCCTGCCCCTCGGCACCCGAGGGGTCGGCGGTCGACCCGGCGAGTCACTCCAGAAGGAAGAATCACGATGGCGATCGGTACCGTGAAGTGGTTCAACGACGCGAAGGGCTACGGCTTCATCTCCCAGGAGGGGGGCGAGGACGTCTTCGTCCATCACACCGCGATCAACATGGACGGGTTCCGGACCCTCAAGGAGGGGGAGCGCGTCGAGTTCGACGTCACCCAGGGGCCGAAGGGTCTCCAGGCTGCCAACGTCCGCAAGGGCTAGGCAAACACCGCTGCGGTGGCGCCGATGGGCGGCCTCGGTATGACCGGGGCCGCTCATGGTTTTGGCGCGGTACTTGATTGCGGCACCAACAACGGCTACGAGAAGGGCCGAATGAGCGAGAAGGAAGCCGGCATCGAAGTGCAGGGAACCGTCGAGGAGGCTCTCGCCGGCGGAATGTATCGCGTCAAGGTCGACAACGGTCCGACCGTGCTCGCCTACGCATCCGGGAAGATGAAGAAGTTCCACATCCGCATCATCCCGGGAGACCGCGTGAAGCTGGAGCTCTCTCCCTACGACCTGACCCGCGGGCGAATCACCTACCGCGACAAGTAGGCCGGCGGGCTCCCCGCCATCCCGCGTGGCACCCCCCGTCTCCCGCAAGCACTGGCTCGACTGGCAGCGCGGCCTCGCCGTGCTGTTCATGGTCGAGGTCCACATCCTCGACGCCTGGATCGCCGCGGGGGCACGGACCGGGCACGAGCGCGGGTACGACCTCCTGATGTTCCTGGGCGGCCTGGCCGCCCCGGGCTTCCTCTACATGGCCGGGCTCTCGCAGGCGCTGGCCGACGAGGCGCAGGCGCGCAAGGGGGCCGCGCCGGCCGCCCGGCGCCGCGCCGCGATGAAGCGCGGGCTCTGGCTGCTGGGCGTCGCCTACATGGTCCGGATGTTCTCGGTGCTCGTCGGGGGCATCTGGAGCTGGGGCGCCGGGCTCCCGTACGTCCTCGGCGTCGACGTCCTCTCCGTCGTCGGCTTCGGGATCCTCCTGTCGATGACGACCGACGTCTGGGTCCCGAAGGACTGGCGGAAGCCGGCGGCGCTGGGGATCGGGCTCATCCTCCTCTCGTTCTTCTGGCGAGGGGCGTGGCGCTGGGGGAGCTGGCACGAGGTCTTCAAGGTCGACGTCCTGAACGTCCTGGCCGTGGGGATGATCCTCTCGGCGTTCCTCGCCATCGGGAGGCCGAGGTGGGTCGGAGTGGCCCTGACGGGCGGCCTCGCGCTCGCCGTCGCCTTCGCCACGCCCTGGGTCGCCGTGAGGCTCGGCTACCGCGACGAGCCCGGGTTCCTGCTCAAGCTCGCCGCCGACCCGGCGGCCAAGCTGGCCGACGTGCCGTGGGCCTATCTCTACGGCCTCTGGCCCCGGAGCCAGTTCAAGCTGCTCAACTGGGTCGCCTTCCTGCTCGCCGGCGCGGCGGTCGCGCCCCTCGCGACCGGCAAGAGCCGGCCGATGCTCTTCCTCGCGATCGGCGCCGGGATCTTCGGCGTCGCGAAGGTCATCGATCCGTTCATCCCGCTCCCGTCGGCCGATCCGGCCTTCTGGTGGCTCAACGCGCCCTCGTGGTTCCTGATGCGGCTCGCGATGCACGTGGGGCTCACCGGCGCGCTCATGGCGCTCCCGGAGCTCGTCGTCCCGGCGCTGCGCTGGCTCTCCACCTACGGTCGCCAGTCGCTCTTCGCGTACATCGTCACGGTCGAGCTGACCTACGGCGCGGTCGCCGACTCGCTCAGGAAGCGGCTCGACTTCCGCGGGACGGTCACCGGCATCGCGCTGATGATCGCCTTCGGCTGGGTGCTCTCCGCCGGCTGGGAGCGGTTCCAGCGCGCGATCCGCGAGCGCAAGGTCGCCTGATCGACGCGGCCGCGGCCGGTCAGGGCGGAGTCGGAGCGATCGCCGGGTCGGCCACGGGGTCCGCCCCCGGCGCCACCAGCTCCTCGCCGGGCAGGGGCGCCGGCTCGAGGGCGTCCGGGACTGCGTCCTCGCCCGGGGACCGCTCCTCCTCGAGGGCGGCCGTCCGGCTCGCGAAGTGCAGCGGCGCGCTGAGCGCTTCGAGGAACTGCTCCTCGCTGAGCGTCCCCGCCTCCGTCATGTGCATCAGGAGGACGCGCAGGCGCTCGTTCCAGGCGTCGTCCAGCTCACCGCGCGAGTAGTAGTAGTGGAAGCGGACGGGGTTCGGGATGATCGAGGCGAGGAAGGCCGCCTCGCGGATCGAGAGGTCGGTCGCCGGCTTGCCGAAGTAGTGCTGGGCCGCCGGCCCGATGCCCCAGAGGCCGGGCCCCCACTCCGCGATGTTCAGGTAGATCTCGAGGAGCCGCGCCTTCGGGACGGCGGCCTCCAGCCCGATGGCCACCATCGCCTCGCGCGCCTTGCGGACGAGCGTCTTCTCCCGCGAGAGGTAGAGGTTCTTCGCGAGCTGCTGCGTGATGGTCGAGGCGCCCCTCACGACGTGCCCGACCTCCCGGCCTTGCGCGAAGGCGTTGCGGAGCTCCTCGAAGTCGAAGCCGGAGTGGCCGTAGAAGCCGGCGTCCTCGCTGGCCGTCACGGCGCGCACCACGTGCTCGGGGAGCGCCGCGAGCGGGACGAAGGAGGGGTTCTCGGGCCCGACGCGGATGGAGGGAGCGGCGCCGGTCTCGACCTCCGGCCGGTACGTGAAGGTGGAGCGGAGGGCGAACGGCGGACCGCGCCGGGCCGCCTCGCGGAGGGACGCGAGGTCGAGCGAGGCGTCGACCGCCCAGAGCGCCGGTTCGCGAAGGGGACCCGACAGCGCGAGGCGGAACGAGAACGGCCCCGAGGGGTGCGGCGCCTCGGTCGGAGGGCGGAGCGCCGCCGGCAACGCGGCAGCGAGCTCACCGTAGTCGATGCCGGGGGCGTCGAGGACGAAGGAGAAGGGCAGGCCGGGGCCGACGCGCGCCTCCCCGGTGATCGCCGCGTCGAGGGCCCCGAGTGCCTTGAGGTGCCCCTCGCGGAGGGCGATCCTGCGCGCGGCGGGATCCACCTCCACGGCACCGTCCAGGTCGAGCGTCACCGGGCCGACCGGCTCGGCCGCCAGCCTCTCTCCGGCGAACGAGGCGCGGTCCAGGCGGACCCGCAGGCGTCCCTTCGCCGCGCCCAGTCCCTCCCCCGCCAGGGCGACGTCGCTCGAGAGGGAGCCGCCGCTCCACCGGACCGCGCCCGACGCGAGCCGCGGTGGGAGCGCCTCCGGGACGAGGCCGAGGAGGCTCGCGCGCAGCCGGTAGCCGTCCTTGCCGCGGTGGAGCTCGGCCCACGCCCGCCCGCCGAGCCGGTGCGTGAGGGTGAGCTCGAGGTCGTCGTCTCCGGCAGACCTGCGGCGACGCACGGAGGCATCGACAGGTCCGAGCTCCTGGTCGACGTCGTCGATCCGGATCACGAGCGTGGCGCCGCGGAGGTGCACGGCCGGCCAGTCGCGCGGCTCGTCGCGGGGCTCCTCGCGCGCCGGCTCGGCGGCGGTCGTCGGCTTCGACGCCGGCTTCCCCTTCATCCGCTCGGCGAGGGCGCGCAGCTCTCCCAGCCGCTCCCCCGGCACGATCCGCACGCCGTAGAGCCGGATGGACGCCGGGACGAGCCGCCCGCGGAGGAGCGCCCCGAAGCTCGCGCGCACCTTCACGCGCTCCGCGCTGACGACCGGGGGGGCCCCCTTGCGCTCGGCCCGCACCGCGAGCGGACCGAAGGTGACCCGGAAGAGCGGGTCGACCGACACCGAGTCGCCGATCTCCGCGCCGGGCAGGCGGCGCGAGACGGCGCCACGGATCGCCTCGCGCAGGCGGGAGCGGGGCCCCTCGCGGTTGGCCACGATCAGGGCACCCGCCCAGAGGAGCGTCAGCCCCGCCGTCACCGCGGCCGTGCGCCGCGCCCACCCGGGCATGCGGCGCCATTGCGCCAGCGTTCGATCGACCGGGGAAGCCATGGGTGGGGTGGTTTTCGTAGCTCGAACCGCCTTCCGGATCAATGCCGCGGTCGGCCCACGGCCAGGACGCGCCGGGAGGGAAACCGGCGAACTCGCTGTTAACATCCCGGGAGGCCGATGCCCGTCCACGCTCCACTCCACCCCGAACGCCCCGTGCGCCGCGCCGCCGTCGCGCTGCTCCTGTCGCTCGGCGTCCACGCCGTGGCGGTCGCGCTGTTGGTGGCCTGGGCGGTCTCGGTCCTGGCCGCGCAGCGAAAGGCCGAGGAGGCGCGTCCACGGGAGGTGGCTCTCGCCGACGTCGACGCCGGCCGCTGGGAGGAGAACCGCAGGTTGACGGAGCGTGTCGTCTCCCCGCCGGCGCCGCGCCCCCCGAGAGAGGAGCGGACCCCGACGGAGGAGCGCTCGGCCTTCGCGACCTTCGCGCCGGGCGGCGAGGGGCACCCGCAGGCGCCACCGAAGAAGGAGGCCGCGGCGCGTCCCCCCACCCCGGGCGCCAACGTCGAGAAGGGGCTCGCCAGCGACAAGGCCGCAGGGTCCATGAGCCCGGCGGGTCCCCGCGCCGACGCGGCGCGGGCCTCGGCGGACGCCGGCGCCGGAGCGCTCTCGCCGCTCCCGGCCGAGGGGACGATCGACCTCCACCCGCGCCCCCCGCAGGCCGGCCGGCCCCTCGCGATGCGCTTCGACCCCGTCGGCAAGGGGCAGACCCCCTTCACCGACGGGACGGCCTTCGCGGGGCTGACCGTCCAGACGCCCGAGGCGTGGCGCTTCACCAACTTCTTCGGTCGCGCCGTCGAGGCGATGAACTCGGTCTACCGGTACGAGCTGGGGGCGCCGATGCCGCCGTCGCTCCACGCGAAGTTCCTCGCCAACCCCCGGGCCGGAGGCGGCTGCTCCATGACCGCGGTCTCCATCGACGCGTCGGGCAAGGTGCAGGAGGCGAGCGTGCGGCGCTCGTCGGGCATGCCGGACGTGGACGCGCTGATCGTGGAGGTCATCCGGCGGACGGCGCCGTTCGTCAACGTGCCACCGGAGCTCGTCGGAGAGCGCGGCGTCTACAGTGACACCTGGGGGCTCTGCATCATGTGGGGCGGCGGCCGCGGGTAGCCTGCCGGACCGCCGGTCGGCTATGTTCCGCGCCTCATGATGCGCAACGTCCCTCCCGAGCTCCTCGCCCAGAACCACCCCGTCCTGCGCTGGCTGCTCCTCGCGGCGGCCACGGCGTACGGCCTCGCGTTCGTCGCGGCGATCGTCCGCGGGCGCGCCGCGCGCTGGATCCTCGCCGCGGGCGTCGCGATCCACGTCGTCGCGATGGCCGGTCGCGGCGTCGCGATCGGGTTCTTCCCGCTCACCAACAAGATGGAGTCGTTCTCCACCTGCGCGCTCGCGACCGCGCTGGTCGCCGTCGTCGCGTGGAGGCCGGCGCGGAGCTACGCGCTCCCCGTCTTCATGGTGATCGCCGCGGCGATGGCCGCAGCGCTCGCGTTCCCGGGTCACCTCGCCTGGCCGCCGCCGCTGATGCGCACGGTCTGGTACCCGCTCCACGTGCCGATCTCGTTCGTCGCGTACGGCTGCTGGACCGCCGCGGCCGCGGCGTCGTTCTCGTGGTTCCTCGATCGCGACGCCGCCTGGCTCCCCTTCGTGGATCGGCTGGCGCTCTGGGGCTTCGCCCTCTGGTCGCTCTCGATGATCTTCGGCGGCGTCTGGGGCGTCGTCGCGTGGGGCGCCTACTTCATGTGGGACCCGAAGGTGATCTGGTCGGTCATCCTCTGGTTCCACTACGCGACCTTCGTCCACGTCCGGCTCACGCCCTCGATGCAGCCGCGCCCCTGGGCGAGGCCCGCGCTGGCGCTCGTCGGCTTCGTCTTCGTCTTCGTCGCCTACGTCGGGACTTCCTTCTTCTTCGGGCGGTCGAGCCATGCCTTCAGCTGATCCCTCCGGTCGCGGCAGGCTCGACTGGCTCCGCTCGCAGGGGCTGGGGCTCGTCTGCGGGTTCGGGACGGTCCTCCTCCTGGCCGTCGGCTCGGTGGTCCTCCAGGCGACGCGGGACGGGGCCTCCGCCGCCGTCGGCTTCGACGACCTCCGCGGCTTCTTCGCGCCGCCGGCGTGGGTCCACGGGTGGTTCTACGCCCTTGGGCTCCTCGCGGGGCTCTACGCGCTCAACACCCTGCTCGCGACCTGGGACGCCGTGGTCCGGAAGTGGCGCGCGGGCGTCCGCTCCCCGGGCCCGTACGCCGCGTCGGTCATTCACGTCGGCTTCCTCGTGGCGATGGCCGGCCACGCGCTGGGCGGCTTCACCTCGCAGGACTTCGAGCCGGTGATCGTCTCCGAGGGCTGGAGCGAGGTGCCGGGCTTCGGCGAGGCGCGCCTCCTCACGCTGGAGGTCGACGAGATGCCGAACGGCATGCCGAAGTCGGCCCGGGCGACGCTCGCGGTCCGCGGCCCCGACGGCGCGACGCGGCAGGAGGTGGTCGACTACAACCAGCCGCTCAGCCGCGGCTTCGGCGGCCACCTGGCGCTCCTCTCCGAGATGGGTCGCGTGAACGTCCCCGGCGTCGGCCCGCGCCCCGCGATCCTCCTCCGCCCCCGCACGACGCCGTCGAACCCGTGGGCCCTCGCGTCCGGGATCCTCGTCGGCCTCGGCGTCGTGATGATGTGGCGGCGGCTGGTGCCGCGGCGGGGTGCCGCCGTCGCGGCGGGCGATGGGGATATTCAGTAGAACCCCGGCGCAGGGGCCGATGTGCGGGCCCGGCGCGACGCCCTAGACCACCTCCACCCGCGCCCGGTGCCCCTTCGCCCGCGCGAGCTTCTGGTCGCGCGTCAGGAGCGGCGCGTCCAGCGCTTCCGCGAGCGCGAGGTACGCCGCGTCGTAGGCGCTGACCGAGTGGCGAAGCGTCCAGATGCGCGGGAGCAGGAATTCGTGCGGGTATCTGGCGATCGGCAGGTCGAGGAAGTCGCTGAGCGCCTCGAAGGCCCGTCGGTCGTCCAGATCGCCGATCCGGTTGCGGCGGCGGAGGACGTGGGTGACCTCGACGTCGAGGAGGTGCGGCGCATACAGGGACGCTCCGGTCTTCCGGAGTCGAGCGTCCAGGAGCGCGCTCGCAGGCCCCTCCAGCAGCAGCTCGAGCACCGCGGAGGCATCGACGACGATCACCGGCCCTCCCTGGCCGCGCGGATGATCCGGACGGAGGAGACGCGGGTCTTCACCGGCGTCCGAGACCGGATGCGATCCAGGACTTCATCGAGCGACGGCCTCGCCGCGAGGCGCTGCGCTTCGCGGAGGAGGAGGTCGGAGAGGGAGAGCCCCTCCGCAGCGGCCTTCATCTTGAGGCGCCGGTGGAGCTCATCGGGGACGTTTCGGATCTGGATCATGCGCGGCATGCGACTTCGATGGTCGCATGTGAGCCACACGCAACGCAAAGGGCGTGCCCGGAGTGAGGGCGCGCATCTCGCGGGGTTCGGCGGTGGGAGGCGGTCGAGAGACGGACTGCGGTCCGAGGGATGGGCCATGCACCGTGATAGGCTCCGAACTTCACTCCAAGAGGGGGCCGCCATGCGACTTGCCGTCATTCTCGCCGTCACCGTGGTGCTCACGCCGTCCGCGAATCGGGCCGCCGAAGGCCAGCAGGCGAAGGAGGATCAGGCGGTCGCGCTCTCGCGCTACGTCCTCTCCGAGGAGGCCTGGGCCCGCATGCAGGCCGACTCCGCGGGGCAGCTCCAGCAATACGTAGAGTCAAGCATTCGCCAGTCGGGGGCCCAGGTCCCGGACGGCTTCGCGGCGCGGTTCGCGGGCGAATACGCGCGCATGGTCTCCTATCAGGAGCTGATCGACCTGCAAGCGGGGCTGCTCGCCAAGTACTACTCGGCGGCGGAGATGACGGAGCTCCTGGCCTTCTACAAGACGCCGCTGGGCCAGAAGGTCATCCGGACGATGCCGGAGGTCAGCCAGGACGTGAGCGGCCAGATGCTCCTCATGGTGCAGCAGCGGCTTCCGGCGCTCATGGAGCGGCTCAAGGGCGACCTGCCCGCGAGCTCGCCGTCGGGGAAGTCGACGCCGAAGGAGGCTCCGAAGAAGCCTGCGAAGAAGCCCTGACTCGCGTGGCGCGGAAGCCAGTGTCACGCCGAAATCGGCGCCTCGCACGTCGTGGCCGGGTCGTCTCCGCCGCATGCGGAGAGGCCGGAGGCCGCGAGCAGGAGCGCCAGTGACAGCGTGATCCGTGACGTCATGTGGCTTCCCTCTTGATGGGTTGGGGGCGCCGAGCGTCCATGACGGCCTGGACGATCGCCTCGCCGCCAGTGGCGATCGCGCGGCCGGTCCCGCTTCCCCAGACGACGGTGCTCCGGCATTGCGGGCAGTACCAGACCGTGACCCACGTCCCGTCGGGCCTGGGCTGGCCCGCGAGACGAAGCGCGTGCTCGGCATCGCCCGCCTGCAACGCCGCTGCGGCCCGCGGGATCGCGTCGGGCGCGAGCCGCAGGCCGTCCGGGACGAGCCGCACGGCGCACCGGGCGCAGAAGTCCGCGCGCGGACGCAGCACCAGGGTTACGCCGATTGCTCCCGCGATCAGGCCGAGCACCATCGCCACCACGCCGTCCGCGCTGACGTGGCCGCGCCAGGGGCCTTCGACCACCTGGATCCCCGCGCCCAGGGCGACGGCTGCGAGGCCGGTCACGAGACGGGCGGGCGAGAAGCGGCGGTAGAGGACGCGGCGGGGGTCGAGGACGGGCACGCCGCCTACTCCACCTTCATCCCCGGTCTCCACCGGAGGACCGGCTTGCGCGCGGCGCGGGTCTCGTCGAGCCGCTCGCGGAAGGGCTTCACCGGGGCCGCGTGGAGGGCGTCGGGGTCGGCCTTCGCCTCCGCGGCGATCGCCTTCATGGCGGCGACGAAGGCGTCGATCGTCTGCTTCGACTCGGTCTCGGTCGGCTCGATCATGATCGCGCCGTGGACGACGAGCGGGAAGTAGACCGTCGGCGGGTGGAAGCCGTGGTCGATGAGCCGCTTCGCGACGTCCATCGTGGAGACGCCGCTCGCGCCCTGGCGCGTGTCGTCGAAGACCACCTCGTGGAGCGAGTCGGTCTCGTAGGGGAGGTGGAAGTCGCCCTTCAGCCGCGCGCGGACGTAGTTGGCGTTGAGCACCGCCAGCTCCGCCGTCGCCTTCAGCCCCTCGGGACCGTACTCGCGGATCACCGACCAGGCGCGGACCATCATCCCGAAGTTGCCCCAGAACTCGCGCAGCTTGCCGACGGTCCTCGGGCGCTCCTTCGGGTCCGTGACGAGCCGGAACGCCTCCCGCTCCTTCACCACGACGGGGAGCGGGAGGAACGGCTCGAGCGCCCGCTTCACGGCCACCGGCCCCGAGCCGGGGCCGCCGCCGCCGTGGGGCGTCGCGAAGGTCTTGTGGAGGTTGTACTGGATGACGTCGAACCCCATGTCGCCGGGGCGCGCGACGCCGAGGAGGGCGTTCATGTTGGCCCCGTCGCCGTACACGAGGCCGCCCCCCGCGTGGACGATCTCGGCGATCTCCCCGACGTCGCTCTCGAAGATCCCGAGCGTGTTGGGGTTGGTGATCATGATCGCCGCGACGTCCTCGTCCATCGCCTTCCGGACCGTGTCGGGGTGGAGCCGGCCGTCGGGACCCGACGCGAGCTGGACCGTCGTGTAGCCGTTGAGGGCGGCCGACGCGGGGTTCGTCCCGTGCGCCGTGTCGGGGATCAGGACCTTCCGGCGCGGGTTGCCGTGGGCCTCGTGGTACGCGCGGATCACCATGAGGCCGCAGAGCTCGCCGTGGGCCCCCGCGGCGGGCGAGAGGCAGGTCGCGTCCATCCCGGCGATCTCGGAGAGCTCCCGCTCCAGCCGGTACATCAGCTCGAGGGCCCCCTGGGACAGCTCGGCCGGGGCGAGCGGGTGGAGGTTGGCGAAGCCCGGGAGGCGGGCGATCGCCTCCGCCGACTTCGGGTTGTACTTCATCGTGCAGGAGCCGAGCGGGTAGAAGCCGGTGTCGATCCCGTGGTTCCAGCTCGAGAGGTGCGTGAAGTGGCGGACCGTGTCGAGCTCGGAGAGCTCGGGCATGCCGTCGACGTCGTCGCGCCGCAGGGCGTCGGGGAGGTCGTCGATGGCGTCGGAGGGGACCGGGGGGAGCGAGACGCCGCAGCGGCCCGAGGAGCCGTCCTCGAAGACGAGCGGCTCCTCGTGGACGATCCCGCGGGTGGCGCCGCCGGCGCCGACGTCGGAGTTGGCCATGGCGTCTACCCCCTCACCGATCGGGCGAAGAGCTCGATGAGCTCCGGCGTGTGCAGCTCCGTGGCGACGCAGAGCAGGGCCCCCTTCGCCTTCGGGTGCTCCGGGTACCAGCGCGAGAGCGGGGCGCCGGCGACGATCCCCTTCTTCGCGAGCCGCGCGACCACGCCCTCGGCGTCGCCGACGTCGAAGGCCTGCTCGTTGAAGACGGGGCCGCCGAAGGTAGGCCGCACGCCGACGGCCGCCAGCGCCTCGCGCAGCGCGCGCAGCCGTGCGTGGTTGAGCCTCGCGAGCTGCGAGAGCCCCCGCTTGCCGAGCAGCGTCAGGTGGATCGTCGCGGCGAGGGCGGTGAGGCCGGAGTTGGTGCAGATGTTGGACGTCGCCCGCTCGCGCCGGATGTGCTGCTCGCGGGTCGCGAGGGTGAGGACGAAGCCGCGCCGCCCGCGCCGATCGACCGTGGCGCCGCAGAGCCTCCCCGGCATCGCGCGGACGTGGGCGTCGCGCGTGGCGAAGAAGCCGGGCGCGGGGCCGCCGAAGGACATGGGATTCCCGAAGCTCTGGAGGGAGCCCGCGGCGACGTCGGCGCCGAGGGCGCCGGGGGGCTGGAGCAGCCCGAAGGCGACCCCCTCGGCGGTGGCGGAGACGGTCAGCGCCCCCGCCTTTCGCGCGATGGCGGCCGCCTCCGGGAGCGCGTCGACGACGCCGAGGAAGTTGGGGTAGCCGATGACCACGGCGGCGGTGTCGGCGTCGACCGCTGCCTCCAGCGCGGCGAGGTCGGTCCGGCCGTCGGCGCCGAAGGGGACGACCGTGAGCAGGTCGTGCGTGGAGCGGAGGTAGCTCCGGAGCACCTTCTGGTACTCGGGGTGGACGGCGGCCGAGACGACGAGCCTCTTCCGGCCGGTGACGCGCGTCGCCATCAGCGCCGCCTCGGCCGTGGCGGTCGCGCCGTCGTACATCGACGCGTTGGCGACCTCCAGGCCGGTGAGGAGGCAGACGTAGGTCTGCCACTCGAAGAGCGCCTGCAGCGTCCCCTGGCTGATCTCCGGCTGGTACGGCGTGTAGGCGGTGAAGAGCTCGCCGCGGAGGAGGAGCTGGTCGACCGCCGGCGGCACGTGGTGCGGGTAGCAGCCCGCGCCGGCGAAGGGCGGGTGCTCCACCGCGTTGCGCGCGGCGAGCCGGCGCGCCTCCGCGAGGAGGGCGATCTCGTCGAGCGGCGGCTCGACGGCGAGGGGACGCTTCAGCCGGAACGGCTCGGGGATGGAGCGGAAGAGGGCGTCGACGGACTCGACGCCGACGGCGTCGAGCATCTCCCGGACGTCGTCGGTCGTGTGGGGATGGTAGCGCACGGGCGGGCTCCGTCGCGGCCGGCGCCGCGGAGACGGTGGGGTGGGACTGCCGCTTCGGCTACTCCTCCTGCTCCTGCACCAGGGCGGCGTAGGCCCTGGTGTCGAGCAGCTCGTCCAGGTCCTTCGGGTCGGAGGGCTCCACGGCGATCATCCAGCCGTCGCCGTACGGATCCTCGTTGACCCCCTCCGGCGCGTCGACGAGGGGCGAGTTGACCTCGACCACCTTGCCGGAGACGGGCGCGTAGAGGTCGGACACCGCCTTCGTCGACTCGACGACCCCGAAGGCCTCGCCCTTCTTCACCTCCTCACCGACCGCCGGGAGCTCGACGTAGACGACGTCGCCGAGCTGGTCCGTGGCGAACTCGGTGATGCCCACGACGACGCGGTCGTCCTTGCGGCGGGCCCACTCGTGGTCCTTCGTGTACCGGAGATCCTCGGGGAAGTTCATGTCGGCCTCGACGGGGTTGGCGGTCACTTCCGGCTGTAGAAGGGGGTCTTGACGACGCGCGCAGCGACGGCGCGGCCACGGATCCCGACGGCGAAGGTGGCGCCCTCGGCCGCGAGCTCCGCGGGGACGTACGCGAGGCCGACCGGGATCTTCAGCGTGGGGGAGAGGGTGCCGCTCGTGACCACGCCCGCCGTGACGCCGTCGCGGAGCACGGGGTAGCCGTGCCGCGGGATGCCGCGGTCGGTGAGCGTGAAGCCGACGAGCCGCCTCCCGAGGCCGCGCGCCTTCTGCGCGAGGAGCGCCTCGCGGCCCACGAAGTCGCCCTTGTCGAGCTTCACCACCCACGCAAGCCCCGCCTCGAGCGGCGTCGTCTCGTCGTCCATGTCCGAGCCGTAGAGCCGGTAGGCCGATTCGAGGCGCAGCGAGTCGCGCGCGCCGAGGCCGCAAGGGATCGCGCCCTCGCCTTTCCCGGCGTCGAGCAGGGCGCCCCAGAGCCCCGCCGCGCGATCGGCCGGACAGAAGAGCTCGAAGCCGTCCTCGCCCGTGTAGCCGGTGCGCGCAGCGATGCAGGGCACGCCCGCGACCTCCGCCGGGACGAAGTGGAAGGTCTGCACCTTCGAGAGGTCGGTCCTCGTCAGCCGCTGGACGATCGCCGCCGCCTTCGGCCCCTGGAGGGCGAGCTGGGCCCAGTCGTCCGACTCGTTCGCGACGGTGACGCCCGGTCCCTCGCCCGCGCGCAGCCACTCGAAGTCCTTCTGGCGGTTCCCCGCGTTGACGCAGACGAGCCAGTCCTCGGCGGCGCGGCGGTAGACGATCACGTCGTCGACGATGCCGCCGGTGGGACGGCAGAGGCAGCCGTACTGGGCCTGCCCGTCGACCAGCCGTCGCAGGTCGTTGGTGAAGAGCCGGCCCAGGGCGTCGGCCGCGCGCGGTCCGCGGAGGACCACCTCGCCCATGTGGGAGACGTCGAAGAGGCCGGCGCGCGTGCGGACCGCCTCGTGCTCCTCGAGGATGCCGGCGTACTGGACCGGCATCTCCCAGCCGGCGAAGTCGACGATGCGGGCGCCGGCCTCGACGTGCGTGTCGTACAGCGGGGTGCGGAGCGCCATGTCCACCTCGGTCGACGGTCCCCGAATCCTAGCGGAAACGGGCCGGGGTGCGGCGTCCTATTCAGGTCACTCGCAGCGGACCGGGTCGCAGGGGGTCCAGGCGGCGCCGGCGCGGGTCGCGGCGCAGCAGTAGCGCGGGCTGCCCCGGTCGTCCTCGACGCGCCACGTGAAGGCGTCCGCGGACACCTCGAGGACGGCGTAACCCCAGCGGACGGTGCCGTAGAGCAACGTCGCGCCGGCCGGCGCGGGGTGCTCGAACCGCTCGTCGGTCCGGTCGCGGCAGCCGTTCCCCGAGACGAAGACGTCGAGGCCGGTGGGGGTGCGCAGGTGCTGGAGATCGTGGTCGTGACCGGCGAGCCAGCCGCGAAGGTCGGGCCCCGCCGCGGCGAGCAGCTGCGCCAGCCGGTCGACGTGGCCCGCGTCGAAGTCCGAGGTGTGCTTGCCGGCCGTGGCCGCCGGGTGGTGCCCCACGAGGAAGCAGGGGAGCTTGTCGCAGCCCACCGCGGCCCCCGCCACGAAGGCGACCTCGTCCGCCAGCGTGAAGCCGCCGTAGTCGCCCCGGAGGACGTTGCTGTCGACGACGATGAAGCGGGCGAGCGGCGCGGCCGGCGGCGGTGGGGACTCGATCACGTAGTGGCGGGCCGGGAAGCGCCAGGCGGGACCGGCGTGGGCCACCTCGAGGCAGGCCTTCGCGCGCGAGACCGCGACGGGGTCGCCGATCGGGAGGCAGCTCCCCCACGTCGCGACGTCGTGGTTGCCGAGGGCCAGGTAGACCGGGACGCCTGCCCGGGCGAGGCCGTCCAGGGCCCCCTCGAACTTCTCGTGGAACGAGGGGTCGCGCGGCGGGGAGAAGCCCGGCGCCACCGTGGCGCCGTCCGGGCCGAAGGCGCAGCGCCCCGCGGCGGTGGAGCGCCAGTCGGGGCCGCAGTCGTAGAGGTTGTCCCCGACGTGGAGCGCGAGGTCGAACGGCCTTCGCCGCTGCGCGTCCTCGATCGCCGAGGCGACGGCCGCCTGCTGGCAGTTGGCCTCGCCGAAGTCGCCGAAGTGGAGCACCCGGACCACCGGCGGCGACAGGGGCACGGGGGCGCCCGGGCTCTCCGCGGCGGCGCTGCGGCGTTCGTAGGGCTTGCTCGCGGCGCAGGCGCAGCAGCCGTTGGCCCCCGCGAGGAGGACCACGGCCGCCGCGGCTGCCGCGGTCCGGATCACGCCACCGACCGGCGGGCCAGCTCCACCGTGTTGGCGAGGAGCATGGCGATGGTCATCGGGCCGACGCCGCCGGGGACGGGGGTGATGGCGCTCGCCCGCTCCTTCGCGGCGGCGAACTCGACGTCGCCGACCAGCTTCCCGTCGGCGAGCCGGTTCATGCCGACGTCGATGACGACGGCCCCGGCCTTCACCCAGGCGCCCTTCACGACCTCGGCCTTGCCCACCGCCGCGACGACGACGTCGGCGCGGGCCACCTCGGCGGCGAGATCGGGGGTGCGGGAGTGGGCGAGGGTCACCGTCGCGTGGCGCTCGAGGAGCATCGCCGCCTGGGGCTTCCCGACGATGTTGGAGCGGCCGATCACGAGGGCGTGCTTCCCCTTGAGGTCCACCTTCGCCTCGTCGAGCAGCCGCATGACGCCGAACGGCGTGCAGGCGCGCGGCGCGGGCTTGCCCGTCCAGAGGCAGCCGACGTTGAAGGGGTGGAAGCCGTCGGCGTCCTTCGCCGGGCTGATCGCCTCGAGGACGGTCTGCTCGTCGATCTGCTTCGGCAGCGGAAGCTGGACGAGGATGCCGTGGCAGGTCGGATCGGCGTTGAGGCGGGCGATGAGCGAGAGGAGCTCGGCCTGCGTCGTGTCGGCGGAGAGGTGGTGCTCGACCGAGTTGATCCCGACCTCGTCGCACGCCTTCCGCTTGCCGCGGACGTAGATGGCCGACGCCGGATCGTCGCCGACGCGGACCACCGTGAGGCCGGTGTGGATCCCCTTCTCCTGCCTCAGCTTCGCGACCTTCTGGGCGACTTCGGACCGGACCTGCGCGGCGATCTGCTTTCCGTCGATGATCATGGGAGGCGGAGTATAGCCCGAGGTCCGACGATCCGGTGCGCGGAGCGCGCCCGGGCGCACGTGTGATCGGTCGGCGGGGCCGCAGGCTCCGCCCCCTCCGCGTGGGGGCGGCGGAGGCCGGTCGGCAGGACGTCGAGGCGCGCGGCAGCCACGGCCAGCCGGCGCCGGTCGCGTCGGCCGCTCCCTCAGGTCCCTTCGATGTCGCCCGCCGCGGGTAGGAGCCCGGCGATTTCAGCGTGTCGCGGCGGCGGTCTCGCGCAGGCGCAGCCCCGCGAGCTGGTCTTCGGTGGCGGCGATGAGGACGTCGCGCACCTTCTGGAGCAGGGTCTTCCAGCGCATCGCGCGGTGGCCGTCCGAGCGGAGCGTCACGGCGCGGTAGAGCGCGAGGAGCGTGTAGGCGATGCGGCGGAGCAGCAGCACCGCGAGCATCCCGTTGGCGTCGGCCTCGATCCAGGGCCGGTCGTCCTCGTCGAAGGCGGTGTCGAGCGTGTGGTGGTTGCTCTCGACGCCCCAGTGG
>DATIVK010000043.1:0-10848 GCA_035465955.1 Anaeromyxobacteraceae bacterium | reverse complement strand
GCTCGTGCTGATCACGGTCCGCGTCTGCGTGCCGTCAGGCTGACAGGCGCCCCACGTCGAGTAGGTGAACCCGGTGCAGGTCGACGTCGGCGGCACGTAGGTGCACGCCTGCGTCGTCACGGGCGCGCCGCCCGTGCAGCCAGTCGGCGAGGAGGCGGTGACGGTGCGCGCCTGCGTGCCGTCGGGCTGGCACGCGCCCCACGCCGAGTAGGTGAAGGACGTGCAGGTGGACGGAGCGGGCGGCGGGACGGTCCCGGGCCCGGCGGGCATGTTCTCGGCGTAGAAGGTCCCGCTCGAGGGGTTGGAGAGCGGCCCCTGGTAGATGACGGCGCCGGTCGCGGCGTTGGCCACCGTGACGATCCCGTTCACCTTGGTCACCGTCACGTCGGCGAGCAGGGCGCGCACGGCCTCCTTGTTCACCTCCGGATCCTGGATGCCGTAGAGCTGGAAGAGCGGCGCGAGCACGTCCTCGAGCTCGTCGAGCAGCCCCGCCGCCTTCGCGTAGGTGGCCCTCTTCATCCCCGCGTCGGCGCTCTCGAAGACGTGCTCGGGGTCGTCGCTCCCGATGGCGGCGGTGTAGGCGACGTCGGTGAGCGGGTTGATGTCGAGGTTCATGCCGGCGCCGGTGACGGCGTACAGGGGCGAGCCCTCGGTCTCGAGCATCGCCGCGCCGCCGGGCGTGGACCGCTGGACCTTGAGCATGAACGGCGGGGTGAGACCGGACACGTCGATGGAGAAGGAGCCATCGGAGCGCGTCGCGACCTGCCGGCTCTGCGTCTGCACCGACGAGTCGGTGAGGGAGACCGTGCCCGAGACGGGCCCGTTGTCGAGGGCGACGCCGGTCACGCCCGAGCCCGAGACGGCCCCCGAGCCACACGCGGCCAGCGCCACGCTCAGGGCGGTAGCCCCGAGCCACGTCGTTGCGGAGTGCTTCTTCGGCATCTTCATGCGTCCTCCTCGAACGCTTGTGGTTGGCGCTCCGCGCGCCTTGCGGGTCCTTCCAGACCCCTTGCCGAGGCGCCCCGTCGGATGACCGGAACGCGAAGGCTCACGGAGAGCGGGCCGACACCATGAGTCCTTGTCACTTGCGGTGCGGCCCGGACGCCGAAGTACGAAATGCCGCACGCCGCGTCAAACGCGCAACCGATTGATTGGACTGGCCTTTTGGCGTGTGTAGGGCGCGGTCACGCCATGTGCTCCCCGCGTGATCTCAGCCTGTTGGGCGCCCAGCGTTCACTTGCACTGCGGGGAGAATGAGTTTGTTGGCACCCATCAGGGACGTCGGCATCCGGAGCCGGATCTGCCCCCGGGGGTCCTCGGTGAGCTCACCGTGCAGCAGCGCGCGAGACGGCGCTGCACGTTGCGGCGGCGCCGAGCCTCGTGGGAGGCTCCACGTCCGCATGACCCTCGCACAGGGCTCGCTGCTCGCTGCCGCCGCGACGGCGGCCGGCCTCATCAACTCCATCGCGGGCGGGGGGACGCTCGTCACGTTCCCCGCCCTCCTCGCCGCCGGCGTGAGCCCGGTCGCCGCCAACGCGACCAACACGCTCGCGGTCTGGGCCGGCCAGCTCTCCGGCTCCCTCGCCTACCGGCGGCACCTCGGCGAGGTGCGCCGGACGGCGATCCTCCTCGCGGTGCCGTCGATCCTCGGCGGCCTCATCGGCTCCGTCCTGCTGCTGGCGCTCCCCGAGCGCACCTTCGAGGCCGTGGTCCCCTGGCTGATCGTCTTCGCCTGCGCGCTGCTCGCGCTCCAGGATCAGGTGAAGCTGCTGATCACCCGGGTCCGCGGCCACGACCACCCCGCGGCGCTCTGGTTCATCCAGCTCCTCGTGTCGATCTACGGCGGCTACTTCGGGGCCGGCATCGGGATCATCATGCTGGCGGCGATGGGGATCCTCCTCCCGACGAGCCAGCAGCACGCCAACGCGCTGAAGGTCCTCTTCTCCTTCCTCGCGAACGGCGTCGCCGCCCTGATCTTCCTGGGCGCCGGCGCGGCGCGCCTGCCCGAGGCGGCCCTGATGGCCGTCTTCGCGCTGCTCGGCGGCTGGCTCGGCGCGCGCGTCGCGCAGCGGCTCAACCCGGCGGGGATGCGGACGATCGCGATCGCGGTCGGCCTCTACGCGGCGGCGCGGCTGTTCGCGAGATAGGCGGGGTCACCCACGCTCGTCGCCGGCCCGCTCGCCGTCGTACAGGAAGCAGCTCACGAACCGGCCCGGCTCGATCTCCCGCCACTCCGGGTCCTTCGCGCGGCAGACGTCCATCACGAACGGGCAGCGCCCCGCGAAGCGGCAGCCGGGGGCGAGGTTCACCGGCGACGGCACCTCGCCGCGCGGCGCCGTCGGCCCGCGACGCCGCGCCGCCTCCGGGTCGGCCACGGGGTTCGACGCGATGAGCGACTGCGTGTACGGGTGCCTCGGGCGGAAGTAGACGTCGTCCGCCCTGCCGAGCTCGACGAGTCGGCCGAGGTACATCACGGCCATCAGGTCCGAGACGTAGCGGACCATCGACAGGTCGTGGGCGATGAAGAGGAGCGTGAGCCCCATCGTCTCGCGGAGCCCGGCCAGGAGGTTCACCACCTGCGCCTGCACCGAGACGTCGAGGGCCGAGATGGGCTCGTCGCAGATCACCAGCTCCGGCTCCAGCGCCAGCGCCCGCGCGATCCCGATCCGCTGGCGCTGCCCGCCCGAGAGCTCGTGCGGGTAGCGGGACATCTGGTCGGGCGAGAGCCCCACCCGCTCGAGCCACGCGGCCACCCGCTCCTGCACCTCGCCGCGCGGCCAGGTGCCGTGGATCCGCGGCCCCTCCGCCACGATCTCGCGCAGCGTCATGCGCGGGTCGAGGGAGGAGTACGGGTCCTGGAAGATCATCTGGATCTTCCGCGCCCAGCGCCGGAAGTCGGCGGCGCCGTAGCGCCCCGGGAGCGGCTCGCCGCGGAAGCGGACCTCGCCCGAGGTCTTGTCGTGGAGACCGGCGATGGCGCGCCCCAGCGTGGACTTGCCGCAGCCCGACTCGCCGACGAGCCCCACCACCTCGCCCTGGGCCACCTCGAGCGTGACGCCGTCCACCGCCTGCAGCACGCGGCCGTGCCCGAGCGGGAAGTGCTTCCGGAGGGCGGCGATCCGTAGGAGCGCGCTCACGGGCTCTCCCCCTCGCGCATCTCCCGGCCGGTGGAGAGCGCCGCGGGACGGCGTGCGGCGGCGCCGGCGTGATGGAGCCAGCAGCGGGCGCCGTGGCCGGGCGCGACCTCCCAGAGCGGCGGGTCGGCCGACGCGCAGGCCCGCATGGCCCACGGGCAGCGCTCCGCGTAGGCGCAGCCGGGCGGCGGGCTGAAGAGGTCGGGCGGGCTCCCCTCGATCGGCTCCAGCCGACCGCGCGCCCGCTCGTCGCGCCGGGGCATCGACTGCTTCAGCCCGAGCGTGTAGGGGTGCGCGGCCCGGTAGAACACGTCGTCGACGGTCCCCCGCTCGACGATCCGCCCCGCGTACATCACCGCGACGTGGTCGGCCATGCGCGCCACGACCCCGAGGTCGTGGGTGATGAGGACGATCGCCATCCCGCGCTCCCGCTGGAGCGTCCCGAGCAGGTCGAGGATCTGCGCCTGGACCGTGACGTCGAGCGCGGTGGTGGGCTCGTCGGCGACGAGGATCCGGGGGTTGCAGGCGATCGCCATCGCGATCATGACGCGCTGGCGCATGCCCCCCGAGAGCTCGAAGGGGTAGCGATCGACCCCGGCCCGCGCGTCCGGGAGCTGGACGCGCTCGAGGAGCTCGATGGCGCGCGCCCGCGCCGCCGCCGCCGGGAGCCCCTCGTGGTGGCGCAGCGCCTCGGTGACCTGGGCGCCGATCCGCATCGTCGGGTTGAGCGAGGTCATCGGGTCCTGGAAGATCATCGCGATCTCCCGCCCCCGGATCCGGCTCGCCTCCCGCGCCGCCATCCCGACCAGCTCACGACCCTCGAACCGGACCGAGCCCGCGGTGATCCGCCCCGGCGGCGACGGGATCAGCCCGAGCGCCGCCTGGACGGTGACCGACTTCCCGCACCCCGACTCCCCGACGATGGCCAGCGTCTCGCCGGCCTCCAGCGAAAGGTCCACGCCGCGGACGGCGTGCACGACCCCGCCGTGGGTCGCGAACTCGACGTGCAGGCCGGTGATCCCGAGCAGGCTCACTCGACCGACCTCAGGCGCGGGTCGAGGGCGTCGCGCAGCCCGTCGCCGAGCAGGTTGAAGGCGAGGACGGTGACGCTGATGATCGCCGCGGGGGCGATGAACTCGTGCGGGTAGACGAGGAACGTCTTGATCCCGTCGTTGCACATCGAGCCCCACGACGCGGTCGGCGGCACGACCCCCATCCCGATGAAGGAGAGGAAGGCCTCGGTGAAGATGGCGCTCGGGATCGCGAAGGTGAGCGACACGAGGATGACGCCGAGCGTGTTGGGCAGCAGGTGGCGCAGGAGCAGGTAGCGGGGGCGCGCGCCCAGCAGCCGCGCCGCCTGGACGAACTCCGCTTCCCGTAGCTGCAGCACCTGGCCGCGGGTGAGGCGCGCGGCGCCCGTCCAGGAGAGGAGGATCATCGCGACGAGCATCGGGCCGACGCCGCTCTCGCCGGGGCCGACGCCCAGCGCCACGCGGAACAGGATCATGAAGAGGAGGAAGGGCAGCGCCATCACGAAGTCGGTGATCCGCATCAGCCACTGGTCCAGCCGCCCGCCGAAGTAGCCCGCGACGCCGCCGATCAGGACGCCGATCAGGATCGAGAGGAGCGGCGCCGTGAAGCCGATGAAGAGCGAGATCCGGCCGCCCGAGAGGAGGCGGGCGAGGATGTCGCGGCCGAGCGCGTCGGTCCCGAGCGGCCGCCACGGGCGCGCGACGGCGTCGCCGGGGCGCGCTGCGGGGTCGAGCGTCCGCGCCTCGACGAGCGGGATCCCCGCGGGGACCGCGACCCGGAGCGTCGCCGGGGGGCCCTCCGCGCCGTCCTTCGCCACCACCGAGTACCACCAGGTCGCCGGCTCCAGGTTGAACGCGTCCTCGAAGCTGACGAGGTTCCCCCCCTCCACCTCGCCGAGCGGGAGGCCGAGGTAGTCGCCGCCGGGGCGCGAGGTGGACCGGTAGACGAGGTAGCCCTTCGCGCCGGGCACCGGCTCCCAGCGCAGCCGCACCGCCTCGACCGTCGCCGGGCCGAGGAGCCGCAGCCCCTCCGGCGCGCGGAGCGGCGCCCCGGCCGGCGCGGCCGGGGGCGGCTCGACCACGACCTCCTGGTACGGCGCGAGGGGCGCGAGGACCGTCAGCGCCGCCCACCCGCGCGGGCGCTCCGACGTCCGCGCCATCGCGGTCTGGCCGGGATCCACCCGCCACGCGAGCGGCCCGAGCAGCGTGGCGAGGAGGAGCAGGGCGATGACCGCGAGGGACGCGAGGGCCTGCCGGTTCCTGCGCAGCCGGAGCCAGGCGTCCCGCCAGTAGGAGAGCGACGGGCGCGAGGGCCCCCGCGCCACCTCCCCGCGCGAGAGCGGCGCGAAGTCCCCGGGGGAGAGCGCCGGGAGGCTCACGCCGCCTCCTTCGCCACGCGGATCCGGGGGTCCACGAAGCCGTAGAGGATGTCGACGACGATGACCATGAAGGCGAGGAAGGCGCCGTAGAAGACCGTCAGCCCCATGATCACCGTGTAGTCGAGCTGCTGGACCGCCTGGACGAAGTAGCGCCCCAGCCCCGGGATCGCGAAGACGCTCTCCACGACGAAGCCGCCGGTCGTGATGGCGGCGAGCGCCGGCCCGAGCAGCGTGACGACCGGGAGGATCGCGTTCCGGAGCTGGTGCGACCAGAAGATGCGCCAGGGGGGCAGCCCCTTGGCGCGGGCGGTCCGCACCCAGTCCTGGTGGACGACCTCCAGGAGCGACGACCGCATGAGCCGCGTCAGGAAGGCGAGCGTCCCGAGCCCCAGCGCCAGGGCCGGCAGGAGCAGGTGCCGGACGGTGCCCCACCCGGCCACCGGGAGCACCGTCGTCCCGGCCCACCGGTTGAGCGCCAGCACGACCTGCTGCCCGAGGGCGGCGAAGACGAAGCTGGGGACCGAGATCCCGAGCACCACGAGGAAGAGGATGCTGCGATCGGCGAGCCGCCCCCGGAAGCGGGCGGTGACCGCGCCGAGGAGGATCCCGCCGGCCGTCGCGAAGGCGAGCGCGACGAGGCCGAGGACGGCGGAGACCTTGAAGTGCTCCCGGATGATGTCGTTCACCGACCGGTTCTGCTGCGTGAAGGAGATCCCGAAGTCGCCCTTCGCCATGTTCCCCAGGAAGACGCCGTACTGGACGAGGACCGGCTTGTCGAGGCCGTACCGGACCCGGAGGTTCCTGCGGATCTCGGCGCTGCGGGCCTTGCCGCTCATGAGCGGATCGCCCGGGACGGCGTGCATCGCCGCGAAGGTCGCGGTCGCGATGAAGAAGACGGTGACGAGGCCGGCCAGGAGGCGCTTCAGGGTGTAGGCGAGCACGGGATCGTCCCCCTCAGTCGAGCAGCCGCGCGCGCGTGTAGTCGGGGTCCGGGCCGACGACGTGGCGGACGACGCCGGAGAGGCGCGGGCTGACGAGGTAGATGCTCCCCGCCTCGCTCTTCGGCAGGAGGGCGGCGGCGTCCAGCAGGATCCGCTCCGCCTCGGCCATCGCCTCGATGCGGACCCGTGGCTCGGCCGTCGCCTGCGCCTCGCGGATGAGCGCGTCGTACCGGTCGTCGTGCCACTTGCCGTGGTTGTTCTCGTTCCAGCTCGCGAAGAGGTCGGCGAAGGTCATCGCGTCGGCGTAGTCCGGCCCCCACCCCGAGGCGACGACGTCGAAGTCCCCGGCGCTCATCTTGGCGAGCCGCTGCTTGAAGGTCTGCTTGTCGATCTTGAGGGCGAGGCCGAGCCGGCTCGAGAGGAGGTACTGGAAGTACTCCGCCTCCCGCGCCGTGAAGGGGTCGTCCTGCGTCAGCCAGACGAGCGGCGGGATCCTCCCTCCCAGCTCCCGGCGCGCCAGCTCCAGCTCGCGCCGCGCGGCGTCGAGGTCGGGGCGCACGGGCGGCACCGGGTGCTCCTTGCGGAACGGGCGCTCGACCCCCGGGACCCAGCTCGGGATGAGCGCGTAGAGGGGACGCGTCCCCGGGATCCCGATCACCTTCGACACGTACTCGACCGGATCGAAGACGAGCCGGAGGGCCTTCCTCAGGTGGAGGTTGGACGTGGGGCGGTCCGGGCGGTGGTTGTACTCCGCGTAGAAGATCGAGCCGGCCGTGAAGCTCCTCATCCGGAAGCGATCGGCCTGGGCGCGCCCGAGCAGGTCCTTGTCGAGGCCGGTGAGGTCGATCTTGCCGTCCTTGAAGAGGTTGTAGCGGGTGGCCGGATCGCTCGTGAAGTACGGCACCTCGATCCGGTCGAGCTGGACGGCGGCGGCGTCCCAGTAGCGCGGGTTCCTCTCCAGCGTCAGGCTCGCCGCGTGGACCCAGCGCGTCAGCCGGAACGGACCGTTCGAGAGCAGGTCCCCGGCGTCGGCGGCGTAGCGGCCGGGGCGGGCGCGGTAGAAGTCCTCGCGGACCGGGAGGTAGGTCGCGAAGGCCGTGAGGCCGAGGAAGTAGCCGGTCGGCCGCTCCAGCTCGACCTCGAGCGTGCGGTCGTCGGGGGCGCGGACGCCGAGCGCGGACGGCGGCAGCCTCCCGCCGTTCACCGCCTCGGCGTTCTTCACCGGGTAGAGGATGAAGGCGTACTCCGACGCCGTCTTCGGATCGACGGCGGTCCGCCAGGCGAAGACGAAGTCCCGCGCGGTCACGGGGCGGCCGTCCTCCCAGCGGGCGTCCGCGCGCAGGTGGAAGACGGCGCGGCGCTCCCCCAGCTCCCACCGCTCCGCCACGCCCGGCACGATGTCGCCCTCCGGGCCGTAGCGCGTGAGCCCCTCCATCACGTGGCCGAGCACGAAGATCGACACCGAGTCGGTCGCGCGCGTCGAGTCGAGCTGCGGCGGCTCCTCGGTCATCGCGAGCCGGAGGACCTTCGCGCCGGCGTCGGCGCGCGCGCCCTCCCCGCCGGTGCAGCCGGCCGAGGCGAGGAGCGACGCCGCCAGCGCGGCCGTGAGGATCCGGGATCTCATGATCGACGGCAGAGACTACCTCGGACCGGCTACGCCGCGCCCATCTCCCGCAGGAAGCTCCGCCCGACCTCCGGCGCCAGGCCGAAGGCCTCCGCCACCGTCGCCCCCAGGTCGGCGAAGCTCGCGCGCGCTCCGAGCGACCCGCCGCCGAGCCCCGGCCCGCCCGCGAGGAGCGGGACGTACTCGCGCGAGTGATCGGTGGAGGGGGTGGTCGGATCGCAGCCGTGGTCCGCCGTGACGGCCCAGAGGTCCCCGGGCCGGAGCTTCGCGAGCAGGCCGGGCAGCGCGCGGTCGAGCTCCTCCAGCGCCTGCGCGTAGTGGGCCGGGTCGTTCCGGTGGCCGTAGAGCATGTCGAAGTCGACGAGGTTCACGAAGACGAGCCCGTGGCGCACGCGGTCGAGGAGCGCCGCGGTCTTCACGAGGCCGTCCGCGTTCCCCTCGGTGTGGAGCTCCTCGGAGATGCCGCGGCGATCGAAGATGTCGGGGATCTTCCCCACGCCGTAGACGGGGACGCCGGCCGCCGTGAGCCGCTCCAGCACCGTCGTCACCGGCGGCGTCATGGCGAAGTCCTTCCGGTTGTAGGTCCGCGTGTACGCCCCCGGCGTCCCGACGAACGGGCGGGCGATGACGCGCGCCACGCGCCACGGGTCGAGGAGCGCGCGGGCGGCGCGGCACCAGCCGTAGAGCCGGTCGAGCGGCACCGTCTCCTCGTGCGCCGCGAGCTGGAAGACCGAGTCGGCCGACGTGTAGAGGATCGGCCTCCCCGTCCGCTGGTGCTCCTCCCCCAGCTCCTGGATGATCGCGGTGCCGCTCGCCACCACGTTCCCCAGCACCCCCGGCGCGCCGCTCGCCCGGACGAAGGCCTCCACCAGCTCCGCCGGGAAGCCCCGCGGGAAGGTGGCGAGCCCGCGCTCCAGGATCGCCCCCATCATCTCCCAGTGGCCGGTGATGGTGTCCTTCCCCTGCGACCGCTCCGCCATCTTCCCCACGAACGCCGCGGGCCGGGCCGCGGGCGGGACGCCGAGGATCTCCGTGACCGCCCCGAGCCCGAGCGCCTGCATCGCCGGGAGCGTGAGCCCCCCCACGGCGCGCGCGGTGTTGCCGAGGGTGTCCGACCCCTCGTCGCCGTACTCGGCGGCGTCGGGGAGCGCGCCGCAGCCGCAGCTGTCGGCGACGAGGAGGAGGAAGCGGCGGTCCATGGGAGGGGAAGGTAACCCGAAATCGGGACGCCCGCCCCGCTAGTAGCCACGCCCCTCCGGCACCCGCCCCGTCACGATCGCGACGCCGTTCGAGGTGCCGATGCGCGTCGCGCCCGCGCGGAGCATGGCGAGGGCGTCGGCGGTCGTCCGGACGCCGCCCGAGGCCTTCACCCCGGCGCGGTCGCCGGCGATGGCGCGCAGCAGCGCCACGTCCTCGACGGTCGCGCCGCCGCCGGCGAAGCCGGTGGAGGTCTTGAGGAACGCGGCGCCGGCCGCGAGGGCGATCGCCGCAGCGGCCACCTTCTGGTCCCGCGCGAGGAGCCCCGTCTCGAGGATCACCTTCACGGGCACGGGCGACGCGCCGATCACCGCGCGCAGGTCCTCGAACGCCTCGGCGAAGCGCCCGGCGCGGAGCGCCGGGAGCGGCGCGACGAGGTCGAGCTCCTCGGCCCCGTCCCGGACGGCCGCCGTCGCCTCGGCGACGCGCGCCGCGGTCGTCCCCGCCCCCTCGTGGAAGTCGACCACCACCGCGATGCGGACGGAGGTCCCGGCGAGGAGGCCGCGCGCGAGCGGGGCCCAGGGGGCCCGGACGCAGACCGCGGCGAAGCGGTGCTCGCGCGCCTCCGCGCAGAGCCGCTCGACGTCGGCGCGCGCGGCCGACGGCGCGAGGAGCGTGTGATCCACCCACCGGGCCAGCGCCCTCGCTTCGCGGACGTCGATCGCCATCAGAACCCCACCCTCAGCTTGAGCGGCACGATGATGTCGATGGGCTCGCCGTCCCACCCGGGGAAGACCATCCGCTTCGCCGCCTGGGCGATGCACTGGCCGAGGGGCGTCCCGGCGACCGCCTTGTCCGCGACGGCCGCCTTCTGCACGCGACCGCTCGGCCGGATGGTCAGCTCGAGGTTGACCCGGTTCGCCGCGAGCCGCTGATCCGGGCCGGACGACGCGGCGCGGCTCACGCACGCGGCGAAGGAGCTGGAGTTGCGCGAGAGCGTCCCCTCGATCGCCTCCGAGTCGAGCGTCGCGCGCGTCGTCGCCAGGGCGGACGCGTCGTCCTCCTGCACGGCGACGGCGACGTCCCCCTTCTTCGCCAGCAGGTCGAGCAGCCCCTTGTCGCCGGCGGCGAGCTTCTCGTGCTTCGGCCGATCGGCGGCGCGGGGCGCCGGCGCCGCGGGGGCGCGCACCTCCGGCTGCGGCTCGGGCTCCTGCCGCCCCATGAGCTTCGCGACGTCCGCGGCCGAGAGCCCTCCGGCCGCGTCGGCCGCGCCCGACGGGCCGCCCGCGCCGCTCCGCCCCGACCCGCCCGCCGGCCCGTGGCGCTTCCAGCGGAGCGCCATCGTCCCGACGCCCCCCAGCGCGCAGAGGGCGACGACCGCCATCGCCGCGGCCATCATTCGGCTGCGCCGCGCGCTCCGGCGGATCACCAGCTCCGCGGTGACCGTCGGGACCTCGTCGTCCGGGAGCTCGAGCGGCGACGGCGCCCTCGCCGGGCGCGCAGCCGCCGGCCGCTTCGCGGCCGCCTTCGCGGGCGCCCCCC
>DATIVK010000042.1:0-9409 GCA_035465955.1 Anaeromyxobacteraceae bacterium | reverse complement strand
CCCAGGAAGCCTTTCTGAAGGTCCACCGGGGGCTGCCGTACTTCCGCGGCGAGGCGCGGCTTTCGACGTGGATCTACCGGATCGTGGCGAATGTCTGCTCGCAGGCGCGCGCGCATCGCCGGCCGGAAGTGCCGCTGGACCAGCCAGACGCCGGGAGTGATCGCCTGGTGCGGGAGCCGGGGCAGGTCGACGCGGCGTTCTCGGATCTCGAGCTGCGGGACAGGCTCGAGAAAGCGATCGCGCGATTGCCCGATAACTACCGCCTGTTGATCGCGGCGCATTACTTGAAGGGCGTGCAGTACGACGCGCTCGCCGAAACGCTCGGGATACCAGTCGGGACGGTGAAGACGCACCTGCATCGCGCGAAGAAACAACTGCGGGAGCTGCTGGAACGATGATGGCCGTGACCTGCGCGGACGTGCTGGACGTGGTGGACGCCCTCGCGTCGGGAGACTTCGAGGCCGGCGCCGAGGTGCGGCGTCACCTCGAGACCTGCGCGCGCTGTGCCGCGGCGCTCGCGACGGCGCGCCGGATCGAGGTCATGATCGCCGCGCGGCCCGCGCCGCCGGCGCCCGCCCCCGCGCCGCCTCGCGTCGTCGAGGCCCCGCGGCGGGGGGAGCCCGAGGTGCGTCGTCCGCCGCCGTCCGCCCGTTTCGAGCCCGAGCCGGAGCCCGTCCGCGAACGCGAACGCGAACGCGAGCCGGCGCGGGAGGCGGGGGGCAGCCCGGAGACCGCCTCCCGAGTGCTGGCCGTCGAGGCCGGCGGCTTCCTCGTGCGGCGCACGCTCGAATACGGAGGCGTCGGGCCGATGAGCGGCTCCCTGCACGGCCTCGACGCGCGCGGGATCGCCGGCCCGTGGCTCGGCGCCGAGCTCTCTCCGCTCGCCGGGAGCCGCTCGGCGCTCCGCGGACTTGGGCTCTACGGCCGCTGGCGGACCTCGATCGGCTTCACCGTCGAGGCGCCAGGTGCGGCGCGCGACGCCCGGTACACGTCGTTCGAGGCGGGCGCGGCGTGGCGCACGCCGCCGCTCGGCGCGGCCCGGTTCGCGCTCGCGCCGTCGGTGGCCTGGCGCGGGCTCTCGCTCACGGTGGCGCCGTCGATCCCCGGCCTGCCCGACGCGCGGCTCTCCGGCGTGCGGGCGGGGCTGGGAGTCGAGCTCCGGCTCGGCCGCGTCGCGATCTCCGGCCGAGCGGGGTGGGTCCGCTGGCTGGAGGCGAGGGAGCTCGTGAAGGGGACGCCGGCGTTCTTCCCGGGGGGCAGCGCCGAGGCCCTCGACGCCGAGGCCGGCGTCGGCGTGGCGCTCGGCGGGCGCTTCTCGCTGCGCCTGATCGGGGAGTACGAGCGGACGCGCTACGCGCTCGATCCGGACTCCACGGGCACGTACGCCGCGAAGCGGGCCGACGACCGCTACGTCGGTGGGCGCGCGGTGGGGCGGGTCGAGCTCTGACTCGACCCACCTCTCGGAAGGTCCGGGTCGACGGCCTGAGCGGACGAGGGGCTCAGGGCGCCGTGACGTCGCCCCCCGCCGGGCGCGGTCCGCCATCCACCCAGCCGACCAGCGCGTCGAAGCTCCCGAGGACCTCCGAGGGGGCGAATTGGCAGTGGCCGTAGTGCGCGGCGGTCCGCTGGACGAGCCGCGACGACGCCCCGGCGTCATTCACGAGCTCGGCGAACCCGGGCTCGTGCAGCCAGGCGGGCACGCCTGGATCGAGGGTGGTGTGGAGCGTGACGACCGGGAACTGCAGCGCGCCGGTCGGCGTGTACCCGTGCTCCGTCCAGAGCTCGGACTCCGGATCGGCATCGAAGCGCGCGATGGAGGCGTCCACCCAATCGTAGAAGGCCGACGGCGGCCTGATCTCCTCCGGCAGGCCCGCCATGGGGCCGTACTTCGTGTCGAGGTTGTCGTACGGCGTGCCGTGCGCCGCGGCGGCGAGGTACGGCGTGTTGCAGAGCTGCCATCCGATCGGGAGCGCGATGGAGCGGACCAGCTCCTCGTCGCGCGTGAAGGGGAGCTGGGTCTGAGCCATCGTCGCGAGGAGGAAGGCGGAGGTCGGGTTGGCGAGGATGGGCGGGACGACGAGCCCGGCCACCGCGTCGCCGTCGCAGATGGGCTCGGGGACGAACGCCGCGGTGCCGGGGAGCGCGCCCGGGTAGAAGAGGTCGAACAGGTTCCGGACGTCGCCGACGTACTCGAACTGCTCGCGGGTACCGGCGAGCGGGCCGCACGCGAGCAGCGCTCCCGCGTACTGCTCCGGGAACCGCTCGGCGAGCTCGACCGCGGCGAGGCTTCCCATGGACGTGCCGAGCAGGAACACGCGGTGCGGCGGCGCGACGCGCGCGGTGAAGAGGCCGCTGAGCTGGTGCGAACGCTGCGCCGCGTCCCTGATGTTCCAGCCGCTCATCGAGAAGCTCGACGCGGCCCAGGCGAACCCGCGGGCGAGGACGCCGTCGCGGATCGCCACGTCGAGGACGTCGGTCGGGATGGCCACCGCCGACTGCGGGGACGTGATGCCGTGCAGGTAGACGACCAGGTCGCCGTTCCATCCCGCGTCGGGCACGCGGAGCTCGTAGACCGACCCGGGCCCGGTCGAGCCCTCGATGACGAGCGGGCGCGCGGCGAACGGAGAGAGGAGCGTGAGGACGGCGACGATGCGGGTGAGCTGGTGTGCCATGGATCCTCCAGGCCGGGAGGCGACGGCTCGGGCCCACCGCCTCCTCGACTGCCCCGAGTCTCACCCGGAGTGCGGGTGAGGCAAACGGGCACTTGAGGGTGCCGCAACCGGGGGAACCGGGGGGGGGGACACGCGGGAGCGCCCTCCATGGACCCCGGAGCCCACGGGTCGAGGGCGCTGACCGCTGACGCCGCGTCCGTCGCCGTGCTATCCGAAGCCCCGCCATGCGGATCTCCGACTTCGACTACGGCCTGCCGGAGGAGCTGATCGCGCAGGCGCCCATCGAGCCGCGCGACGCGGCGCGGCTCCTCGTGGTCCCGCCCGAAGCGCCGCTGGACCATCGGGGGATCGCGGAGCTCCCCGCCATCCTCTCTCCGGGCGACCTGCTCGTCATGAACGACACGCGGGTCATCCCGGCGCGGCTCCTCGGGAAGAAGGAGTCGGGTGGCAAGGTCGAGCTGCTCCTCTGCGAGCCGCTCGCGGGGGGGCTCGGGCGGCGGTGGCGGGCGATGGGGCAGGCCTCCAAGCCCATCCGCCCCGGGGCGCGCCTCCTCTTCGACGGGCTCACCGCCACGGTCGAGGCCGGGGAGGGGGAGGGCTTCTACGCGGTGGTCCTCGACCGCGAGGGGCCGGAGCTCGAGCGCGCCCTGGAGCGGGCGGGGCGCCTGCCGCTGCCGCCCTACATCCGGCGCGCGCCGGACGCGCACGATCGCGAGCGCTACCAGACGGTGCTCGCGCGCGCGCCGGGGAGCGCCGCGGCGCCGACGGCGGGGCTCCACTTCACGCCGGCGCTCCTCGACCGGCTGGCGGAGCGCGGGATCGAGCGGACGACCGTGACGCTCCACGTCGGCCCGGGCACGTTCCTCCCCGTGCGCGCCGAGCGGCTGGACGATCACCGGATGCACGGGGAGCGGTACGAGGTGCCCCCGGAGGCGGTCTCCGCGGTCGAGCGGACCCGCGCGAGAGGGGGGCGCGTCGTCGCCGTCGGGACCACCTCCGCCCGCACCCTGGAGTCGGCGTGGAGCGGGGACGGGCTGGTGGCGGGGGCGGGGCGGACGGAGCTCTTCATCCGTCCGGGGCACACCTTCGGGGCAGTGGATGCCCTGCTCACCAACTTCCACCTGCCCCGGTCTACACTGCTCGTGCTCGCCTGTGCCCTGGGGGGGCGGGAGCGGATCCTGGACGCCTACCGCGAGGCGGTGGCCAGGCGGTATCGGTTCTTCAGCTACGGGGACGCGATGCTGATCGTGCGCGCGCGCGCGGTCTCCGTGGGATGATGGGGTCCTCGTCGGCGGGTGGGGTGACGTAGAGTGAAGAGCGAAGCCGTCCACATCGAGCCGGGTCGCTTCCTCGAGGGCTGGCGCCCGGAGAGCGGGACGCTGTTCCTGCCGGCGCTCACCGACGCCCGGGTCGGCGACGAAGCGGTGGTGCGCGTCGGGATCGTCGGTCAGACCATCCGCGCGACGCTCTTCGGGAAGATCGCCCTCGTGCGGCGCGTCGGTCGCCCGGCCCTCCCGCCGGGCGTGGAGCTCAAGCTCGACCGGGGGAGCGTCCCCGCCGCCGCCTTCCTCGCGATGTCCGCGCGCGGCGAGCCGGTGAGCTTCAGGGACCGGGCCCCGCGCTACGCGGCCGAGCGCCCGCTCCGCGTGGAGCACGCCGGGGCGTCCTACGACGTCGTGACGCTCAACGTCTCCGACGGAGGCTGCGCCCTGCGGTGGCCCAACCACCTCCCGTCGGTGGGGGAGATGGTGTCGGTCCGGATCGGGAGCGGGTTCCTCGCCCCGACGGTCCGCGCGGTCGTCTGCTGGACGCACCCGGGCGCCGGGGGCGTGGAGCGGAGCATCGGCGTCCGGCTCATCGTCGAAGGGCGCGCCGTCCGCGTCTGGGCCGGCCTCGTGGCGGAGGTGGCCCGCTCGGGCGCCCGGACCGCTTGACAGCGGCGCGCCGCCGGGGGAAACGGGGCCGTGATCCGCTTCGAGCTCCTCGCCGAGGATGGCCCCGCGCGCCGCGGACGGCTCGTGACCGCGCGCGGCGTGATCGAGACGCCCGCGTTCATGCCGGTCGGCACGGCCGCCACCGTGAAGACGCTCGACCCGCGCGATCTCCACGCCATCGGCGCCGGGATCGTCCTCGCCAACACGTACCACCTGTACCTCCGCCCCGGCCACGCGCTGGTCGAGCGGCTCGGCGGCCTCCACGGCTTCATGGCGTGGGACGGCGCGGTCCTCACCGACTCCGGCGGCTTCCAGGTCTTCAGCCTCGGGGAGCGCGGGGGCGCGGGGCGCGAGCGCGCGGGGCCGGGGCTCGTCGAGATCTCCGAGGAGGGGGTGGAGTTCAGGAGCCACCTCGACGGCTCGCGCCACATGCTCTCGCCGGAGATCGCGATGGGCGTCCAGGAGGCGCTCGGCGCCGACGTCATCATGGCCTTCGACGAGTGCCCGCCGGCCCTCGCCGACCGGGCCTACCACGAGCTGTCGCTCGCCCGCACGCAGCGCTGGCTGGTGCGCTGCAAGGCGGCGTGGCTGGCCGAGGAGGCGCGCCGACTCGACGCCGGCGGTGCGCTGCCGCCGGGCGCCAGCCGGCGCTGCTCCCTCTTCGGGATCGCGCAGGGGGGGCTCTTCCCGGACCTGCGCCAGCGCGCGATCGAGGAGGCCGCGGCGCTCGACCTCCCCGGGTACGCGCTCGGCGGCTATGCGGTGGGCGAGGAGCCGGCCCAGATGTGGGCCGGGGTGGCGCGGGACGCGCCGCTGCTGCCGCGCGAGAAGCCCAGGTACCTGATGGGGGTCGGGACGCCGGAGGACCTGCTGGCCGGCGTGGCGGCCGGCGTCGACATGTTCGACTGCGTCCTGCCCACCCGCTGCGCGCGGAACGGCCTGCTCTTCACCAGCCGGGGCAAGCTGGTCATCCGCAACGCCCGCTTCGCCCAGGACGAGGGGCCCGTGGACCCCGACTGCGGCTGCTACACCTGCCGCACGTTCTCCCGCGCCTACCTCCGCCACCTGTTCCGGTCGGGCGAGATCCTCGGCCTCCGGCTGAACACCCTGCACAACCTGCACTACTACCTGGCGCTCATGGCCCAGGCCCGCGAAGCGATCGCCGCAGGGCGCTTCGAGCCCTTCCGGCGCGAGCGCCGGGAGGCCTGGGCGGCCGCCGGAGCGTGAACCGAATGAGGTTGCCCGAAAACCGGAAATGTTGGTAACTACCGGCGCTTTTCCCGCATATCCCGGAGCGTCCATGCACCCCGCACTGACCGCCTTCCTCGCCCAGACCGCCGAGGCCCAGCCCGCCGGCCCGCAGAGCATCCTCAACCTGCTCGGCCTGCCGCTCGTCCTCTTCGGGATCTTCTACTTCCTCGTGATCCGGCCGCAGTCGAAGCACGCGCGCCAGCACACGACGTTCGTCGCCTCGCTCAAGAAGGGCGACGAGGTGGCGACGCAGGGCGGGATCATCGGCACCGTCCACGCGGTCGAGGACAAGACGGTCATCCTGGACGTCGGCGGCGGCACGAAGCTCAAGGTCCTCAAGCCGCAGATCGCCGGCGCGTGGCGCGACGGGATGGTCGTCTCCGACGCGCCGCAGCCGAAGGCGGAGGGGAAGTAGATGGATCGCTCCTGGACCTGGAGGCTCCTGATCGTCGTCGCGGTCACGGTGCTCTCCGCCTATCAGCTGGTTCCCACGCTCCAGTACTTCCGGCTCCCTCCCGACGAGCGGAACACCGAGGCGTTCGAGAGGTCGGTGCCGCGCTGGGCGCCGAACGCGAAGAAGCACCTGAACCTCGGCCTCGACCTCCAGGGCGGCATCCACCTCGCGATGGGCGTGGACGTCGACAAGGCGGTGAAGGCCAAGGTCGCCCGCCGCGCCGACGAGATCACGAGCTGGCTCAAGGAGAAGAAGGTCGCCTTCGAGGGCTGCGCCCCGACCGCCGACGGCGCGCGCGTCGAGTGCCGGACCGCCGACGCGGCCGCGCTCGAGAAGAGCGTCCTCGACGGGTACGGCGGCGAGCTCTACGCGCCGCGCGGCGCGCCCGCGGGCGCGGTCCAGTTCGCCTTCATGGACAAGGTGGTCCAGGACTTCCGCGGCAAGGCGGTCGAGCAGGCGGAGAAGACCATCCGCAACCGCATCGACAAGTGGGGCGTCACCGAGCCCGACATCAAGCGCAAGGGCGTCAACCAGATCCAGATCCAGCTGCCGGGGTTCAAGGATCCGCAGAAGGCCAAGGAGCTCCTCGGGCGGACCGCGCAGCTCGAGTTCCGGATCTGCGACGACGAGAACCCGGTCCTCGACGCGCTGCGCAGCCAGCTCCCGCTCTGCGCGTCGACGCGCGACGGCCTGCAGCTCCCGATGCCGGAGACCGGCTGCTGGACCGTGGAGAACCTCGAGCTGCCCAACGGCGGCTCCCGCGAGGCCACGGTGGTGGCCGCCAACGACCGGGCGCAGCTCGACAAGGTCATTGCCGAGAAGGTGCGGCCGCTCGTCGACCCCGCCCGGAACGCGGTGGGCGTCGGCGAGAGCTTCGTCGGCGAGGGGCCCTTCCGCCGCGGCTACTACCGCACGTTCCTGATGCGCTCGAAGGTCGAGCTCACGGGCGACTACATCGCCGACGCGCGCGCCAGCTTCGACCAGGCGGCGATCGGCGGCGGGAAGCCGATCGTGACCTTCTCCATGTCGCCCGAGGGGGCCCGGCTGATGGAGAAGCTCACGAGCGAGAACGTCAAGCGCCGCATGGCGACCGTCCTCGACGACAAGGTCGAGACCGCGCCGTACATCCAGTCGACCATCTCGTCGAGCGGCCAGATCACGCTGGGCGGCGGCAAGAGCTTCCAGGAGATGAACGACGAGGCGAACGAGATCGCCCTGGTCCTCAAGGCCGGCGCGCTCCCCGCCCCGGTGACCATTTTCGAGGAGCGGACCGTGGGCGCCACGCTCGGGCCCGAGCTGGTGAAGAAGGGGGCGCTCGCCGCGCTGGTCGGCCTCGCCGCCGTCCTCGTCTTCATGGTCCTCTACTACCGCGGCAGCGGCCTCGTCGCCGACGTGGCGCTCGCGCTCAACGGCGTCCTCGTCCTCGCCGTCATGTCGATGATCGGCTCGACGCTGACGCTGCCCGGCATCGCCGGCTTCGTCCTGACGCTCGGCATGGCGGTCGACGCCAACGTGCTCATCAACGAGCGCATCCGCGAGGAGCTGCGGGCCGGGAAGGGGACCAAGCAGGCGGTCCAGCTCGGCTACGACAAGGTCTTCTGGACCATCGTCGACGCCCACGTCACGACCCTCGCCGCCGGCGTCGTGCTGATGAACTACGGCACGGGTCCGGTGCGCGGCTTCGCGGTGACGCTGATCATCGGCCTGCTGGCGTCGATGTTCACGTCCATCGTCGTGACCCGCGTCATGATGGAGTACTTTACGCGCCACGAGACGGCGAGGCTGAGCGTCTGATGATCTTCAAGAGCTTCGACATCGTCCCCCACGGCACGAAGTTCGACTTCGTCGGGAAGCGCCACATCGCGGTGGTGCTCTCCCTCCTGGTCAACCTCGCCGTCATCGGCTGGTCCTTCAAGGGGCTGAACTTCGGCGTCGACTTCGCCGGCGGCACCGAGATGGAGGTGAAGTTCGCGCAGCCCGTCGATCCGGGCGCCATCCGCCACGGGGTGGAGGCGCTCGGGTTCAAGGACGCCTCCGTCCAGACCTACGGGGCCGAGGCGGAGAACACCTTCCTCATCCGCGTCGGCCGGGTCGCGCTCATGAGCGCCGAGGACTTCCGCAAGGTCGTCGACGCGGTGCGCGCCCGCTTCCCCATCAAGGGCGAGCCGGCCTTCAACGCCGAGAGCGGCGACAAGGTCGACTTCCAGTTCGACGCGCCGGTGGACGCGGCGGCCCTCCGCGACGTGGTCGAGGGCGCGGGCGTCCGCGTCCGCGAGGTGCGCGAGGAGCAGGGGCTCGTCGCCGGGACGCGCTCCTACGCCGTCATCACCCAGGGGATCCGCGAGAAGGTCGAGGGCGACCTCGGGGCCCGGTTCGCGAGCGCGAAGCCGGAGGTCCGGCGCGTCGAGTACGTCGGCCCCGCGGTCGGTCGCGAGCTGCGCAACCAGGGCTTCAAGGCGGTGCTCTACGCCATGGCCCTCATCGTGATCTACGTCGGCCTGCGGTTCGACTTCCGCTTCAGCCCCGGCGTGATCATCGCGATCCTGCACGACGCCATCGTGACCCTCGGCTACTTCGCCTTCTCGGGGCGCGAGTTCAACCTCACGTCGATCGCGGTCATCCTGACGGTGGTCGGCTACTCGGTGAACGACACGGTCGTCGTCTACGACCGGATCCGCGAGAACGGCCAGAAGCTGAAGGGGAGGGGGCTCGCCGACATCGTGAACCTCTCGATCAACGAGACCCTGGGGCGGACGTTCCTCACGTCGTTCGCCACCGCGCTCTCGCTGGTCGGCCTCCTCGTCTTCGGCGTCGGCACCATCTTCGACTTCGCCTTCGCGATGCTCATCGGCATCGTCTCCGGCACCTACTCGACGTGGTTCATCGCCGCGCCGATGACGGTCTGGCTCGAGGAGCGGGCGGCTAAGAAGGCCGGGGCCAGGGCGACCGTCTAGGGGTCCGCGTCGCCGCGAGCGCCCCCTCACCCTGACCCTCTCCCCCGGTGGGGGAGAGTGAATCCTTCGCTCTCTACGGGATGCGGGTCAGCGACCCGTCGGGCGCGTAGCGCGCCATGAACACGTCGCTGGGCTCGAACGCCT
>DATIVK010000041.1:0-21199 GCA_035465955.1 Anaeromyxobacteraceae bacterium | reverse complement strand
GTCAGCGGCGCGTCCGCCGGGCCGTCCAGCGCCGGGGGCGCCAGCTCGCGCCGGACCGCCTCGAGCTTGCGCGCCCGCTTGTCCACCATGCGCCGCCGGGTCGGCGGGTGAGTGTAGACGTCCGAGATCAGGACGCCCTGCTCGTCGTGCTCGTCGGTGCCGGCGTGGAAGACCGTGCCGGCCATCCCCGGGAGCGCCCGGGGCGAGACGCCGCTCTCGGTGATCCGGTAGCGGAGGAAGCGCCCGATCTCCGGCGGCCCCCGGACCAGCGGCCCCCGATCGATCCGGAACCGGAAGTCGAAGCGCGCGGGATCGACCGTCGGGTTGTGCTCCGAGAGGAGCAGGTCGGAGAGGACGATCACGGGGAGCTGGTACCGGTCGGCCAGGTTGAAGGCCTCCTCCATCGTGGAGAAGCAGTCCGTCACGTCGGAGGGGGCGAGGATCACGCGGGGGTAGTCCCCCTGGCTGGCGCCGAAGGCCTGGTTCAGATCGGCCTGCTCGGTCTTGGTGGGCAGCCCGGTGGACGGCCCACCGCGCATCACCAGGACGAAGACGGTCGGCGCCTCGATCATCCCGGCCATCCCGATCGCCTCGGTCATCAGCGCGAAGCCGCCGCCGGAGGTGGCGCACATCGCCCGCGCCCCGGCGTGGGCCGCGCCGATGGTCATGTTGGCCACGGCGATCTCGTCCTCCGCCTGCTTCACCACGACGCCGCAGCGCTCCGCGTGGGCGGCCATCCAGTGGAGGATCCCCGAGGCGGGCGTCATCGGGTAGGCGGCGTAGAAGCGGCACCCGGCCGCGACCGCCCCCATCGCGAAGGCCTCGTTGCCGGTCATCACGGGGCGGCGCGCACCGGAGAAGGCCCACCCCCCCGCGACGGCGTGCGCCGCGCCCCCCGCGCGGAGATGCTCCCAGCCGGCGCGCGCGAGCGCGGTGTTCTGCGCGACCAGCTGCGCCCCCTTCCTCCCGAACTGCTTCGCGAGCGCCTCCTCGAGCCGCTCGGCGGGGAGCCCGAGCAGGCGGAGGAGCCCCCCGAGCAGGACGGTGTTCTGCTGCACCGCGAGCTGGGGCCCGAGCGAGGAGGTCAGCGCCTTCACCGGGACCGGGAGGGCCGTGACCCCTGCGCCCAGCCGCGGCGGCGTCACCTTGTCCGAGTTGAAGAGGACGAAGCCGCCGGGCGCGACCTCGGCGGCGTGGCGGTCGACGGAGTCCTGGTTCAGCGCGACGAGGACGTCGAGCCGATCGCCGTGCGTCTCCACGGCCTCCTGCGAGATGCGCATCCGGAGCCAGACGTGGCCGCCCCGGATGACCGACTGGTAGCTGTTGTAGACGTAGAGGTGGAGCCCGCTCCTGGCCGCGACCAGCGCGAGCGCGTCCGCGGTCGCCGCCTGGCCGTCGCCGGCGGCGCCCCCGATGCCAACGGTTGCTTCCAGCGCGCCCATCCGAGCCTCCTGTCGGGACTCGAATAACGACGCTGCTCCGAAAGTGCCAGCGCCGCGGGCGCGGGCTTCGGGGCACCCTCACCAGGGGGTCGGGCGGTAGTCCTTGAAGAAGAGGCCGGCGGGGTGCTTCCCGGTGCGGAACCCGTCGAAGATCGGCGCGACGATGCGCGCGGCCCCGTCCACGATGTCGAGGGGCGGCGAGAAGGCGTGCTCCTCCACCTTCCGCGCCGCCAGGTGCGCCGGGTCCTCGTCGGTGACCCAGCCGGTGTCCACGGCGTTCAGGTAGATGGAGTCCCGCGCGTAGTCGGGGGCGCTCGTCCGCACGATCATGTTGAGCGCCGCCTTCGCCATGTTGGTGTGCGGGTGCTTGTCGGTCTTGTGCTCCCGGTAGAACTGCCCCTCCATCGCCGACACCAGGACGACGTGCTTGGCGGGGTCGCCGCTGCTGGCCGTGCCGATGGGGGCGCTCCGGGCCCGGAGCATGAGGGGCTTGAGGCGGGCGGTCATCACGAACGGGGCCGTCGCGTTGACCAGCAGGACCTCCAGCAGCTCGAGCGTCGGGACCTCGTGCAGGGCGAGGCGCCACGAGTTGTGCGTGCGCAGGTCGACCTGCTGCAGGTCCTGATCGAGCACGCCGCGCGGGAAGAGCTCCAGCCCCCCCGCGCCCCCGAGCAGCAGGTCCGCGTCGGAGCCGGCCTGGCTCAGCAGGGCCGGGCTCGCCACGCCGGCGGCGCGGCGGGACCGGTCGAGCGTCTCCCGGAACGCCTCGTACTCCCGCAGGAGCCCACGCTCCGCCTCCGGCAGCAGCGCGAGCGGCCGCTCCTCCCCCTCGACGAGGTGGGCGTAGAAGCCGGGCGGCCTGCGGACCGTCTGGCACGCGTTGTGGAGCTGGAAGTCGAGCCGCGGGAGCGTCGCGTCGAGCCGCTGGCAGAGCAGCTCCACGCTCGGCGTGTGCCGGAGGTCGATCCCGTGGATCGTGAGGCGATCCCGCCAGCTCGCGAAGTCGGGCTCGCGCGCGTACCGCGCGGCGGCGTCCCTCGGGAAGCGGGTCAGGGCGACGACGTGGCAGCCGGCGCGGAGCAGGAGGATGGCCGCCTGGTAGCCGATCTTCACCCGCGCGCCCGTCACGAGCGCCACGCGGCCGCGCAGATCCACGCTGGCCGTCCGGCGCGCGAAGTTCTCGTCGCCGCAGGCGGGGCACAGCTGATCGTAGAAGGGGTGCAGCCGGCGGTAGGGCGCCTTGCAGACGTAGCACTTGCGCGGCTCGGAGAGCTCGCCGGCGGTCGGAAGGCCCTCGACCTCGGGGGCCCCCTCACCCTGCCCTCTCCCCCGGTGAGGGAGAGGGGAAGGATCCGAGGGGGACCACGCGGAGGCGTCCGTCCCCGGCCTCGGCAGCTCCGGCAGCGGCGTCACGAAGACCGGGGCCTGGCGCCCCCTCTGGATCCCGGTGCCCTTGCGGAGGTGCTCGTCCCGCGCCCTGCGGGCGTCGCGCTCGGCCTTCAGCAGCGCCTTGCGCAGCTTGCGCCGCTGGTCGACCCCGGGGCGCGCCACCTCGCCGGCCGCCCGCTGGAGCGCCTCGCGCGTGGCGGCGTCCACGCGCGCGAGCAGGCCGCGGTCCGCGGCGACGCGCTCGAGGACGGCGAGCGCGGCCGCGAGGTCGGAGGCGCCGACCTCGGGCTCGGAGGGTGGGTTCTCCTCGGCGCTGCGGCGATCCGGCATGCTACGCGAGGTTGTGGAAGACCCGCTGGACGTCGTCGTCCTGCTCGAGGGCGTCGATCAGCTCGAGGACCTCCTTGGCCTCGTCCTCGGGGAGCTCGACCGGCGTCTGGGCCACGTACTCCGACTCGGCCGAGATCAGCGGGAGCTTCTTCTGCTCGATCGCGTGCTGGAGCTCGCCGAAGCTCTCGAAGGCGCAGCGGATGACGAGCTGCTTCTCGCCCTTCTCGCCCGTCCCCTCGCCCATCTCCTCCAGCCCGTGGTCGATCAGGTCGAGCTCGAGCGCCTCCTGGTCGACGCCCTCCGGCGACAGCCGGAAGACCCCCATCTTCTTGAACTGGAAGGCGACGCTCCCGGTGGTCCCCATGTTGCCGCCGTGGTTCTTGAAGCCGACGCGGACGTTGGCCACGGTGCGGACCACGTTGTCGGTGGCGGTCTCGACGATCACGGCGACGCCGTGCGGCGCGTACCCCTCGTAGATCACCACCTCGAACGCCTGCTGCTCCTGGCCGCTGGCGCGCTTGATCGCCGACTCGACCTTGTCCTTCGGCATGTTGGCGCCGCGCGCGTTCTGGATCGCGCGCCGCAGGGCCGCGTTGCCGTCGGGATCCGGGCCACCCGCCTTCACCGCGATCGCGATGTCCTTGGCGATGCGCGTGAAGACCTTCGCCATCTTGTTCCAGCGGGCGAACATCGTGGCCTTGCGTGTCTCGAAGATCCGTCCCATGGCGTCCCTCTCGCGGCGGTGAACCGGGCGTCCCGGCAGGGTTTCCGGGGAGGCCGGATACCTCACGGGAGGGCGGCGACGCAAGGGCGAAGCGGGGGGGAGGAATCCTTCGCCCGCCCCCCGGCTCCCACCCTGCCGATAGCCACCCAAGCCCCCGGAGCCCCGATGATCCGCCTCCGCCCCACCGCCCTCCTCCTCGCCGCCACCCTGGCGCTCACGCTCGCGGGGCGCGCCGCCCTCGCCGCGCCCCCGGCCCGGCCCGTCGCCTCCCACGGCCCGGCGGCGAAGGCGCCCCTGCCCCGGCTCGTCTTCTTCATGAACCCGAACGGCATGCCCTGCCAGATGCAGGACCGGATCCTGCGGGACATGGGGGCGGAGCTGACCGAGCGCGCGGAGCTGGTCTACTACCGCACGACGGTGCCGGCGGAGATCGCCCGGTTCAACGAGTACGGGATCCGCGCGCTGCCGACCCTGGTCGTGACGGACGCGCAGGGGCGGGAGCTGCGCCGCGCGACCCCCGGGATCCAGTCGATGGCGCAGGTGCTCAAGCTGCTGCAGCCCTGAGGCGGCGATGGCGCTCGGCCTCTCCGCGATCCTCCTGTCCTTCGGCGCCGGGCTCGCCAGCGTGGCGAGCCCGTGCGTGCTCCCCGTGGTGCCGATCATCGTCGCCGGCACCGCCGAGGAGCGCCGGTCGCGCCCGGCGTTCGTCGTCGCCGGCATCGCGGCCTCGTTCATCGCGATGGGGGTGGCGAGCAGCCTCTTCGGCGGCGTCGTCGGCCCCGCGCTCCCCTTCCTCGAGAAGGCCGTCGGCGTCCTCGTCCTCGCCTTCGGCCTGCTGATGCTCGCCGACGTCAACCTCTTCAAGCGGCTCGGGTTCCTCCAGCGCATCCAGGTCGCCGGCGCCGGCCCCTGGTCGGGGCTGCTGCTCGGCGCGAGCCTCGGGCTGGTCTGGATCCCCTGCGTGGGCCCGATGCTGTCGAGCGTGCTCGCGATGGTGGCGACGCGCGGCTCCCTCGCGGCCGGCGTCCTGCTGCTCCTCGCCTACTCGCTCGGCTTCGCCGTCCCGATGCTCGCGGTCGGCTACGGCTCGCAGGCCCTGCGCCAGCGGGTGCGCGCGATCTCGGCCCACCCCGTGGCGATCCGCTGGGTCTCGGGGCTGCTCCTCGTCGCGTTCGGCGTCGTCATCCTGCGCAAGGGCATGCTCTTCGCCGGGATGTAGCGCCGGCGCTCCACGCGCCCTCAGGCGACCAGCCCCCGCGCCCGCGCCATCCCCGCGAGCCGCTCCTTCAGCCGCTCGAAGCGCTTGCGGAGCGCCGCGGCCGAGATGGCCTCCCCCTCCGCGGCGAAGGCCGCCGCCACCTGCTCCCACGCCAGGTTGCGCCCGAGCCGCAGGGCGAGGAGCGTCCGATCCCGGGCGCCGAGCTCCTCGCCGAGCGCCTCGAGCTGCTCGCTCCGCCCCTCCAGCCAGGCCGTGCCGGTCCCGGGGGCGGGGGAGCTCTCGGCGAGCTCCGGCGACAGGGGCTCCCGCCGCCGCCGGTACCCGTCGCGCATGCAGCGCACCGCGGCGTGCCAGGCGAGCCGCCAGGCCCACGCGCGGAGCGGGCACTCCCAGCGGAACCGCGGGAGCCCTCGCCAGAGACACTGCTGGAACTCGGAGAACGCGTCGCAGGCGTCATCCTCCGGCAGCAGCGAGCAGAGGTAGCGCAGGACGCCGGGGCCGAGCAGCTCGATCACCGACGTCGCGGCGGCGTCCGCGTGACCGGTCGACAGCTGGTGGCGGACGCGCAGCTCGAGGTCCGCCAGGCTCGTGGGGGTTCCGTTCATGCCTTCACGGAGAGCACCGTCCGTGCCGCGCCGCGAACCGACCGAAGCCCCCGGAATCCCGGCGCGACACGCCGTCACGACGCGGCGCGGCATCGTGTGCCGCCCCACGGGCCGGTGTGGCTCGTGGGGCGCTTCACCCTGAGGAAGGCGTACAATCGGTGCCACGGGTCTTGCACCGGGGAGGGGCGCTCATGGTGCGTCCACACGCGTCGTCACTCTGGATCGCAGTCGCCACGCTCTGGGCCGGCACGGGGGCGGCCCAGCGCCCCGCCGAGGCGGACCCCGGCTTCTGGGACCCGCTGGTGGTCACGCCCACGGGGCAGGCCTCGCGGGTCTCGGAGGCGCCGTCCACGACCTTCGTCATCACCGGCGACGAGGCGCGGCGGAGCGGCGCCCCGTCGCTGCCGGAGCTCCTGCGGCGCGTGCCGGGGCTCGACGTCCGCCTCATCTCCGCCACGGACGGCCAGCTCGGACTGCGCGGCTTCGCGTACGAGGTGTCCGACCGGATCCTGCTCCTCGTCGACGGCCGCACCGCCTACATCGACTTCTTCGGCGGGGCGAGCTGGGAGATGCTGCCGGTCTCGCTCGTGGACATCGAGCGGATCGAGATCGTCCTCGGCCCTGGCGCGTCGGTCTACGGCAACAAGGCGATGCTCGGGACGATCAACGTCATCACCCGCTCGGCGGCGGACTACCCCTACCCGGAGGCGCGCCTGGACGTGGGGCTCCCGGCCGACGGGAGGGCGGCGGCGCGCTACGGCGCCATCGCCGGCCCCTGGCGGCTGCGCGCGACCGGCTCCGCGCGCAACCTGACGCTCTACCAGCCGGACGGGCGGTCCCCCGCCGCGGCGGGCGGCGGCACGCTCGCGGCGACCTACAGCCCAAGCGCCAGCCGCGAGGCCTCCCTCGAGGTCGGCGCCGTCCACGGCGACGTCTACCTGGCCCCGCTCGGCGAGGAGCTCGACGCCTTCGGCGCGACCCTCGCGTACCTCCGCGCCCGCGGGCGGCTCGGGCTCGGCGGCCCGGGATCGCCGGGAGGGGACCTCCACCTCGACCTGGTCTGGAACACCGGCCACATCGACTCGCCGACCTTCCCGAACCGCACCGGCGAGTTCGAGGCGACCTACCAGACGCCGTACGCGCAGCTCCACCACGAGCTCCGCACGGCGATCGGCGGGGTGCCGCTCCAGGGGCGCTGGGGCGGCGAGGTCTGGCTCAACACCCTCGAGTCCACCCTCACCTCCGGGGAGCGGGACCTCTGGAACGTCGCCGGCTTCGCGAGCACCGAGCTGCTCCTCGGCCGCGTGCGGCTCACCACCGGCGTGCGCGTCGACCGGGCGACGCTCGCGCGCGTCACCGTCTCCCCGCGCGTCTCGGTGGTCTGGTCGCCGGTCGAGGGGCACCAGCTCCGGGCGGCCTTCAACACCGGGTACAACAACCCGCACCACGTCCACTACTTCGCCGACTTCATGGCCTCCCCCACGCTGCCGGTGGTCGGGAACCGCGGGCTCTCGCCGGAGCGCGTGCTCTACGGCGAGCTGGGCTGGGCCGGCGGGCTCACCCCCTGGCTGAAGGCCTTCACGAACGCCTTCGTCTACCGGTTCACCGACTGGCTCAGCCTCGACCCCGCGAACGCGACCACGGGCGTGCCGTGGGGCAACAACAACCCCTTCACGGCGTGGGGCGGCGAGGCCGGCCTGGACGTCTCGCTCCGGCGGACCTGCTCGGCCTACGCGACCTGGGCCTTCGTCGGGCCGGGGGCGAGGGTCTACCCGTACCACGTCGATCCCCTCGCGTCGCCGCGCCACAAGGTCAGCGCCGGCGTCCGCCTCGACCTGCCGGCGGGGGCCTGGCTCACGGCGGACGCGCAGTACTTCGGCCCGTCGGTGATCGCCCGCGTCGGCCAGGGCTCGACGGCGCAGGCGCCGTTCGTCGAGACTCGGCTCGGGGAGTACGTCATGATCCACGCCCGCGCCGGCTACTCCCTGCGCGACGGGCTCGACCTCTCCGTCGCCGTCGCCGACGCCCTCGACGACCGGACCCGCCAGTTCCCCGGCGCGGAGCGGCCCGAGCGCCGCGTGTCGGCGACGCTGGCGTACCAGCGCTGAGGACGCGATGCGCCGGCCCCTCGACCCCCTGCGCGTGCTCCCCCTGGCCGTGGCCCTCGCCACGGCCGGCGCGGCGCGCGCGGAGGGCGACGCCGGGGTCTGCGTCGCGGTCTCGCCGGGGGAGCTGGAGCGCGTCGCGGGGGCCGTGCAGCGCTCCCTCGGCGCCCCTTCCCTGCGGCTCGACGTCCGCGACCGGCGGGAGCGGGAGCAGCTCTCGACCCGCTGCGGCCGCCTCGTGATCGCCGTCGGCCCCGACGCGCTCCGCGTGGTCGCCGAGCGCGCGCCCGGCTCCCCCACCCTGCACGTCATGGCGGCGAACGCCCGGACGGGCGGCGCCGGGGGCGTCCTCGCCTACGCGGAGCCTCGCCGCGTCCTCGAGACCCTCCGCCAGCTCGCCCCCCGGGTGCGGCGCGTCGGCGCCGTCTACGATCCGGCGCTCACGGGGGCGCTCGTCGCGGAGGGCGAGGCGGCGGCCCGCGCCGCGGGGCTGGAGCTGGTCGCGCTCCCGGCGCGCTCCGTGGGGGAGGCGGTGCGCGCCTTCCACCGCTTCGAGGCCGACCTGCGCGTGGACGCCCTCTGGCTCCTGCCCGACGGGACCGCGACGGTGCAGGAGACCGTCTACTACGCCCTCGAGCTCGCCCACTGGCGGCGGATGGCCGTCATCGGGCTCTCCCGCTGGTACGTCGCGAGCGGGGCGCTCTTCGCCCTCGCGCCCCGCCCCGAGAGCTGCGGCGCCGCGGCGGGCGCCCTCGGCCAGCAGCTGCTCCGGGGTGGGCCGCCGCCCGGCCCCGTCTACGGGTGCGAGTACTCCCTCTACGTCAACCAGCGCACCGCCACGCAGCTCGGGCTCGAGGTGCCCCGCAGGCTCCTCGAGGGCGCCGACCAGGTGCTCCCGTGATCGCGCCGCGCCGGCTCGGCTGGCGGCTCGCCGCCGGGTCGTCCGCGGCAGTGGCCGCCCTCGCCGTCCTCCTCACGGCCTTCTACCAGCACCAGGCGCACGCCCTCCTCGAGCAGGAGGCGCGCGAGCGGCTCGCCGCGCTGGCGCAGCACGTGGCCGCGACCGCGCTGCTCGGGACGCTCGCCCGGAGCGAGGAGCTCCTCGCCGGGCCGCTCGACGGGGCGATGTCACAGGCGGACGTCGAGGCGGTGGCGATCTACGACGCCGACGGCGGCCTCATCGCGGCCCGCGCCCGGCCGGGGCGCCCGGCGGCGGCGCGCCCCGAGGTCGCCCCGCAGTGCCGCCCCTGCCCGCTCGGCGGCGGGCGCCTGCGCTGGGTGGCGCCGGTCGCCAGCGCCCCCCCCTCGCGGTCGCCGGACGCGCCGGGCTACGACGGACCACCTCCCGCCGCCGCGGCCCCGGACGCGCGGGCGGGGTGGCTGGTGCTGGACGTCTCGACGGCGGCGCGCGCGGCCGCCGAGCGGCGCACCACGCTGAACGGCCTGCTCATCGCCGCCTTCGCGCTGCTCCTCGCGCTGGCGCTGGCGCTCCTCGTCGCGCAGCGCCTCACCTCCCCCATCCGCGCCCTGGCCGAGGCGACGCGCGAGATCGGCAAGGGGCGCTGGGACGCGCCGCTCCCCCGCGCGACGTCCACCGAGATCGCGCAGCTCGCCGACGACTTCCGCGCGATGACGAAGGCCCTCGCCGCCCTCGATCGCGAGAACTCGCGCTACCGCGGCCACCTCGAGGAGATGGTCGCGAGCCGGACGCGGGAGCTGGAGGACGCCTACCACCACATGAAGGCGATGGCCGAGGAGAAGGACCAGTTCGTGGCCACGGTCTCCCACGACTTCCGCTCGCCCCTCGCCATCGTGCTCTCCGCCGTCCAGACGGTGCAGGCCGACGCGGCCATGGCGCCGGAGGTGCGCGGGCAGTTCCTCGCCCGCGCGGAGCGCCAGTGCCGGCGGCTGGGGACGCTGGTGAGCGACCTGCTCGACCTGGCCCGCCTCGAGAACCGGGAGGCGGACCTCGCGCCGGCGCCCCTCGCGGAGCTGGTCCAGGAGAGCGTCGACGCGGCGCGCCCCGCCTTCGAGGAGCACGGCGTCGCCCTCGCCTGGACGCCGCCCCCCGGGGCCCCGGTCGTGGCCGAGGTGGATCGCGGCCAGGTCGCGCGCGCCCTCTCCAACCTCGTCGACAACGCCCTCAAGTTCACGCCGCGCGCGGGGCGCGTGACCGTGACGCTGCGCGGGATCGACGACGCCGCGGTCATCTCGGTGAGCGACACCGGCCCCGGCATCCCCGAGGAGGAGCGCGGGCACGTGTTCGAGCGCTTCTACCAGGGTCGGCAGGGCCAGGTCCTCGGGAGGGGCTCCGGCCTCGGCCTCGCCATCGTCGCCGGCGTCGCCCGCCGCCACGGCGGCAGCGTGGCGGTCACCAGCCCGCCCGGCGCGGGGGCCACGCTCGAGCTCCGGCTGCCGCTCACGCGGGGGGGGCGCCCGTGACGCCCTCCCCCTTCCGCCCGCGAGGGACCATGTCGGACATCCTGGTCGTCGACGACGAAGAGGACATGCTCGAGACCATCGCCTACAACCTCGAGCGGGCGGGGCACCGGGTCGCGCGCGCGACGAGCGCGGCGGCCGCCCTGGCACGGCTCGAGGAGCGGACGCCCGACCTGATCGTCTCGGACGTCATGATGCCGGGGATGGACGGCCTGGCGTTCTGCGCGACGGTCCGCGCCCGGGCCGCGACGGCGCTGACCCCCTTCCTCTTCGTCACCGGGAAGGGGCAGCCCTCGGACAAGTACGCCGGGCTACGCGCGGGCGCCGACGACTACGTCACGAAGCCCTTCGACCTCGCCGACCTCATGGCGCGCGTCGACGGCCGGCTCGATCACCGCCGGCACGTCGCGGCGCTGGAGCACCGGCTCTCCGACGCGCGCGACGCCTGGGCGGCGAGCGTGGAGCCCCAGGAGCTGGGCCGGACCCGCGACGCGCAGGCGCGCCTCGCCGACGAGGTCCACGACGCCGGCTACGTGGACTGGGACCCTCCCCGCCCGGACGCGGCGGCGATCCGCCAGAAGATCGCGCGCCTGGAGGCGCGGTTCCCCGCCCTGAAGGAGCTTCGGCGCAGCGCGCTGGTCGGCGACTCCCCCGAGTTCCTCCGCATCTTCGAGGAGATCCTCATCGCGGCCGCTTCGCCCGATCCGACGCTGATCCTCGGCGAGACCGGCACCGGCAAGACGGCGGTGGCGCAGGCCATCTGGGCGCTCGGGCCCCGGTTCGGCAGGCCCTTCCGGACCCTCAACTGCTCCGAGCTCGCCGCCGGCGATCCGGCCATCGCGACCGGGAAGCTCTTCGGCCTCGGGAGCGGCAGCGGCCTCGCCAACGTCCCGAAGGAGGGACAGCCGGGGATCCTCCAGGAGACCGACGGCGGCGTGCTCTTCCTCGACGAGGTGGGCGACCTGCCGCGGCAGGCGCAGGCCCTGCTCCTGCTGCCGCTCGAGGGGCGCGCCTTCCACCCGGCCGTCGGGCGTGGCGCGGCCCGCGCCGTGGACCTCAAGTTCGTCTGCGCGACGAACCGGGACCTCGTGGAGGAGGTGGAGGAGGGGAGGTTCCCGCGCGATCTCTACGAGCGGCTCGCCGGCGGCGTCATCCACGTGCCGCCCCTCCGTGCGCGCCCCGGCGACGTGGCGCTGCTCGCCGCCCACTTCCTGCGGGAGGCCGCGCAGGAGCATGGAGGCCCGGCCCTCACGCTCTCCCCCGCGGCCGGGGACGCCCTGGCGCGCCACGGGTGGCCCGGCAACGCCCGCGAGCTGCGCCGGACGATCCGCCAGGCGGCGCAGCGGGCGCGGCTCGACGGGCGCGACACGATCGACGGCGCCGACCTGCCGACGGAGTCCGGCCCGGGACCGGGCCGCACCGCCGCGCCGGCGCCGGGCGGCTCGCCGCCCCCGCGCGGGGACGCGCTCCGGCAGGGCGGGTTCTCCGAGCGCGAGATCGCGGAGGTGGAGGCGCTCTGCGCCACGGGTTTCCGGGTCGGGGAGGCCGAGGCGCTGCTCGGCTACAGCGGCAAGTCGCGGACCTTCTCGCACCGGCTGCGGGGGCTCAGCCTCAAGGCGTTGTCCTGCGCGGCCTACCGGGCCGACGCCGCCGCCGACCTGCTCACCGGCGGAGATCCCGCCCTGAGGCCGCACGTGGAGCGCAGGCTCCGGGCGCTCCTCGAGTCGCTCGCCGAGCGGGTCCATGAGCCCCCCGAAAGGATCCTCGCCAACCTCCTGACCGAGCACCGCCGGTTCGCGCTCCAGGCCCTCGCCCATCTGCGCAGGCAGCATTAGGTTGCCGAGTGCGCCTGGGACCGATCCTCTCCCTCCTGCTCGGCGTGAGGGCTGCCGCCGCGGTTCCGGCGATCCCCGCGGATGCACCGGCCGCACCTCCCGGCATCCGGCTCCCCCAGCGCCCTGCCCCCCGGCTCGACCTGCCGGAGTGGCTCGGGGATCTGATCGGGCTTCACGGCGGCGTGGAGACGGCGCCCGCGCGGGGCGAGCGGATCCACCTGAACCTGCTGCCCTTCGTCGTCACCAACCCGCTCATCGGCGCCGGCGCCGGCGTGGCCGCGTTGGGCGCGGTCAGGCTGGGGGACCTCCCGACCACCTCCTACTCCACCTTCACGGTGAGCGGGCTCGCCACGACCAACGGACAGAGCAGCCTGAACGTGCGCTCCGACGTGCGCCTCCCGCGCAACGACTGGATCCTGGTCGGCGACTGGGCGCTCAGCCACTTCCCGAACCCTGCGTGGGGCGTCGGCGGCGACACGCCGGACCGAGGCCGCACGACCCTCGACCGCCGGCAGGTGAAGCTCCACGAGACGGCCTACCGCAGGCTCGCCGGGCACCTCTACGGGGGCGCCGGCTACTACCTCGACGACTACTTCGACATCGTCGACCGCCGCGCCGCGAGCGGGGAGGCGACGGCCGTCTCGGCCTACGGCATCGGCACGAGCGGCCGCTCCGTCTCCTCCGGGCTGGCCGGGAGCCTGCTCTGGGACTCCCGCGACAACCCGATCGCGCCGTGGCGCGGCCAATACGCGCTCGTCCGCTACCGCTGGGCCCCCGACGAGTTCGGCTCGGAGCGCACCTGGCAGTCCCTCTGGCTGGAGGCGAGGACGTACGTCCCCCTCCCACGCCGCCCCGACAACATCGCCCTCTGGGCCTTCGGGTGGTTCGCCTTCGGCCGGACGCCCTATCTCATGCTCCCGTCGATCGGCATCGACCCCGAGCAGCGCTCGGGGCGAGGGTACGTCGAGGCGCGCCACGTCGGCCGCGATCTGCTGGGGGCCGAGGCCGAGTACCGCTTCAGCCTCTGGGAGTTCGTGGGCGGCGTCGTGGGAGCGAACGTGCACTCGGTCAGCGATCGCGAGCCCCTCGAGGGGGAGCCCGAGTTCCGCCGCTGGCACCCGGCCGCGGTGGCCGGCCTCCGGCTCACGCTCGACCGGCGCTCCCTCGCGGCCCTCGCGGTGGACCTCGCCGTCGCGCCGGGCGGCGTGTCGGCTTACGTGAGCTTCAACGAGGCGTTCTGACTGAGGTGAGCTGCCGGGACCGGATCGCGCTTCGGGACGAGGAGGTGACACGTGAGGGTGCGGCTGGGCCGGACGCACCCGAAGGAGCGGGGATGGAGGCTCCGGCGACCGGCGCGAATGCGAAGGATGGGGTCGCGGGTTACGTAGGCACCTGCCCGCGGGGGATCGCGGGCTCCCCAGGAGGCCTCCGCCGTGCCCCACGCCGTCAGAGCCTGCTCCCTCGCACTTGCCCTCGCCCTCCTGGCGCGCGCCGGACCGGCCGCCGCCACGCTCGGCGAGGGCGAGCCGTCGGTGGATCGGGACCGCCAGGCGCTCGGGATGGCGCGGGCTGCACCGGCGGCGAGGGGCCGCCTCACGCTCCACGAGCTCGCCTCCCCCACGGTGACGGTGCGGGAGTTCGCCGACGCGTCAGGGACCGTCTTCGCCATCGCCTGGAGCGGGATCGCCCGGCCGGACCTGGCGCAGCTGCTCGGCTCCTACTTCGACGAGTGGCGGCGCGCCGCCGTCCGGTCGCCGGGCCCTCGCCGCCCCCGGCGCGTCGAGACCGCGCGGGTGGTGGTCGAGACGTGGGGGCACGCCCGAGCCCTTCACGGCCGTGCCTGGATCCCTGCCCTCCTGCCGGCCGAAGCGAGCCTCGATGAGATCCAATGACCTCACGCTCGCGCTGGCGCTCTCGGCCCTCCTCGCGGCCTGCGGCGGGGGTGGAGGGTCACCGCCCGCGACGGCGCCCACCGCGTCGCAGCCAACGCCCACACCCTCTCCCACGCCTTCGCCGGGCCCCACCCCCACCCCGGCGCCGACCGGGAGCGACTCCAACCTCCTCGCGCTCAGCGTCGACGGCTCGACCTGCGCCGCGGGCTCCTACCTCAACAAGCCTTGCGTCAGCGTGACCGTCTGCGTGCCGGGCACCGCCACCTGCCAGTCGATCGGCGACCTGCTCCTCGACACCGGCAGCACCGGGCTGCGCCTCTTCTCGCAGGTGCTGACGCTCTCCCTCCCCGCGGTGACGGCGGGAGGGCAGGCCGTGGCCGAGTGCGTGAGCTATCTCGACGGCTCCTCGCAGTGGGGCCCGATCGCCGAGGCCGACGTCGTGCTCGGTGGCGAGCCGCCGGTGCGGGTTCCGATCCAGATCATCGACGGGACCTATTCCGCGCGCCCCTCCGCGTGCGCGAACGCGGACCCCGGCCCGTCGGCGGCGGGCTTCAACGGCATCCTCGGCGTCGCGACCTTCGAGCAGGATTGCGGCCCCGCGTGCACGGCCGCGGCGAACGGCATCTACTTCACCTGCAGCGGGTCTTCCTGCGCCAGCGCCGCCCTCGCGATCTCCTCGCAGGTCCGGAACCCGGTCGCCGCGCTCCCCGTCGACAACAACGGCGTCGCGGTGAGGCTCCCCGCCATCGGGGCAGGGGGCGCCGCGTCGGTCGAGGGGGCGCTGGTGCTCGGGATCGGCACGCGCGCCAACAACACCCCGCTCGCGTCCACGCAGGCCTTCCCCCTCGACGGCGTCGGCGAGTTCCGCACCACGCTCGCCGGCGTCACCCTGCCCGCCTTCGCCGACACCGGGTCGAACGGCCTCTTCTTCCCGGCGCCGAGCGGCGTCGGCCTCGCCGCCTGCCCCGCGCCGGCCAACGGCTGGTACTGCCCGTCGACGACGGTGACGCTCACCGCCGACAACGCCGGCGCGCAGGGCCCGGCGACGGACGCCGTGAGGTTCCAGATCGCCAGCATCCAGGCGTTGGGGGCCGGGGTGGTCGTGTCGGCGGAGGTCGGCGGTCCGCTGCCGGCCGGGACCGGCTTCGACTGGGGCTTGCCGTTCCACCTCGGGCGCGACGTCTACGTCGGCTTCGAGGGGCGCCGGAGCCCGCTCGGGCCCGGTCCCTTCGTCGCATGGTGACGCCTTCACCGTCGGCGCTGAACCGCCATGCAGACCTTGAGCCCGTCTGCTTGCGCGCGGGCTCTCCGCTGGCCTAGGTTTTCCAGCCCGCCCCAGGAGAACCGATGACCGCCCTGCCTGCGCTCCTCCGCTCGCCCCGCTCCCGCCCCGCGCGCGCCGCGCTCGCCCTCGCGGCGCTGGCGCTCTCCGCCTGTGGCCGCGGCGGCGCGAAGGCGCCCGCCCCCACCGGCCCGATCGAGGTCGGCGTCGTCACCCTCGCCCCCTCCGCCGTCCCGCTGACCCAGGAGCTGCCGGGGCGGACCTCGGCGTTCCGCGTCGCCGAGGTGCGCGCCCGCGTCAACGGCATCGTGCAGAGGCGCCTCTTCAAGGAGGGGGCCGACGTGAAGGAGGGGCAGCCGCTCTTCCAGATCGACCCCGCCCCGTACGTCGCCGCGCTGGAGGGGGCGAAGGCGCAGCTCGCGCGCGCCGAGGCGACCGCCGCCTCCGCGCGCGTCGCCGCCGAGCGCTTCACCGAGCTCGTGAGCCACAACGCGGTGAGCAAGCAGGAGTACGACAACGCCATGGCCGCGCTGAAGGCGGGCGAGGCCGACGTCGCCGCCGGGAGGGCCGCCGTCCGGGCGGCCGAGATCAACGTGGGCTACACGACGGTCACCTCTCCCCTCTCCGGCCGCATCGGCCGCTCCGCGGTGACCGAGGGGGCCTTCGTCCAGCAGTCGCAGGCGACGCTGCTCGCCACGGTGCAGCAGCTCGACCCCGTGTACGTCGACCTGACGCAGTCGAGCGTCGAGGCGCTGCGGCTCCGGCGCGCCCAGGCCGAGGGGAAGCTGAAGAGCGCCGGCAAGGAGCAGGGGAACGTGCGGCTGGTGCTCGAGGACGGGCGCGAGTACCCGGTCGCGGGCTCCCTGCAGTTCACCGACGTCACCGTCGACCCGAGCACCGGCTCCATCGCGCTGCGCGCGCTCTTCCCGAACCCAAGGGGCGAGCTGCTCCCGGGGATGTTCGTCCGGGCCCGGCTCGAGGAGGGGGTGAGCCCGAACGCCCTCCTCGTGCCGCAGCAGGGCGTGACGCGGGACCTGAAGGGGCTGCCCACGGCCCTCGTCGTGAACGCCGAGCAGAAGGCCGAGCGGCGGCAGATCACGACCGAGCGCGCGGTGGGCGACGCATGGGTCGTCACCGCCGGCCTCCAGGCCGGGGACCGCGTCATCGTCGAGGGGCTTCAGCGGGTCCAGCCCGGCGTGGCCGTGAAGGCCACGCCCGCCGCCTCCGCGCTCCGCGCCCGCTGACGCGCTGACGCGCCCTCCACCTCCCCCGGGGAACGCACATGGCCAGGTTCTTCATCGATCGCCCGATCTTCGCGTGGGTCCTCTCGATCATCGTGATGATGGCAGGCGCCCTCGCGATCGTCGGCCTGCCGGTCTCGCAGTACCCGGCGATCGCGCCGCCGACGATCAGCGTCGCCGCGAGCTATCCCGGCGCCTCGGCGCAGACGCTCGAGAACACCGTCACGCAGGTGATCGAGCAGCGCATGAACGGGATCGATCACCTGCGCTACATGGGGTCGACGAGCGACTCCGCCGGCAACGCCCAGGTCACGCTGACCTTCGACGCCGGCACCGACCCCGACATCGCGCAGGTCCAGGTCCAGAACAAGCTCCAGCTCGCGCTCCCGCGCCTGCCTATGGACGTCCAGCGGCAGGGCGTCCGGGTCACCAAGACCGGCAGCGTCTTCCTGGTGATGGTCGGCCTCGTCTCGCGCGACGGGTCGATGACCCGCAACGACATCTCGGACTACGCCTACTCCACCCTCCAGGATCAGCTCAGCCGCGTCGCGGGCGTCGGCGAGGTCCAGGTCTTCGGGTCGGCCTACGCCATGCGGATCTGGCTCAACCCCGACCGGCTCCTCAAGTACAGGCTCACGCCGGCCGACGTCGCCGGCGCGGTGCAGACGCAGAACGCCCAGATCTCGGCCGGCCAGCTGGGCGGGCTCCCCGCCGTCGAGGGGCAGCGCCTCACGGCGACCATCACCGCCCAGACGCGGCTCCAGACGCCGGAGCAGTTCGAGGAGGTGCTGCTGCGGGTGAACCCCGACGGCTCCCAGGTCCGGCTGCGCGACGTCGCGCGGGTCGAGCTGGCGGGCGAGAGCTCGGACATCGAGACCTTCTTCAACGGGCAGCCCTCCGGCGGCATCGGCATCCGGCTGGCCTCCGGCGCCAACGCCCTCGACACGGTGGACGCCGTGCGGGCCCGGGTGGCGGAGCTCGCCCGGTTCTTCCCCCCCGGGCTGGAGGCCGTCTATCCCTTCGACACCGCCCCCTTCGTCCGGCTCTCGATCGAGGAGGTGGTGAAGACGCTCGTCGAGGCGGTCCTCCTCGTCTTCTTCGTGATGCTCCTCTTCCTCCAGAACTTCCGCGCCACGCTGATCCCGACGATCGCCGTCCCGGTCGTGCTGCTGGGCACCTTCGGCGTCCTCGCGGCCTTCGGGTTCAGCGTCAACACCCTGACGATGTTCGGGATGGTGCTCGCCATCGGCCTGCTCGTCGACGACGCGATCGTCGTCGTCGAGAACGTCGAGCGCGTGATGGCCGAGGAGGGGCTCCCGCCGCGCGAGGCGACCCGCAAGTCGATGGACCAGATCACCGGCGCGCTCGTCGGCATCGCCCTGGTCCTCTCCGCGGTCTTCGTCCCGATGGCCTTCTTCGGCGGATCGGTCGGGGTCATCTACCGCCAGTTCTCCATCACGCTGGTCTCGTCGATGGCCCTCTCGGTCTTCGTCGCGATGACCCTGACGCCGGCCCTCTGCGCGGGGCTCCTCAAGCCGGTCGAGAAGGGGCACGCCCTCGCGAAGGGCGGCCTCTTCGGGCGCTTCAACCGCACCTACGACCGCGGCAGCGGCGTCTACCAGCGGGTGGTCGCCGCCCTCCTGACGCGCCGCGCCCGGGCGATGACGGGCTACGTCGTGATCCTCGCCGTGCTCGCCGGCCTCTTCCTCCGGATGCCGACCGGCTTCCTCCCGCAGGAGGACCAGGGCGTCCTGTACGCGGCGATCCTGCTGCCGCCCGGCAGCACGATGGAGAACACCAAGGCGGTCCTCTCCCGCGTCTCGGACTACCTGCTCTCCGAGGAGAAGGACGCGGTCGAGTCGGTCTTCCAGATCGCCGGCGTCTCGGGGACCTCGCGCGGCCAGAACGCCGGCCGCTGCTTCATCCGGCTCAAGCCCTGGGAGGAGCGCCCCGAGGCGCGCCTCAAGGCGAAGGCCGTCGCGGCCCGCGCGTCCGCCGCGTTCGCGCAGATCCGCGAGGCGGCCGTCTTCGCCTTCGCGCCCCCCGCCGTGATGGAGCTGGGCAACGCGAACGGCTTCGAGCTGCAGCTCCAGGATCGCGCCGACCTGGGCCACGAGGGGCTGATGGCCGCGCGGAGCCAGCTGCTCGGGATGGCGCGAAAGGACCCGCGGCTCGCGAAGGTGCGCCCGAGCGGGCTCGAGGACACCCCCGAGTACAAGTTCGACGTCGATCCGCAGCGCGCCGCGGCCCTCGGCGTGTCCCTCGCCGACGTCGGCGCGATGTTCTCGTCCACCTGGGGGGTCGCCTACGTGAACGACTTCATCGACAAGGGCCGGACGAAGCGCGTCTACATGCAGGCCGACGCGCCCTTCCGGATGCTGCCGGAGGACGCGGAGCGCTGGTTCGCCCGCAACCGGAGCGGCGAGATGGTCCCGTTCTCCGCCTTCGCCACGGGGCGCTGGATCAGCGGCTCGCCGATGCTGGAGCGCTTCAACGGCACGCCGTCGGTCGCCATCCTGGGGGAGCCGGCGCCGGGGTACAGCTCCGGCCAGGCGATGGCCGCCATGGAGGAGCTCGCGGGGAGGCTCCCCCAGGGCGTCGGCTTCGAGTGGTCCGGCCTCGCCTACGAGGAGCGGCTCTCGGGGAAGAACGCCCCGGCCCTCTACGCGATCTCGCTCCTCGTGGTCTTCCTCTGCCTGGCGGCGCTCTACGAGAGCTGGTCGATCCCCATCTCGGTCATGCTCGTCGTCCCGCTCGGCGTGCTCGGCGCCGTGACCGCGACCCTGCTCGGCGGCCTCTCCAACGACGTCTACTTCCAGGTCGGCCTCCTCACGACGATCGGCCTCTCCGCGAAGAACGCCATCCTGATCGTCGAGTTCGCGAGCGCCCTGCACGAGCAGGGGGTGCCCGCCGCCGAGGCCGCCCTGCAGGCGGCCCGGATGCGGCTGCGCCCGATCATCATGACCTCCCTCGCCTTCGTCCTCGGGGTCCTCCCGCTCGCGCTCGCGAACGGCGCCGGCGCGGGCAGCCAGAACGCCATCGGCTTCGCCGTGATGGGCGGCATGATCTCGGCGACGGCCCTCGCCATCCTCTACGTCCCGATCTTCTTCGCCCTGATCGCCCACCCGCTGCGCGCGCCCGCCGTGACGCCCTCGGCCGACGGGGGGGAGCGCCGATGATCCCCATCGGCTCCGCCCGGATCGCCGCCACCGCCCTGCTCCTCGCCGGCGCCGGCTGCTCCCTCGCGCCGCGCTACGAGCGCCCCACCCCACCCGTCCCCGCCGCCGTCGGGACCGGCGGGAGCGCGCGGCAGCCGGCGGAGGCCCTCGGCTGGCGCGAGGTCTTCCAGGACCCGCGACTCCAGGCCCTGATCGCGCTCGCCCTCGAGAACAACCGCGACCTGCGCGTGGCGGCGCTCAACGTCGAGCTGACGCGGGCGCAGTACCGGATCGAGCGGGCGGACCAGCTCCCCGCCGTCGGCGGCAGCGCCGGCGTCACCCGCCAGCACCTCGGCGACGCGCTCTCGCCCACCGGCGCCGCGCTGTCCACCACGACGTGGACGGTCGGGCTCGGCGTCACCGCCTTCGAGCTCGACTTCTTCGGCCGCGTCCGGAGCCTCTCCGACGCGGCGCTGGAGCAGTACCTCTCGACCGAGGAGGCGCGGCGCAGCGCCCACCTCGCCCTCGTCGGCGACGTCGCGACGCAGTACCTCAACCTCGTGGGGCTCGACGACCAGGTCGAGCTGGCGCGCCGTACGCTCGAGGCGGTCGAGTCCTCCGCCGCCCTCGCCCGCCGCACCTTCGAGGCGGGGCGCACGTCCGAGCTCGACGTCAGCACCTCCGAGGCCCAGCTCCAGACCGCCAGGTTCAACCTCTCCGCCGCCCGGCTCCAGCGCGCGCGCGCAGAGAGCGCCCTCGTCCTCCTCGTCGGCCAGCCCCTCCCCGCCGACCTCCCGCCCCCGCGCGCGCTGGACGCCCAGGATCCGATCGCGGAGCTCCCGGCCGGCGTCCCCTCGGAGGTGCTGCTGCGGCGCCCCGACGTCCTCTCGGCCGAGCACGCCCTCCGGTCGGCCAACGCCCAGATCGGCGCGGCCCGCGCCGCCTTCTTCCCATCCATCTCGCTGACCGGCTTCGCCGGCTCGTCGAGCGACGAGCTCTCGGGGCTCTTCGGGCACGGCAGCGGCCTCTGGAGCTTCGCCCCCCAGCTCCGGCTCCCGATCTTCGCGGGCGGCGCGCTGCGCGCCAGCCTCGACGCGTCGAGGGTGCGCAAGGCGATCCAGGTGGCCCGGTACGAGCGGGCGATCCAGGGCGCCTTCCGCGAGGTGAGCGACGCGCTCGTCGCCAGGGGCGCCCTCGACGAGCAGCTCGAGGCGCAGCGCGCGCGGGTCGCCGCGGAGCAGCGGCGGTACGATCTCTCGGCGCTCCGCTACTCCCAGGGGGTCGACGGCTACCTGACGGTGCTCCAGGCCCAGCGCGACCTCTTCACCGCCCAGCAGCTCCTCATCCAGTCACGCCTCGCCCAGCTCGCCAACCTCGTCCAGCTCTACCGCGCCCTCGGCGGCGGCTGGCTGGAGCGGACGGCAGGCGGGGGCCCGTGAACGGCCCCCGACCCCGACCCCGCCCCCTCCCCCGCGCCTAGCAGGCTGTTGAAGAACGCACGCCGCGAGGGGCGCCCACCATGATGATCATCCCCTCTC
>DATIVK010000040.1:0-14335 GCA_035465955.1 Anaeromyxobacteraceae bacterium | reverse complement strand
CGGGGGCACCGGAGGGGGTGCGCCTCCGCGCCACCGGACGGACCTCTGGTCCCCGGTGATTGGGGGGCCCGAGGACCCCGGTGGCGCCCGGCCATCAACCCTCGTGCGCCGACTCGATGCCTTCGAGGAGCTGAAGAACCGTGGCGCGCTCCACCGGGACGTCCTTCGGGTCCACGTGCAGGACCTCGATGCCACTCTCAGGAGCCTCGCCCTCGCCGTGGAGGGGCTCCTGAAGCAGAAGGAGGCGGCGTAGCGGCGTTGTCAATCCGGTTGGGATCCACCCCGGCACTCCGGACTGCGATCGGGCGGTGAACTCGACGATCCCCTCGTCGTCGTCGCGGCCGCCCCGCGCGGTGCGGTGCACGGTGAGGCCGTGCCAGGTCACGGACCGCGCGGCCGCCTCCAGCTCGCGGCGCCGCAGCAGTCCGCGTAGGTGCCGCCGCCGCAAGGACAGGGATCGGTCGAGGGGATCGGGGCCATGGTGTGCAGACGTACCACGGAGGTTCGCCGTGTCCGTCCCGAGGTCACCTCCCGCCGCGCCCCGCGATCGCTCGCTCCAGGACGCTGCGCAGCTTCGCCCTGGCCTGCTCCGCCGCTGCGCTCCCGGCGCCGTGCACCTCCACCTCCTGCTCGTAGAACCCGGCGCAGAGCACCAACTCATGCAGGTGCACGCGCGACGGAGGCAGCGTCCGACCCGATCTGCGCTCGTACGCCTCGAGCAGCCGCTCGAGTCCGCGCTCCGCCTGAAAGGGCCGCCGCGCGCCGCGGGTGACGACGGCGAGGTCGTAGGCGGGGTCTCCGATGCAGGCCATCCCCCAGTCGATGACGCCGAGGGGCTCGTCCGGCGCGAGCAGGAGGTTCTGCCCGAGCAAGTCGCCGTGCAGGAGGACGGGCGGCTCCTCCGTCGGCAGGTTCGCCTCCGCCCAGGCGAGGGCGTCCGCCGCCTCCGGGATCGGTAGGTCGCGCAAGCCGGCGAGCTGCCCAAGGGCGTGTCCCCGGACGTCCTTCTCGGCGGGAAGGAACACGCGCAGCGGAGCGGGATCGACCGCGTGCACCGCGGCGGCCGCCTCGGCGACGTGCTCCCACGGCCTCCCACCGCTCACGGGCACCCTCGTTTCGCACGGCACCCCGCGCACCCACTCCTGGACGATGGCCAGCCCGGTGGAAACGGGTACCTCGGCGACGGGACGGGGAATGCGGATCGGCAGCCCGAGCCGGCCGAGGTGCTCGAGCAGCCGTCGCTCGCGGGTTGCCGCCTCGCTCACGGCCCTGCCCGCGTCGCGGTGCGGGATCCTGGCGACGAGCGCCACGTCGCGCCCATCGATGAGGCAGGTGGCGCCGTAGGCCCGGTAATGGATCCCTTCCCCGAGGAAGACGACGCGCCCGACGGCCTCTTCCCCCGGCGGAGCGCGCTGCCCTCGCGTCAGCTTCTCGAAGACCCTGAGCGCGACGCCGAGGGAAGGATGTCGGTGCCTGGGCATGCGGGTCTCGCCGACGGTGCCGCGCCTACCCATCAACCAGATCCCTCACCGGACTCGGTCAAGGAGGAAGGCGTGGATCATCAACGCCGTCTAGCACGTTTCAGGGAGCCCTGGCCGTCGCGCCGCCACCCGCAAGTGCGGGAATCGTCTCGCCGCTGAGCAGGTGCGCAGGTCCGGGTTCCCGAGGCCGTCCGGCGTGTGAGCGTAAGTCAGACGCTCCGGCTAGAAGTCTCCATCCACGGAGCCCTCATGCCCTCTCCCCGCGCCGCACGCCGCCCCGCCCCTCCGCCCGACCCCATCGACGGTGACGAGGGCGCTGCCAACGACCCGTCCGCCCGCGACCTCGAGCTCCTCCGGCGCGAACGGCGCGGCGCCGATGACCTCTTCACGATCCGGCCGCTGCGCGGCACGCGCGTCCTGGGCGCCTACGAGGTCGCCTCCCCGTCGGGCCCCCCATGGCGCGTCGAGCTCCGCTCGCTCGACTCGCGTGAGAACGGCTGCTCCTGCCCCGACTTCGCCACCAACCTGCTCGGCACCTGCAAGCACGTCGAGGCGGTCCTCCACCACCTGCGAGAGGACGGCCCCCGCCGCTTCCAGCGGGCGCTGCGCGCAGGGAGCGACGCCTCCTATCTGTTCCTCCGCTTCGATCCGGAGCCCGCCGTCGCGATCCGCGCCGCCGAGCGGGCGCGCCCCTCCGTTCGCCGGATCGTGGCGCGCCACTTCGACGCCGCGGGGCGTCTGCGCCGTCCCCTGGAGGACTGCTGGACGGACCTCTCCCGCGACGCGGCGGAGGCCGGCCTCGGCATCCCGGCCGAGGTCGTCGCCCACGCCGAGCGCGTCCTCGACGCGACCCGGCTCGACCGGCGCCGCAAGGCGGTCGAGGCCGAGGTCCGGCGGGCGGGGCGCGACCAGCCGGGGGTTCGGCGCGAGCTCTACCCGTACCAGGTGGACGGCGTCGCCTTCCTCGCCTCCCGCGGCCGCGCCCTGCTCGCCGACGACATGGGGCTGGGGAAGACGGCTCAGGCCATCGCCGCCACCGTCCAGCTCCTCCGCCGCGGCGAGGTCCGGCGCGCCCTCGTCGTCTGCCCCGCCTCCCTCAAGCACCAGTGGGTCCGTGAGCTGCGCGAGTTCGCCGGCTTCGGCCCGGAGGACGTCGCCGTGGTCTCGGGCCCCAGGGAGGTCCGTGAGGCGCTCTACGCCGACCCGCCGCCGGTGCTGGTGACGAGCTACGAGCTGGCCCGCGCCGACGAGCGCGCCCTCGCCGCCGTGGAGCCCGACCTGCTGATCCTCGACGAGGCGCAGCGGATCAAGAACTGGCGCACGCGGACCGCGTCGGTCGTGAAGCGCATCGCCAGCCGCTTCGCGTTCGTCCTCACCGGCACGCCGCTCGAGAACCGGCTCGACGACCTATACAGCCTCATGCAGGTCGTCGATCCGCACCGGTTCGGCCCTCTCTGGCGGTTCAACGAGCGCTTCGCCCGCCTCGACGACGCGGGGCGCCCGATCGGCTACCGGAACCTCGACGCGCTCCGCGCCGCCATCGCCCCCGTCGTCCTGCGCCGGCGCAAGGAGGAGGTCCTCACCGACCTGCCCGAGCGGATCGTCAGCCGGGTCACGGTGCCGATGACCCCTCGGCAGGTCGACCTCCACGCCGACGCCGAGAACACGGCGGCCCGGCTCCTCGCCGTCCTCCGGAGGCGTGCGCTCACCCCGCCCGAGGAGCAGCGGCTCATGCGGGCCTTCCAGCGGATGCGGATGGCCTGCGACGCCGCCGGCCTCGTCGACAAGAAGACGCCCGGCGCGCCGAAGCTCGACGAGCTGGCGCGGCTGCTCGAGGAGATCTGCCTCGGCGAGGGGCACAAGGTCGTCGTCTTCTCCGAGTGGGAGCGGATGCAGGCCCTCGCCGCGGAAGTCTGCAAGGGGCTCGGGATCGGATACGTCCGGCTCCACGGCGGCGTGCCGTCGGACGCGCGCGGGGCGCTCATCGATCGCTTCCGCGAGGACCCGGCGTGCCAGGTCTTCCTGTCCACCGACGCCGGCGGCGTCGGGCTCAACCTCCAGGCCGCCAGCCACGTCGTCAACCTCGACCTCCCCTGGAACCCGGCGGTCCTCGCCCAGCGGATCGCGCGGGTCCACCGGCTCGGCCAGCGCAAGTCCGTCAACGTGGTCCTGCTCGTGAGCGAGGGGGGCTTCGAGGAGCGGATGGAGGCGACGCTCGAGACCAAGCGCGCGCTCTTCGCCGCCGCCGTGGGAGACGACACCGAGACCACCGAGCTGGAGCGCTTCACCATGGCGAAGCGGATCGCGTCGATCCTCACGGACGTGGGCGTCGACGCCGCCGCACGCCCTCGCCCGGCCTCCGCCGCCATCTCGCCGGCGCCGCAGGTGATGCAGCTCGATCCGGTCGCGACGGTCCGGGAGGCGGCGGGAGAGTCGCTGGAGCAGATCCTTCGGCTCTCCGACGGTCGGGTCGTGGGCATCGTCGCCGGCGCCGTTCCGGCCGCGGCCATCGACGCGGCGACGCTCATCCCCTCGTCGGCAGTCGCCGCGCTGGCGCCGCTGGGCGCCGCCTCCCCCTTCGTCGGCGCGGAGGTGCTCTACCGCTCGGCGCCGTCCACGCCCGAGGAGGCTCGGGCGGCCGCATCCCGGGCGCTCGCGTCCGGCGCGGCACGGAAGCGCTCGGCCGGCGACGCCCTGCTCGCGGCGGGGCTGGCCAGCGAGGCGCTCCCCCTCTTCCGCGACGCCATGGCGCTCGCCCTGCGGGCCCTCGACGTTCGCGGAGATCCGGGCGATGAGCCGGCGGCGCTGCAGCTCGCCGTCCACGGCCACCTCCTCCCGTCCGGCGCGATCTCCGCCGCGGAGGGGGCGGCGCTGGCCCGCGCCGGCGAGCTCGCGCGCGCCTTCGAACGGCTGCCGGACGCGCTCCCGGCGCAGCTCGCCGCCTCGATCGCGGGAGACGCCCGGGCCCTCGTGGAGCGGGCGCGCGCCGCCGTGGGCCGCTCCCTGGTTGCCCCGATCGCCTGAACGGCGCTGTCGGGGCAGCGCACGAGGGACGAGCAGCGCACCGCCTTCAGTCGGCCCGCGAGGCCCCGGAAGAGGGCGCGCCGCAGCACTTCTTGTGCTTCTTCCCGCTGCCGCACGGGCACGGGTCGTTGCGACCGACGCGCGGCTCGGCGCGGCGCACCGTCCCGCCGCGCGCTTCGAGGCGGCGCCGCTGCGAGGCGGCATGCTCGGCCTCGACCGCACGCGCCTCGCTCCCCCGCCCGGTGCGCTCCAGCAGCTCGGCGAGCCGCTTCACGACCGCATCGCGATCACGGGCCGTGATCCAGCGGCGTCCGGCGATCCTCCGGAGGCGCTCCTCCGCCGCCGCGTCGTCTCCGGCCGCGGCGTACGCCTCCGCGATGGACTGGGCGGCCCGGGCCGACAGCCCGGGCGCGATCGCCTCGGCCCTCGCGAGGAGCGCGCGCGCCTCGACGCTCCGGTTGGCGCCGGCCTGGATGAGGGCGACGGTCACGATCTCTCCGGGGCGGCAGCAGGCGTCGTCGAGCCAGACTGCGGCCTCGCTCGCCTCGTCGAAGCGCCCCGCGGCGGCGAGCTGATCGACCGCGCGGCTCAAGAACTGCGCGAGCGGTCGCCCCACCAGGCTCGACAGCTGAGCTACCCGCCGCGGCGTCCTGACCGCGGCGAGCAGCGCATGGACCCGCTCGGCCAGCCGGGCGGCCGGGAGCTCGATCTCGTCCTCGAACTCGAGCTCGTCCCAGGCGACCGCAGCCTCCAGCGCCTCACCCAGCACCGTCGGCGGGAACGGCTCGTATTCGAGCAGGACGGCGATCCTCTCCACCAGCGCGACGGCCCGGGCGACGGATCCTTCGCGCACGTACCGATGGACGACGGCGTCGACCCACGCAGGGAAGGGCCCCTCGACGCTCCGGCCCAGCCGCTCCAGCTCTCCCTTCGTCGTGCACCGGGCGAGCACGGCGTCGACCACCGCGCCGCTGGCCCGAAGACCCTCCTCTCGCGCTTCCGGGTCCTCGGAGCCGTTCGCGGCCATCGCGCGCTCCACCTCGGCCACGAGGTCGGGAGCGAAGGGCTCTCCTTCCAGCTCGTCGTCCTCCCACGGCGGGGCGGGCTCGATCTCCCCGGATCTCGCCGTGACCCGCGGGTACTCCGCCCCCGCCTGCACCTCCCCGACGCGCGCGACGTCCACCACGTGTCGCAGCTCGTCGCCGAAGTCGTGCAGGTGCGCGATCCGGAGACCCGGCTCGAGCCCCAGCGACCGGAGCTCCGCGTCGTGCGCCCGTCCCGATCGGGCGAACTCGCTGTCCCGGTCGTACCACTCGCCGCTCAGGTAGAAGGCCCAAAGGTGCTCGTCGTCGAGGTCGAACTCCTCCTCCATCACCCCCTGGAGATCGGCCAGCGTCTGGTCGCCGCGAAGCTCGATCGTCCTGGAGACGTCGGGGTGGGACAGCGAACGGACGACGAACGCGTAGGCGGTCTGGGCCATGGAAGCGGTCAGGGTAGCAGCCATCCTGGACGCAGGCTTCACATCTCGTGCCAGCCGCGGCGGCGACCTCAGTGGAGCGCAGGCGGGACGTCGGAGTCCGTCCCACGGACGGCGGGGCCGCGTTTCATCCGGCCCGTTGCGCCGGGGCCCGTCCGCTTCAGATCGTCTGCGTGGCGGACTCGACCTTGACGGCGAGGGTCGCGGGCGCCCAGGCGAAGCGCGCCTTCAGTGGTCTGGTTCTGGGTCTCGCTTCACGACCGTCGCTTCTTCGCGGCACCGGCCGCGATGCTTCTCCCCGCCGCGCGCCCGCGGCGAAGTGCCCGTTATGGCTGATCTATCCTTCATGTCAGCCTGACCCCTACACTTCCCTACAGGCTCATTTCGGGCCCGACGAGGGAGGCAGTCATGGGTGAGGACGTTCGAGAGAAGGACGGCAGCGAGACGGCCGAGGAGTTGCCGCGGCTTGGCAGCTACTTCATCAGGCAGGCCGGCGGGACCAACGCGCTCGGAGCCACGCTGAGCGGCGCTGCGCTCGCCGGGTGGTGGCGCGAGCTCATCGAGTACTGCGTCGGCGCACGCGCCCGACGGAGGGAGGCAGCGAAGGACGTCGACGCGGCCTGGTCCAAGGGCGAGGACGCCTCGTCGATCCTCCAGTGGCGCTACGGACAGAAGATCGAGATCAAGAGCGCCGAGGCAGTGGCCGATCTGCTGCACGGGATCATCGCGCCCGACGCGCCCTTCCTCTGCGACGACCGCTGCAACCACGTTCGCGCGGGTGCCGGCGCGCCACAGGTGAAGCGCTTTCTGGACTCGATCGACGTGGAGATCGCGCGCCTCCGCAAGCGCTGGCGCGACTGCCCTTACGACCATCCCTGCTACGAGGATCTGCAGGACGAGTTCGGCATCTATGAGAAGTGGCGAGGGCGGCTGGTCGAGCTCGCACAGGCAACGCCGGGGGTTCGCCATGAGCGCTGAGACCAACGCCAGCGCGCAGGTGTCGCTCACGCCGGAGGCGCTCGAGAAGCTCTGGAAAGCTCTGTGGTGGAGCTACGAGCGCCGCGAAGACGACCGGCAACACGCCTACGACGAGTACGACAGGTACAGCTGCAAGGTCGCCGCGAACGCCGCCGGCTTCAACCTCGACCTCGTCCACGATGCGTTCACGCCAGGCCGCGGCTGGTGCACCGTCGACTGCGAACACATCCGCGCCGGCCTCTCGCCCGCCCAGGTGGCGGCCATTCTCGCCCAGATCGACCACCACATCGCGCGCACCGAGGAGAAGTCGAAGAGCCCGTCGGTTGGGGCCGACGGACGCTCGGAGAACGCCGAGCTCCGGAGGCTTCGCGCGGCAATCCTGGAGGCCGCGACGACCTCCTGATCCCCGCGGACCCCCTCGCTCGCCCGCACGAGCCCGCCTGCCGTGCTACCCCACCCCCACCTCCGCCATCTCCCCGCGGATCGGCAGGTGGATGAAGGCGGCCTTCATCGGCTTCCCCAGCGCCTTCCCGAGCACCTTCGCGTACCAGCGCAGCTGCGGCGCGTACTCCTCGACGAGCCGGCGGTCCCGCTCGCGCTCGCTCCCCGGGAAGGACTTGTGGTCCACCAGCACGAAGCCGTCGGGCAGCTCGAGGAAGAGGTCCACCTCGCCCACGAGGAGCCGCGCCGGCTCGCCGTCGAGCCGCGCGCGCACGGGCCACTCGCGGAACCACCTCGCGCCGGGGTACCTCCCGTCGAGCCACGCGCGGAGCGCGTCCGACGCCTCGATCAGCGTCCCGGGCGAGACCGCCCCCTCGACGCCGTAGCCCCGGAGCAGCCGCGTCGCCATCGCGGCGCGGGCCGCGCGGTCCCCCTGCCGATCGGCCGCGAGGAAGCCGTGGATCGCGTCCCCCACCGCCGCCGCCTGCTCCGGCTTCGCCTCGAGCGGCTTCCGCCCGCCCAGCCGGCTCACCTCGACGATCTTCGCCGCGCCGGCGAGCGGCTCCGCCGAGGGGTTGAGCCGCTCCCTCGGACGCATCGCTCGCGCGGAGGACGCGTACCAGGGCGTCGCCACCCTCGGCTTCGCTCCCGCGACCGGCGGCAGCCCCGAGAGCTCCCGGACGACGCAGGGCCACGTCGACTCCTTCACGCCGAGGGTCCGCTCCCCCGGCGCCTCGTCGAACGGGGCCGCGAGGAGCGCCTTCCCGTCGGCGCCGCAGAGCAGGTCGAGCGCCGCCGTCGCCGCGCCCGACTTCTCGGAGTGGCACGCGGCCAGCACGAGCAGGTCGCGCGGCCGCGTGAAGCCCACGTAGAGCAGCCGCAGGCGCTCGCGGCGATCCGACAGCGCGACGCGCGCCGCCTCGGGCGTCTGCTGCGCCTCGTCGAGGAGGGCGAGCCCCTTGCTCATCTTCCCGTAGGGCCACGGCCACCAGCGGACCCAGCGCCCGTCGAGCGGCCTCGTGAAGTCGAAGGCCAGTGCCCCCTCCACCGCCACGTCGAAGACGTCGCGCTCCCGGGAGAACTCGAGGTGCGAGAGGACCACCACCGGCCACTCGAGCCCCTTCGCCTTGTGCCAGGTCACGACGGAGACGGCGTCCTCGGAGGTGGGCGCGGCCTGCTTGCCCGCCTCGGCGTCGTCGCCGACGGCCGCGAGGTGTGCCACCAGCCCCAGCATCGTCGCGGCGCTCTTCTGCGCCGCGCAGAGCTGCTCGTAGGCCTGCGCCTCGGCCCGCAGCGCCTCGAGGTTGGCGAGCCGCTGGCTCGGCTCCGGCCAGGCGCGGACGAGCTCCGGGATGCCCGCGATCCGGAGCGCGAGGTCGAGCGCCTGCGCCGGCGACAGCCGCTCCGCGGCGGAGGCGCCCGCCCGGAGCGCCGCGACGCGCGGATCGTCCTCGAACGCCGGCGGCATCGGCGGCTTGCGCTCTCCCCGTTGCCCCGCCGCCTCGCACGCGCCCCGCCAGTCCGAGACCTCCTGGAGGCGGCGCGACAGCCACGCGTCGGGGGCGCCCGACACGGCGCCGCCGAGCCAGGTCACCTCCAGCGCCGCGACGCCGTCGCGCCCGTCGGCGAGCAGCGCGAGCGCGGCGCGCGCGAGGATACCCTCGGGCGTCAGCGTCACCCCCGCGAGCGAGACCTTCGCGGCGATCCCGCGGGCGCGCAGCGCCTCCGCCACCTCCCGGCAGCGGTCGTTCGACCGCGCCAGGACGGCGACGTCGCGCGCCGTCGCGGGGCGCAGCGGCTCCACGTCCGAGTCGCTCCGGTCGCGCACGAGCGGCGGATGGGCCAGCAGCTCGGCGACGCCGGCGGCGAGCGCGTGCGCCTCGCTCGCCTTCACCTTGCGGCCGCCCCGCTCCACCGCCTCCTTCCTCCAGCGCCAGCACTCCAGCACGGGCTGGCTCGCGAGCTCCGGCGGATCCTTCTTCGCCGCCGTCAGGACGACCTGCGCCTTCGGGAAGCCGTGCGGCCCCAGCGCCTCCCCGAAGAGCTCCGACACGAACCCGACCAGCGGTTCGCGAGAGCGCCACGACTTCGCGAGGATGTCGGGCGGCTGGCCGCCCAGCGCCGCGTCCGTCGCGGCGGTCATCAGCTCCGGGTCGGAACCCTGGAAGCCGAAGATGGCCTGCTTCCGGTCCCCGACCCAGATCGACCGCTTCGCCAATTGGCCCAGCGCGCCCACCACCGCCAGCTGGAGCGGCGAGGTGTCCTGGAACTCGTCCACGAGGACGAGGTCGAGCCGCGTCCGCAGCGCCGCCTGCACGGCGGGCCCCTCGAGGAGCGCGCGCGCCTGGGCCAGCATGTCGCCGAAGTCGACCACCCCCGCCGCGCCCTTCTCGGTGACGAAAACGCCGATCGCCTCGGCCGCCAGGTCGAAGAGCGCGCCCTGCAGGTCGAGCAGGTCCTCGTGGAACCCGGCGCAGGCGGTGTGCTGGTAGGCCAGCTCGACGAGGTCGCCCGACCAGGCGCTCAGCTTCTTCATGTCCACGTCGCCGGCGAACTGGAGCTGGGCCTTCCACGAGGGCATGCGCCCCGCGGAGAGCGCCGCGCCCAGCTTCCTCCCCGCCGCCGCGCGGTCCTTCGCCGCCGCGACCGTCCCCTCCGCGAGCTCGTCCAGCTTCGGCTGGAGCTTCGCGTGGGCCGCGCGGAGCCGCCGCTCGTAGGTGGCGCGGTCGATCGTCGGCGCTCCGAGGAGCGCCTCGAGCCCGCTCCGGCTCCTCGCCGCCGCCTGCGCGACGGCCGCCGCGTCCATGCCGTTCGCGCGCGCCGCGTCCACGATCTTCAGCAGGACGCCCTTCCAGTCGTCCAGCTCCAGCCGCCGCGCCAGCTCGTTGAGGCGCGACTCCCTCCCCGCCAGCACCGACGAGAGCGCCACGTCGAAGAGCCGCTGCCGCTCGGTCTCGGGGATGGGCTCCAGGTACGGCGACAGCCCGGCCTCCAGCGAGAACTCACGCAGCAGCCGCTGGCAGACGGAGTGGATGGTGCCGATGTAGCCGTCGCGCACGCGCGCGGCGAGGTCCGCGCGCCCCGCCTTCAGCAGGCTGGCGCGGATGCGGCTCTCCAGCTCTGCCGCCGCCTTCACGGTGTAGGTGATGGCGACCACGCCCTCGGGGCGCGCGCTGCCGTCGAGGAGGGCCTTCGTGAGATCGCCCGACAGGCGGTACGTCTTGCCGGTGCCGGCGCTCGCGCTGATGACGTCGACCTTCACGGCGTCTCCCCCTCGACGACGGCGGGCGGGATGCAGATGGAGGCGTAGTCACAGTAGGTGCATGCGCCCGGGTGGCGTCCCGGCGAGTCCTCCTCCGGAGGCGCTCCCCCGAAGCCGGTCACCGCCTCCTCCCACGGCAGCTCCTCGTTCAACGACGGCAGGACGCCCTTCGCGAAGAGGCCGCTCCAGTACTTGAAGCCCTCGGCGGCCCCCTCGAGCGTCGCCCGCGACCCGGGCCCCTCGACCCCCGTCGCGCCCGCGAAGGCCTGCGGCTCCGTGGTGAGGAGCTGCCCCTCCGTGAGGATGAAGAACCCCGAAGGCGGCATCGCGCCCCCCTTCTTCTTCTGGAGCAGCGACGCGTAGAGAGCGAGCTGCAGCGCGTGGCCCGACTCGAGCGCGTCCCGCCGATAACCGAGCCCCGAGAGCTTCAGGTCCACCACCGCCTCCGCGCCCTTCTTGCGCACGACCAGGTCGACCCACCCGGTCGCCGGGAGGCCGGCGAAGGTTCCGTTCACCTCGCGCTCCGCGTCCACCGGCTCCCAGCCGGATTCCCGGAGGAGGGTGAAGAGCGACGCGGCCGCACCCGCGATCAGCGTGCGGGCGCTGTCCCGCTCCACCTCGCCGCCCCGCCGCACCAGCGGCGCCGCCTCCCGCGCGACGCGCGCGTCGAACGCCTTCGTCGCCCACGCCCGGGCATCGGCCGCCGTCGCCTTCGCGAAGTCGAGCTTCTCGGGTCCGCAGAGCATCGACTGGAGGATCCGGTGGGCGAAGTCGCCGAGCAGCCGGTTGCCCTCCGGGAGGTGGACGCCGGCGCCCGGCTCCAGCTTCGCCTTGTAGTGGAGCGCCCACTTGAACGGGCAGCCGAGGAGTGACTCGAGGGCCGACGCCGAGAGCGGGCCGGTTGGGGCGATCGTCGCCGGCGGAACCTTCCAGATCGGCCGCTGGGTCGTCAGCTCGGTCGGCGCCAACGGCACGGTGGCCGCGCTCCACGGCGCCCTCCCTCCGAGGACGCGCTCCGACGCCACGGCGCAGCGCGGCAGCGAGCCCTCGGCGAGCCGCGTCGAGAGCTCGTCGAAGAAGGCGTGCGGGGCGATCGGCTCGGTCCCCGCCAGGCGCCAACGGACGAGGACCGCCCGCCGCTTCGCGGAGAGGATCGGCATCCGCCAACCCTCGGCCTCGACCTCGCGCGTCTCGCCGGGCGCGGCGAGCGTCACTCCGGCGGTGGCCAGCGCGGCCCGCTCCGCCTCGGTCCAGGGCTCGGGCGACGGACTGGGGCCGGCACCGTGGACGCAGGCCCACCAGACGACGTCGCCGGAGGGTGCGATGACGGCGCCCGGCGCCGAGACGACGGCGGGCCGCCCCGCCTCGCCCTCGAAGGCCGACAGCTCCGACCCGTCCCCCGCGGCGAGGTCGTGGAGCTGGAGGAGCGTCTGCTGGGGCAGCAGCTCGCCCGGAGGCCGGGCGATCAGGAGCTGCTCGAGCGTCCTCGCGACGGCCGCGGCGTGTGCCCAGAGCGAGGCGTCGTCCTCCGCGCCGGACTCCGCCTCGGCCTCCGCGTTCTCCACGGCGCCCTTCACGCGGCCGCCGGCCCACTTCGCGATCTCCGCGCAGAGCGCCGCCGCCCTGGCGGCCCTGATCCCCTCGACCGGATCGCTCAGCTCGCCGCCGAACCAGGACGCGATCCGCTCGCGGAGCGCCGTCCCCGCGAGCGCGGCCGCCTCCTTCGATTCGCCCCGCTCCTGCGCAAAGGCGGCCTCGTCGGCCACGGCCGCCTCGATGGCAGCCGCCCAGGCCGGGCTCCCGATCCCCGGCATGGCGGCGAGGGCGGCGAGCAGCTTGTTTCGCGCGTGGCCGGCCAGCGGCGCGCCGGGGAGGAGCAGCAGCTCGGCAGCGCGGAACGGATCCTGCGGCTCGAAGGCGAGCGCGAGGCGGAGGGGCAGGACTTGAAGCTGCGGGCGCAGCGGGGAGGACGACGTGAGCCCCAGCGTCGGAAGCCCCTGCCGCGCGAGGGCGCCGTCGAGCGTGGACGGCTCGGCCGCCGCGACGACCGTCGCGTCGTCCAGCTTCAGGGTCCGCGCGAGGGACGCGGTCAGCTCGGCCGCTTCGAGCGGCGTGTCGGCCTCGAGCACCAGGAACGTCCCGTCGCCCTCGAGCGATGGCTGGGTCGACCTCGGGTCGAGCAGCGCCCGCTGGAGCCGCCCGAGGTCGCTCGACGCGGCGGCCTTCGCCGCAACCGGCGCCGGCCCCGTCACCTCGGCGCCCGCCGCGGCCAGCGCGTCGAGCAGGCCGCGGACGAGCGGCGCGAAGCCCTTGCGCGCGGAGAGGAGCTCGACGCGCACGGGACACGGCAGGGTGCCGGCCGCGCCCAGCTCGTCGATCAGCGCGTGGAGGAGCTCGGGGAGGCCGGGCGGCAGCGGCGACCCCAGCCGCTCCAGCGTGGCGAGGTCGCGCAGACGGCCGCTGCCGTCGAGCGCGCGCCCGTCCCAGCCGGACATCCGCAGCTGGTCGCGAAGGGAGAGGAGGTAGCGCGCGACGCCGAACGGGTCCTGCCTGCGCGAGGCCGAGTAGGAGCGGCTGCCGTCGTCGTGCTCGTCGATCCGCAGCGCCCAGGCGGCGAGCCGCTCCGGTGCGCTCGCGGGCTCCGCGCGTAGGCCGACCAGCCGGCCGACCCGGCGGGCCAGCAGCAGCGGTCCCACCGGCTCGAAGCCGGCGCGCGCCTCGCCCTCGGCGAGGAGGTGACGCCAGGCGGTTCCGCCGTCGTGCGCGGAGAGGAGGAGAGTGAGCATGTGGGGGCCCCCGGAGCGAGGGGCGGATCATAGAGCCGGGGAGGACACGGGGACGAGGACCTTGAACGTGGGGGGTTCCAGGGACTGACGCCCCCGTCCACGGCTCATCGTCCAGGCCGCGGCCGAAGCGCGGGCGACCGCGTCACCCGGCACTCGCCATCCACGTAGAGCCAACGTCCGTCCTTCCTGCGGAACGACGACCGCTCGTGCAGCTCGACGACGTGGCGGCCGTCGAGCGACCGCGCGGTGAACTCGACGACCCCCGCGTCGTCCTCGGGGCCACCCCGCTCGACGCGGTGCACGGTGAGGCCGAGCCAGGTCACGGACCGCGCGGCCGCCTCCAACTCTCGGCGCCCTTCCTCGGTCGCGGGGACGTCGTGCGTCGATTGCAGATAGCCCGGCAGGCAGAGCGCGAAGGCCGAGTAGCGCGAGCGCATCAGCGCCTCGGCCGTCTCGGCGGGGCGCGTCCCGTCGTGGCGCGGCCCGCAGCAGCCCGCGTAGGTGCCGCCGCCGCAGGGGCAAGGATCATTCGAGAGGATCGGGTTCGTCATGGCTCGAAAGGGTTCCGACGCACCGTGACGGACCCGCGCGCGTTATGCAACCGCGGGAGGAGTCAGCGCCATGGGACTCTTGACCTTCGCGCTCAACGTGACGCTGGACGGCTGCAGCGACCACCGCGAGGGGGTCGCCGACGACGAGATGCTCCGCTACTGGACGCGCCGGATGGACGCGGCGGGCGCGATGCTCTTCGGGCGCCGGACCTACGAACTGATGGAGGAAGCCTGGCCCCAGGTGGCGCGGGACCCGAAGGCGAAGCCGGCGGACCGGGCGTGGGCGAGGAAGCTGGAGGCCAAGCCGAAGTACGTCGTCTCGACGACGCGCCACG
>DATIVK010000039.1:0-6168 GCA_035465955.1 Anaeromyxobacteraceae bacterium | reverse complement strand
CCTTCCTGCTGCTCCACTACACCTACCCGATCGACTTCATCTGGGCGACGTTCGACCTCGACGCGAACCGCGTGGGCACCTGGCTGCTCTACGTGTCGCTCGTCTTCTCGGTCTGGTCGGCGTGGAACTACTTCGCGGGGTTCCTCCGCGCGGTCTACGCGCCCCAGCCCCCCGCGCCGCCGCCGGGCGAGCGGGGAGGGTGACCGGGCAGCCGGGTCACGCGGTCGCCAGCAGCCGGTCGCACGCCCCGAGCACGAGGGCGTGGTCGGCCGGCGAGCGGACCTCGGCGGCGGCGAAGGTCGCCACCTGGTGGCCCCAGCGGGCCGAGTCGCCGGAGAAGAAGACGCCGACCGTCGGCGCCCCCACCGCGACCGAGAGGTGCATCGGCCCCGAGTTGTTGGAGACGACCAGCCGCGCCGCGCGCATGAGGCCGGCGAGGAGGGCGAGATCGGTGGGCGGGGCGAGGGTCGCGCCGGAGAGCCGCGCGATCTCCCGCGCGATCGGCTCCTCCTCCGGCCCCCAGACGACGAGGACGGCGAGCCCCCTCGCGGCGAGCCCGCGCGCGACCTCGGCGTAGGGCTCGGGCGGCCAGCGGCGATCGGCGAGGCGCGCGCCCGGGTTGAGGACCGCGAGCGGCCGGCCGTCGAGCCCGGTGGCGGCGAGCAGCGCGCGGGCAGGCGCCGGGTCGACCCCGAGCCCCGTCTCGAGCGCGAGGCCGTGCGGCGGGAGGCCGAGCGGCGCGAGGAGCTCGAGCTTGGCGGGCACCTCGCTCCCGTTCGCGGGGTCGTGCGCCACGGCGTGGGAGAGGAAGCGGGCGCTCTCGCCGCGATCGTGGCCGACGGTGACGCGGCCGCCGGCGAGGCGCGCGAGGAGGACGGCGGTGAGCGAGAAGGCGGACCAGTGGCTCGCCTCGACCACGACGTCGAAGCGCTCGCGCCGCAGGGCGCGGAGCAGCGTGAGCAGCCGGTGCGGCGCCCGGAAGGCGTCCCGCTTCTGCCAGCGCCAGAGCCGGTCCACGTGGGGCGGGAGGATGGCCGCCGCCTGCCGCGGGGCGAGGAGGTGGAGCTCGGCGCCCGGGAGCCCCCGCTTCAGGGCCCGCAACAGCGGCGTCGTGAGGAGCTGGTTCCCGACGCGCTCGTCGGTCCGGACCACCAGCACCTTGCGGACCGCCCCCGGCGCCGGCATCGCGGCCCGCTGCCGCGGGAAGAGGAGGCCGGCGACGCCGAGCACCACCGCGCGCCCGGCGCTGCGCGCCGCGCTCCCCAGGCGGCCGCGCCCCCGGCCGCGGGAGAGGGCGGCCTGGAGCCGCGCGCGCTGTCGGGGGTCGTCCGGGGCGGGAGCCATCGGGGCGCGCACCATACCACGGCTCTCCGCGCGACCCCGGCCAGCGGTCGGAAGCGTTCGTTTGCCCTTCCCGAGTCATTGCGGGAAAACGTCGGCTTTGGAAAAGTGGGCGGTTTGCGGCCGCCGCAGATCGGCGGCGGGCGACGAGGAGCGTGGCGGAGATGAAGAACGGTTCGGCCCTGGGTATCGACATCGGTTCCACGAGCGTGAAGGCCTGCCTGGTGGGCGGCGGCGCCGAGGTGTGGTCCGAGGTGCGCGCGCACGACGGCGACGTCGCCGGGACGGTGCGCGCCCTCCTCGGTGAGCGGGGGGTCGGCGCCGGGGTGCCGGCGCTCGTCACGGGCGGCGAGGGGCGGCGGCAGTTCCAGCTCGCCAGCGCCATCGCGACCGAGGCGCTCGAGCGCGCGCTCGAGGCGCTGGCGCTCGACGTCTGCGCGATCGTGTCGGTCGGAGGCGAGGACCTCGTCGTCTACCGCGTGGACGGCGGGCGGATCGTCGGGACCTACGCGGGGAACAAGTGCGCGAGCGGCACGGGGGAGTTCTTCGCCCAGCAGCTGCGGCGCATGGACCTGCCGCTCGACGCGGTGCACCTCCCCGCCGTCGCCGGCGGGACCGTCCACCGGCTCTCGTCGCGCTGCTCGGTCTTCATGAAGAGCGACTGCACCCACAAGCTCAACAAGGGCGAGGCGGACAAGCACGACATCGTGCTCTCCCTCTCCCACGTGATGGCGCGCAAGGTGCTCGAGTTCCTCGCCAAGGCGCGCATCACGTCGGGGCGCGTCGTCCTCGCCGGCGGCGGGACGCGCAACCCGCACCTCGTCGCGGCGGTCCGGGAGGGGTTGCCGGGCGTCGAGCTGGTGGTGCCGGACGAGGCGGCCTACGTCGAGGCCTTCGGCGCGGCCCTCCTCGCCGCCGAGCGCGGCGCGCCGATGCCCTGCCCGGAGGCGCTCGTCTCCGGCGCAGACCTCGGCTACGCCCGTGGCCGGCCCCTCTCCGACGCGCAGGACCACGTCACCTTCCTGCCCGCGCGGCGGGGCCGGGCGAAGGCGGGGCGGGCGTACGTGCTCGGCATCGACGGCGGCTCCACCACCACCAAGGTCGCGATCGTCGACGCCGAGACGCGCGAGATCGTGGCGAGCCACTACGGGCGGACCCTCGGCGACCCCGTGGTCGCCCTGCGCAGGTGCCTGGACGCGGTGCGCGCCCAGCTGGAGGAGCAGGTCGGCAGCGAGGACGCGATCGAGCTGCGGCTCGCCGCCACGACCGGCTCGTCGCGCGAGCTGCTCGGCGTCTACTGCGGGACGCCGGCCGTCTACAACGAGATCATGGCGCACACGGCCGGCGTGACGGCGCTCGACCCGGCCATCGACACCATCTTCGAGATCGGCGGGCAGGACGCGAAGTACGTCCACCTGAGCAACCTCGTCCCCGTCGACTACGCCATGAACGAGGCGTGCAGCGCCGGGACCGGCTCCTTCCTCGAGGAGTCCGCGGCGGGCGACCTCGACATCCACCGGCCCGAGGAGATCGGCCCGATCGCGCTGCAGGCGACGGCGCCGCTCCGGTTCGGCGAGCACTGCTCGGCCTTCATCAACTCGGACATCCGCAAGGCGATCCAGGGCGGCGCGAGCCGGCCGGACATCGTCGCCGGCCTGACGCTCTCGATCGTCGCCAACTACCTGAACCGCGTCGTCGGCAACCGGCGCGTCGGCAGCCGCATCGTCCTGCAGGGCGGCGTGGCCAAGAACCCCGCCGTCCCGCTCGCCTTCGCCCAGCTCCTCGGCAAGCACGTCGTCGTGCCGCCGGACCCGGAGCTGATGGGGGCCTACGGCGTGGCGCTCATGGCGCTCGCGCGCCTCGCCGAGGGGCGGCTCCAGCCGTCGCGGGTGAGGCTGGCGGAGCTGGCGGGGCGCACCATCCGGACCGACCGCGAGTACCGCTGCAAGGCCTGCGAGAACCACTGCCCGATCAAGATCATGGCGGTGGGCGCGGCGCGGTACCACTTCGGCGGCCGCTGCAACAAGTTCGCGAACCTCCGGCGCAAGCCGGTCCGGCCCCAGGAGGACGTGAAGGACTGGGTGGAGGTCCGGCGCCAGCTCTACTTCGAGACCTACGCCGCCCCCGCCGACGACCTGCCGCGCGCCAACGTGCGCGTGGGCGTCCCCGAGGCGCTCTCGGTCCACTCCCTCTGGCCCCTCTACTCGAACTTCTTCCACGCGCTCGGCGTCCGCACGGTGCTCGAGGCGCGGGTGTCGGAGAAGGGGACCGCGCGCTGCGAGTCCTCCTACTGCTTCCCCGGCGAGATCGCGCACGGCCAGATGGGGAGCCTGCTCGAGGCGGACCCGCGCCCCGACTTCTGGTTCCTCCCCCACCTGAAGGCCCTCCCCTCCTACGAGAAGACGGTCCACGCCTGCCTCTGTCCCATCACGCAGGGGCTGCCCTACGCGCTCCGCACCGCGTTCGAGCTCGACGACGCCAGGCTGCTGCGGCCGGTGCTCGACCTGACCCGCGGCTTCGCCGACGGCGCCGAGCCGATGATGGACGTCGCCGAGCGGCTCGGCCGCACGCGGGAGGAGGGGCGGAAGGCCTGGGCGCTCGCGGTGGAGCGGCAGCAGGCCTGCTTCCGCGAGGGGCTGCGGCTCGGGCGGCAGGCGGTGGAGGAGGCGGAGCGCGGACAGTGGCCGGCCATCGTCCTCTTCGGCCGCCCGTACAACGCCTTCGCGCCGGGCGCGAACATGGGGATCCCGCGCAAGTTCGCGACGCGCGGGTACTCGGTGATCCCCTTCGACTTCCTGGAGGTCGGGCCGGGGGAGGAGATCCTCCCCAACATGTACTGGTACTACGGTCAGCAGGACCTGAAGGGGGCGGTGAGGGTGAAGGGGAGCCGTAACCTCTTCGCGACCTTCGTCACCAACTTCTCCTGCGCGCCGGACTCCTTCATCCTCCACTTCAACCGGTGGATCTACGGCTCGAAGCCGTTCCTCACGCTGGAGCTCGACAGCCACTCGGCCGACGCGGGCGTGGACACGCGCGTGGAGGCCTTCCTCGACGTCGTCGAGGCGTGGCGTCGCTCCCCGCCGCGGGAGGCGACGGTCCTCCCCGAGCGGAAGTGGGACGTCGCCATCGAGGGCGGCGACGCGTGGGTGGTGAACCGGACGACCGGGGAGCGCCGCTCGATGAAGGACCCGCGCGTGACGCTGGTCTGGCCGTCGATGGGGCAGGAGTCGTCGGCGCTCGTCGCGCGCATCTCGCGGTCGCACGGGATCAACTCGGTGGCGCTGCCGCCGGCCGACATCGAGACGGCGCCGCGGGCGCGGGCGGTGGCGAGCGGGAAGGAGTGCATCCCGGCGCTGCTCGTGCTCGGGGCGGTCCTCGACTACCTCGCGAAGGCGCCGAAGGACCCGGACCACGTCCACCTGGTCTTCATGCCGATCACCACGGGCCCGTGCCGCACCGGGCAGTACGCGATCTTCTACCAGGCGCTCTTCCAGGAGCTCGGCGTCGACAACGTGGTGATGCTGTCGCTCAACTCCGACAACTCCTACTCGGAGCTCGGGAACAACTTCAACCGCGACCTCTGGCGGATGATCTGCGTAGGGGACTACTTCCGCGACGTCGTCGGCACGCTGCGGGCGCTCGCGGTGGATCGCGCCGCCGCGCTCGCCGAGGCCGACGCCGTGCTCCAGGAGATGCTCGCGGCGGCGGAGGGCGGGACCGCGCCGGTCCTCGCCGGGCTGCGGGGCTGGGGGCGGCGGCTCGCGGGGATCCCGCTCAAGGCGCCGCTCGCGTCGGCCCGCAAGGCGCTCGTCGTCGGCGAGATCTTCGTCCGGCGCGACGACTTCTCGGTGGACACGCTCGTCGGCCGGCTCGCCGACGCCGGCGTCGTCGCCAAGATCACCGGCCTCACGGAGTGGGTCCACTACCTCGACTGGGACCAGCGGCGCCGGCTGCGCAAGGCGCTCGGCCGCATGCCGCTGCTCCGGCGGCTCGGGTCGAAGGAGCTGCGCACGCTGCTCTGGCTCCGGATCGAGACGATCTGGAAGGGGCGCGTCGAGCGGGCGGTCAAGGGCGACCTCGGCCTCTCCGGCCTCGTCCCCGAGTCGCCGCATGGGATGGACCGGATCATGGCCCGCTCCGGCGAGTTCGCCTCCTTCGAGCTGGAGAGCGAGGCGACGCTGTCGCCGGCGTCGGCGGCGGTGGCGATGGACGAGGGGTACGACGGCGTCGCCATCATCTCCCCGTTCGCCTGCCTGCCGGGGCGGCTCATCGAGGCGACCTACGCCCCCTGGGCGCGCGCCCGCGGGATGCCGGTCGTGGCGGTGGAGAGCGACGGCAACGCCTACCCGCCCAGCGTGGTGAGCCGCATCGAGGCCTTCGCGCACGACGTGGCCCGCGGCGTGCGCCGGCGGCCGCCGAAGCTGACGGTGGTGCCGTCGCGCTACGCCGACGTGGCCGACCTCGACCTGCTCTCGTGCAGCTCCGGCGGCTGCGGCGGCAGCTGCGGCGCCCCCGCGGCCCCGCCGGCCGGGCCGGTGCGGGTGGAGCTGAAGCGCGCTGAGCCGAAGGCGCAGAAGCCGACCGGCTCCTGACGTCGCGCGGGACGCGACGGGAGGGGCGCGACGTGCTACACGAACGGCTCGGCCGGGTCCTCTCGCAGGCTCCGGACGAGGGAGGCAAGAAGTCGAAGAGAGGTGCTTGACAGTCTCCGGAGCCCCTTCTATAAACGCCGCCTTCGTAACGCTCTTTGCGGGAATAGCTCAGTGGTAGAGCATCGCCTTGCCAAGGCGAGGGTCGAGGGTTCAAATCCCTTTTCCCGCTCCATCT
>DATIVK010000038.1:0-6908 GCA_035465955.1 Anaeromyxobacteraceae bacterium | reverse complement strand
CGCACGTACGACCGCGGCGGCGATCGCCACGAGGGGCGCCACGAGCGGTACGAGGATCACCGCGGCGATCGCCGCGAGCGCGGCCACGACGACGATCGCGGCGGCGGCCGCGGCAAGGGCCACGGGAAGCACTGAGCCGCGAGCCCTCCCCTCGGCACCGTCCCCTCCCCCTCACCGGGGGAGAGGGGCGGGGCGAGGGAGCGGGATCGACGGGCCCTACCGCCTCCTCCCCTTCGCGCCCCGCTCCTCCTTCGCGACCGGCTCCTCCTTCGCGACCGGCTCCGCCTCGTGGAAGCGGCGGTAGTCGATCCGGCGGCGGCCGTCGGGGAGCGGCTTCACGATCTCGCGGAAGCGGTGGTTCCAGAGGATCTGCTCCGCCGGGTAGACGTGCCGCGCGTACATCACGCGGGTCAGCGCCTCGTCGTAGCCGGAGAGGCTCACGATCACCTCCGCCTCGGAGATCTGCAGCGCGGTCTCGTCGCGGCCGTGCAGTGGGCTCTGGCGGTCGATCGGGTGGCTCGCGGTCCAGGCGTGGGTGAAGAGGGCTGAGCCGCCGCGGGCGAGCGCCAGGTCGTGCGCCCGGCGGACCGACTCGCCCTTCTCGTCCGCCTCGTTCCAGACGAGCAGCGCGCTGACCTTGGCGTCGATGATGTTGCTGACCCGCTCGTTCGCCATCCGGAACATGAGCGCCAGCCCATCGTCGGTCGGCGCGACGACCGCGACGCGGCTGAAGACGACGCGCGCCCGGAGCAGCGAGAACTTGGTGAGGATGATGCCGGCGCCGATCGCCACCTCGAGCCAGCGGATGAACCCCTCGGCGCTCGCCACGACGCCGGCGGAGATCGTCCGGAGGGCGAGCGTCGGATCGCCCCCGTCGACCGGCGCGCGGAGCGCCTCGACGAGGGCCGACGCGAAGGCGCCGCGGGTGGACGGGACGTCGCCGATCGCGAGGTCGAGCGCGGCGAAGAGCCCCTCCGTCGCGAAGTAGACGAGGCCGTAGACGGCGAGCAGGCGTCCCCACGAGCCCGTGACGAGCCAGTGGTAGAGATCCTTGAGCGGACGGCGGCGGAGGCCCACCTCCACGACGCCCCCGCGGGAGTGGCCGAAGACGCGCGTCGAGCCGAGGTTGCTCACTTCGCCCCGACGGCGAGGGCGCGCAGGCCGTCGTCGTAGGGGCGGCGGACGACCCCGCGCTCCGTCACGATGGCGGTGACGAGCCGCTCCGGCGTCACGTCGAAGGCCGGGTAGCGCGCCGAGACGCCCTCGGGCGCGATCCGCTGGCCGGCGAGGACGAGCACCTCGTCGGACGGCCGCTCCTCGATCGGGATCTCCCGGCCGCTCGGGGTCGACAGGTCGACGGTGCTCCACGGGGCCGCGACGTAGAAGGGCACCCCGTGGTGACCGGCCAGCACCGCGAGCGAGTAGGTGCCGATCTTGTTCGCGACGTCGCCGTTGGCGGCGATCCGGTCGGCCCCGACGACGACGCAGTCGATCTCACCGCGCGCCATCAGCCAGCCGGCCATGCCGTCGGTGAGGATGGTGACCGGGATCCCGTCCCGGTGCAGCTCCCACGCGGTGAGTCGCGCGCCCTGAAGGAAGGGGCGCGTCTCGTCGGCGAGGACCCGCACCGACTTCCCCGCCTCGATCGCGCCGCGGACCACGCCGAGCGCCGTGCCGTACCCGGCGGTGGCGAGCGCGCCGGCGTTGCAGTGGGTCAGGACGTTGGCGCGGGCCGGGAGGAGCGGGGCCCCCAGCTGGCCGATGCGCCGGCAGCTGGCCTCGTCCTCGTCGCGGATCGCGTCGGCCTCCGCGAGGATCTCGGCCGCGGGGAGGCCGAGCCGGTGGACCATCCTCCGGACGGCCCAGGCGAGGTTGACCGCCGTGGGGCGCGCGCGGGCGAGCCGGTCGGCGGCGTCGCGCAGCGGGTTCGGGCCGGCGCCGCGCCGCGCCTCGACCGCGAGGCCGTACGCCGCCGCCACGCCGATCGCCGGGGCGCCGCGGACGGCCAGGTCCTTGATCGCCTGCGCCACCTCGTCGGCGGAGGTCAGCTCCAGCCAGACCTCCTCGGCGGGGAGGCGGCGCTGGTCGAGCACGCGGACCACGTCGCGCGCGGGGTCGTAGAGGACCGGCCGCAGGGGCTCGCGTCGGACGGCGCCGGGCACGCGGCTACCCGCCCAGCTTGCGCTTGAGCAGCGCGTTGACGACGGCCGGGTTGGCCTTCCCCTTCGTCTCCTTCATGACCTGGCCCACGAAGAACCCCATCAGCTTCACGTTGCCGCCGCGGAAGCGCTCCACCTCGGCGGCGCTCGCCGCGAGGACGCGGTCCACCGCCGCCTCGATCGCCCCCTCGTCCGAGACCTGCGCCAGCCCCCTCGCCTGCACCACCGCCGCCGGCGCGGCGCCGGTCCCGAAGACCTCCTCGACCACCTGCTTCGCGCCGGGGCCGCCGATCGTGCCGGCGTCCACGAGCTTCAGGATCTCGGCGAGGAGCGCGGGCGTGAGCTTCCACGCCGCCGGGCCGGCGCCCGCCTCGTTCGCGAGCCGCGCGACGTCGCCGGTGAGCCAGTTGGCGACCTTCTTCGCCGCCTCCGGCCCCTTCCCGTACGCCGCGAGCGTCGCGTCGAAGAAGTCGGCGACCGCCCCGTCGGCGACGAGCAGCCCCGCGTCGTAGGCGGAGAGGCCGAGCGCGTGCTGGTAGCGGGCGGCGCGGGCGCGCGGCAGCTCCGGGAGCGCCAGTCGCTCCCGCTCGATCAGCTCCGCGCCGACCAGGACCGGTGGGAGGTCCGGCTCCGGGAAGTATCGGTAGTCGTGCGCCTCCTCCTTCGAGCGCATCGAGCGCGTCTCGCCGCGCTCGTGATCGAAGAGGCGCGTCTCCTGCTGCACCTTCCCGCCCCCCTCGACGATCTCGACCTGCCGGCGCACCTCGTAGTCGATCGCCTGGCGGAGGAAGCGGAACGAGTTCATGTTCTTGATCTCGCACCGCGTGCCGTACTCGGTCGCCCCCTTCCGCATCACCGACACGTTCGCGTCGCAGCGGAAGGAGCCCTCCTCGAGGTTGCCGTCGTTGACGCCGAGGCAGACGAGGATGGCGCGCAGCTCCTTGAGGTACTCGACCGCCTCGTCGACCGACCGGAGGTCGGGCTCGGAGACGATCTCGAGGAGCGGCACGCCGGCGCGGTTCAGGTCGACGCCGGAGGAGCCGTCGGCGGAGACGTCGTGCACGTTCTTGCCGGCGTCCTCCTCCATGTGGATCCGCGTGAGGCGGATCCGCCGCTCCTGGCCGTCGACCGTGATGTCGACGCCGCCGCCCAGGCAGATCGGCGCCTCGTACTGGCTGACCTGGTAGCCCTTCGGCAGGTCCGGGTAGAAGTAGTTCTTCCGCGCCCAGACGCTCTTCGGGCGGACGTCGCAGCCGAGGGCGAGCCCGGTGCGGACGGCGAACTCGACCACCTGCCGGTTGAGCGAGGGGAGCACGCCCGGCATGCCGAGGCAGACCGGGCACGTGTGCGTGTTGGGCTCGCCGCCGAACTCGGTGGAGCAGCCGCAGAAGATCTTGCTCTTCGTCAGCAGCTGGGCGTGGACCTCGAGCCCGAGGACGACCTGGAAGTCCTGGACCGGCATCAGGCGTGCCCTCCGCTCGCGGAAGCGAGCGCCGCCGGCGCGGGGCCGGGGCCGACCTCCCGCTCCAGCGCGCGCGCCGCGCGCAGCAGGGTCGCCTCGTCGAACGGGCGCCCGACCAGCTGGAGCCCGACCGGCAGCCGGCTCTCGGCGTGGAGGCCGCAGGGGACGCTCAGGCCGGGCAGCGCGGCGAGGTTGCAGGTGATGGTGAAGATGTCGGCGAGGTACATCTGGAGCGGGTCGGCCGTCTTCTCGCCGAGCTTGAAGGCGGTGTAGGGCGCGACGGGCCCCGCGACCACGTCGACCTGCTCGAAGGCGCGGTCGAAGTCCCGGCGGATGAGCGTGCGGACCTTCTGCGCCCGCAGGTAGTAGGCGTCGTAGTAGCCGGCGGAGAGCGCGTAGGTGCCGAGCATGATGCGCCGCTTCGGCTCCGGGCCGAAGCCGCGCTCGCGCGTCTCCGAGTACATCTCCTTGAGCCCGCGGTCGGCGGCGGCCCGCAGCCCGAACCGGACGCCGTCATAGCGCGCGAGGTTCGACGACGCCTCGGCCGTCGCGATCAGGTAGTAAGCGCCGATTCCGTACCGCGTGTGCGGCAGCGACACCTCGACGAGCTTCGCGCCGAGCCGCTCGTAGCGCGCGAGCGCCTCGCGGACGAGCCGCTCGACGCCGGCGTCGAGGCCGCCCTGGAACCACTCGGCGGGGACGCCGATCCGCAGCCCCTTCGCCCCCTGCTCGAGGGGGCCGAGGTAGTCGTCCACGGGGCGCGCCGAGGAGGTCATGTCGCGCGGGTCGTGACCGGCGATCGTGGAGAGCAGCAGCGCGGCGTCCTCGACCGAGCGCGCGACGGGGCCGACCTGGTCGAGCGAGCTCGCGAAGGCGATGACGCCGTAGCGCGAGACGCGCCCGTAGGTGGGCTTCACGCCGACGACGCCGCAGAACGAGGCGGGGAGGCGGATGGAGCCGCCCGTGTCGGTGCCGAGGGAGGCGGGCACCTGGCGCGCCGCGACGGCCGCGGCGGACCCCCCGGAGCTCCCGCCCGGCGTCCGGGAGAGATCGTGCGGGTTGTGGCAGGGCTTGTACGCCGAGTTCTCGTTGGACGAGCCCATCGCGAACTCGTCCATGTTCAGCTTGCCGACGATGATCGCGCCGGCCTGCTCGAGCCGCTCGATCACCGTCGCGTCGAACGCCGGGACGAACCCCTCGAGGATCCGGGACGCGCAGGTCGTCTCGATCCCCTTCGTGAGGAAGATGTCCTTCACGGCGACGGGGACCCCGTCGAGGGGCGAGCGCCGCTCGCCGCGGGCGATGCGGGCGTCCGCCTCGGCGGCGCGCGCGCGCGCCCGCTCCGGCACCACCTTCAGGAAGGCGCCGACCGCCCCGTCGGTCGCGTCGATCCGCGCGAGGGCCGCGTCGACCAGCTCCCGCGACGACACGCTGCGGCCGGCCAGCCGCTCCCCCAGCTCCCGGACGCCGAGGTCCGTGAGCGCCTCGTTCGCCGTGGTCACTCGATGATCCTCGGGACCTTGAAGCAGGTCCCCTCCCGGGCGGGGGCGTTGGCGAGGGCGACGTCGGGCGGAAGGCTCGCCTGCACCGCGTCCTCGCGGAGCGGGGCGCCCTCCCCCGCCGCGAGCGCGTGCGTCATCGGCTCGACGCCGCTGACGTCGAGCTTGGAGAGCTCCGCGACGTGGTCGAGGATCGCGGAGAGCTGCACCGCGAACCTCTCCTCCTCCTCCGGCCCCAGCCGCAGCCGCGCGAGCTGGGCGATCCGGCGGACCTCCTCCAGCGACAGTGCCATCGCCCGGCCCGGCCCTAGGGCTTCGTCTCGGGCTTGAACCAGTTGAGGATGGCGCTCATCACGCCCTTCGTCTCCTCCTTGAGCGTGATGTGCTCGAGCTCGCCCCGGTCGAGGAAGACGCCGCCGCAGGCGAAGCAGACGTCGACGTCGACGCCCTTGAACTTCACCTCCTGCATGCCGAGCCCGCACTTCGGGCAGTGCATGAAGTGGAGGTCCTTGAGCGCCTTCAGCTCCGCGTCCTGCTTCTCGCGCTTGGCCTGGATGGCGAGCTTGCGCTTCTTCTCGGCGTCCTCGCGGACGAAGTACTCGTCCTCGGTCTGGGAGGGCTTGTTGGGGGCTCCGCGGTCCGTCATGGTCACTCCTTGAGCTGTTGGACGGCGTTCCTGGCCGCCACGGCGTCCTCGCCGTCCGGGTGGAGGGCGAGGTACCTCTCGTAAAGCTGGATGGCCTCCGACTTCTTGCCCTGGTACCGGGCGGCCTCCGCGAGCCCGAGGAGCGCATCCTGCTCCTCTGGATCGGCCCGGAGGGCCGCCCGGAAGCCCTGCTCGGCGAGGGCGTACTGCTGGAGATCCAGATAGCACAAACCGCGCCCCGCGAGCGCACGCGCGTTCCCGGGCTGGGCCGCGATCACCCGTTCGTAGAGGTCGAGCGCCCGGTCGTAGGCGCCCCGCTCCCGGAGCCGCTGCGCGTCCGCGAGGAGCTGCTTCGGCCCCTTGCCGGCCGCGCCCGGCGCGGGCGCGCCCTTCTCCGCCTCGGGCTTCGCGATCGGCTCCGGCGACTTCGGCAGCGGCGCGTCCCCCTCCTGGACCGGCGCGGGGAGGGGCGTCGCATCGGGCGCGGGCTCCCGGTCGGCCGGCGGCGAGACCGGGTCCCCGACCAGCGGCGCCGAGACGGGGGGCTTCACCTCGAAGGTGAGCGCGACCTCATGCCCTCCGCCGCGCGGCGCCAAGCCGAGCAGCTCCGGCCTCCAGGCGTAGAGGCCGCCGAGGACGCCCGTCGCGAGCACCAGCGCGGCGAGCGCGACGACCCGGCCGCGGCCCGGCTTCACCGCCCGGAGCTCGGCCTCGTCGAGCTTCACGTCCACCGCCCGGCCCACGGGCCGGGCGGGGCGAGCCGCGGGAGGCGCCGCCAAGGGGGCGGGCGGACGCGGGGCCGGCGCGGCGAAGGAGGGCGGCGGGGGCGGGAAGGAAGGCGGCGGCAGGCTGGTCGGATAGCCCGGCGGGTAGCCGGGCGCCGCCTGGATCACCGGGTAGACCGAGACGTTCGGCACCGGCAGCGGCGTGACGGCCGGCATCGCGGCGTGGGCCCGGGCGCTCTCGGCCGCCTCGACCACCTGGAAGAAGCTGGCGAGCTCGGCGATGTTGCCGAGCCGCTTCCACGGGTCGCCGGAGAGCGAGATCTCGTCGTCGCGCGCGACCTTCTGCTCGACGATCCACTACTGGAGCGTCGTCAGCTCCTTGAAGGTGAAGACGTTCCCGTTCGCCTGCCGGACGCG
>DATIVK010000037.1:0-13041 GCA_035465955.1 Anaeromyxobacteraceae bacterium | reverse complement strand
GAACGCGCGCCCCAGCCGCTCGTTGGCGAGCGCCGTGAGGTAGCGGGCGGAGAGCCTGTGGAGCCCGGCCGGCGCACCCGGCGGCGGCAGGAGCCCCAGGCGCCCGCCCAGCGCGAGGAGCGCCTCCGCGGCGTCGAGGGCGGCGGCCGCGCGCCCGAGGTCGGCGGAGCCGAGGAAGGGGCGGGGGAGGAAGGCCGCGAGCGCGGGGGCGCCCCAGCGGTCCTGCCCGGCCTCGAGGCCCGGGTGGAAGCGAGGCCGCCTGAGGGCGAGGGCCGCGAGCGCCTCCCCGAGCGGTGGATCGAGCAGGGGGCTCTGGCGCGTCCCCGCCCCCTGCTCGCGGAAGAGCCGGTCGGCGCGCCACTTGAGGGCGAGGAGGCGTCCGAAGCCCTCCTGGAAGAGCCGCTTCACCGGCACCTCGGCGAGGGCGGCCGCCCCCTTCTCCTCGTCGGCCCCGGCGCGCTGCTCGAGCCCCAGCTCGATCAGGGCACGGGCGGCCGCCAGGGCGCGAGCCACCGCCTCGACGTCCCCCGGATCGATCGCGTCCGCGACGACCACGGCGTTGGCGGCCTCCACCAGCTGCGGCTCCAGCGCCGCCCGCTCGCCGTCGGAGAGGCGCGCCGCGGCGCGATCGAAGAGGCCGGTCCCCGGGTGCGCGGCGATCCAGAAGCCGGGCGGGCGGGCCGGGCGTCCCGGCCGCTCAGCGCCCTGCGCGGCGGGCGGCTTCGCGAACCAGGAGAGCGCCTCCTCGAGCGAGGGGAAGCCGAGGTCGGCGAGCCGCCCGGCGCGCCAGCGGAGCGCGGCCTCGGTGAGGTCGCTGTCGAGCTCCCAGCGGATCGCCGACAGGAGGCGCGTCGCCTCGAACGCGTTCTCGGCGTAGAGGTCGTCGAGGATCCCCTTCACCGCCAGGTACTCGGTGCCCTCGACGAGGAACTCGACGATGAACTTGTTCTCGGGCGTCCGCAGGAAGCGGTCGCTCTCGAGCTCCGGCTCCGGCTCGTTCTCCTCGAGCTCGTGCACCCGCAGGGCGCGCCGCAGCGCGAGAAAGAGCACCTCGCGGTCGAGCGTCGCGAGCTTCCGCGCCCATCGGGCGGCGGCGCGGGGGTCGTCGAGCGCCCCCGCGCGCGCGGCGCGGAGCCACGGGAGCGCGCGAGACGGGTCGAACTCCCCGCTCCTCCAGGCGTCGAGGTCGATGAGCACCTGGAACTGCTCCGCCGACGCGAGCCCCACGAGCGGCGCCGCGTCGGCCAGTCCGACGTCGCGGATGGCGAGGTAGAGCTCGTCCGCGGGGAGGGCGCGGACGAGCGCCTGCGGGGCGCGCGCGTCGAGGATGAGATCGAGCCGGCGCCGGCCGGTCGCCTTCGCGAGGTCCGCGCGGTGGCGCTGGAGCTCCTCGGGCGCGAGGGACCTCTCGCGGCGTTCCTTCGGGCCCATGTCGTCGGATCTCCGTCGTGGGGGGAGGGGACCGCGGCCCCATCAAACGCCGACGCCCGCGTCACCGCAACGTGCGGACGCGGGCGGCGGAGCCGCTTCGTGCTGTGTGGCGGGACTACGCCTGCGCGGAGGCGCCGCCGCGCCCGGCCTTCACGACCTTGCCGGCCTTGAGGCAGCGGGTGCAGACGCGGATGTGCCCGACCTTGCCGTCCACGTTGGCGCGGACCGAGCGGAGGTTGGGGAGAGACCGGGTCTTCGTCTTGTTGTTCGCGTGGGAGACCTTGTTCCCGACGAGAGGACCCTTACCGCAGATGTCGCAACGACGAGCCATGGTGTACCTCGAAACCCGAAAGAGCGCGGGATATTACGGATCTGCGCGCGGAATGCAAGAGGCTACCGACCGGATCACCGGCCGGGGCGCTCCTTGTGGCCGAGCGCGGTCGCCGCGTGCGCGGCCGCCTCGATGCCTGCGTAGATCTCCCCCTCCAGCCCGAGCCCTGGCAGGACGTCGCGGCTGGCGAGGAAGAGGTTCTTGATGGGCCCCTGCACGGGCAGCCCAGCCACCCCGAGCGCCGCGCCCTCCAGGGGCGTGTAGAGCGGGTCCGCCGCGTCGGGGAAGGGTTCGCCGTCGCCGATGCCGGCGAGCGCCGGGATCGACTCGAAGACGACGTGCCGGTCGAAGAAGGGGATCGCCTCGCCCAGGCTGGTGCGGATCCGGTCCGTCCACGTCTTCACCGACTCGCGCGTCCACGGCTCCGCGGGGACCGCGGCCGCCGCGCAGAGGATCCGGTCGCCTGCGTGCGCCGCCCCCTCCGTCGCGTCGCGGCGGCGGGCCGGCTCGACCTGGACGAGGAGCGGCTCACCGCCCCCGAGCGCCAGGGCCGCGGCCCCGAGGGGGGGCGGCAGCGCCGCGGCGTGGACGACGAAGTTGACCGTGAGGATCCGGCGCGCCGGACGCAGGCGGGTGAGCGCCGCGACGGCCCGGGCGGGCGCGTCGCCCGGGAGGAGGCGGGCGAACCCCTCCGCGCCGGTGGCGAGGATCACGACGCGCGCGGCGTGGACGTCGGGGGAGCCGGCGAGCCGCAGCCCGCGGATCCGCCCACCGCCGAGATCGACCGACGCGACCACGCCCTGGAGCGCGGCCGTCTCGTCGTGGTTCGCGACCTTGGCGGCGGCGTGGCGCCGGAAGACGTCGCGGAGCGCCTGCTCACCGCCGTCGGCTACGTGCAGGCCGCGGAGGGCGCCCCCGAGGACGCGCGCCAGCGCGAGCGGCGCCGGCGGGCCGTCGAGGTGCGAGAGGAACGGCAGGAGCGCCTGGAGCGCGGCCGGGAGCGGGTGGCCGCCGAGCGACTCGAACGGCCGCGCCTCCGCGAGGGGAGGACGTCCGGGCCCCGCCGCGCGCGACACGGCCCGCCGCAGCGCGAGCCGCGCGAGGAGGCCGCGGGGCGGGAGCTGCGGCGCGGCGGTGAGGAGGCGGCCGCCGTCCTCGAAGAGGGCGTCGAGCGCCTGCACCATCGCGAGCAGCGCCGAGTCCTCGCCGGGCCACTCCCGGTGCAGCTCCGCGGCGAGCGGCGCGGGGGCGGCCGGCAGCTCGAGCCGGTGGCGCGCGAGCAGGAGCTGGAGCCCGGGCGAGAGCGGCCGGAGCGCCTTCTGGAGCAGCCCCGCCGCCGACAGCTCGGCGAGGGCCGACTCCCCGGCGGGCATGAGCCGCGGGGAGGGGAAGAGGGCAGGCCGCCACGGCAGGATCCAGCCGCCGTCGGCGTACCCCGCGCCACGGCCGTCGTGGTCGACCTCGAGCACGCGGAAGCCGCGGCGGGTGAGGAGGGCGGCCGCGATCGCGCCGCCGACCTGGGAGCCTACGACGCACGCGTCGTACGCGCGCTGGGTCGCCGGCGGACGCCAGGCCTGGGTCATGGCCGCCGCTCCTCCATTCCCGGGTTCGCGAGCGCGAACGGCGCGGGCGCCTGGGCGCCGTCGACGCGGACGTGGCGCCCCTCGAGGCTGAGCCGCCCCTCGGAGAACCACTGGATGGCCTGCGGGTAGATCCGGTGCTCCTGCTCCAGGATCCGCGCGGAGAGCGCCGCCTCCGTGTCGCCGGGCAGGACCGGGACGATGGCCTGCAGGATGATCGGGCCGGTGTCGGTCCCCTCGTCGACGAAGTGGACGGTGCAGCCCGCGAAGCGGGCGCCGTAGTCGAGCGCCTGCCGCTGCGCGTGGAGCCCGGGGAAGCTCGGCAGGAGGCCGGGGTGGATGTTGATCACCCGCGGGCAGCCGCGCGACCCCTGCGTCGCGCCGAAGGCGCGGAGGAAGGTCGGCGTGACGATGCGCATGTAGCCGGCGAGGCAGACGAGGTCGACGCCATGGGCGTGGACCCGCTCGGCGAGCGCCGCGTCCCAGGCGGCGCGGTCGGTGACGCCCTTCGAAGGCAGCACCTCGGTCGCGACGCCGGCCTTCTCGGCGCGCGCCAGGGCGCCGGCGCCGGGGACGTTGGACGCCACCACGGCCACCTGTGCGTCGATCCGGCCCGACGCGCAGGCGTCGAGGATCGCCTGCAGATTGGTCCCGCCGCCGGAGGCGAGGACCCCGAGCCGGATCACCCCCGCACCTCGCAGGTGGCCTCGCCGGCCCCCGCCTCGACGGCGCCGACCGTCCACGCCTCGAGCCCCTGCGCGCGCACGGCCGCGAGGGCGGCCTGCTCGTCGCCGGGGGCGACGACCAGCGTGAGCCCGAGCCCCATGTTGAAGGTCCGGTACATCTCGTCGCGCGGGACCTGCCCCTCGCGCTCGATGAGGTCGAAGACGGCGGGCCGCTCCCAGCGCCGCTCCTCCAGCACCGCCCGCGTGCCGTCGGGGAGGTTGCGCGGGACGTTGCCGGGGAGGCCGCCGCCGGTGATGTGGGCGATCGACTTGAGCCGGACCTCCTCCAGCACCGCGAGGAGCTGCCTCGCGTAGATCCGGGTGGGTTCGAGCAACAGGTCTGCCAGCGTCTTCCCCGGGATCGACGCGAAGCGGTGGTCGAGGGGGTAGCGCTCCATGAGCGCCTTGCGGGCCAGCGAGTAGCCGTTCGAGTGGAGGCCGGTCGACGCGACCCCGATCACCAGGTCGCCGGGGACCACGTCCTTGCCGTCCACGATCCTCGAGCGCTCGACGCAGCCGACCGAGAAGCCGGCGAGGTCGTACTCCCCCTTCGCGTAGAAGCCGGGGAGCTCCGCCGTCTCGCCACCGATCAGGGCGCAGCCGGCCTGGCGGCACCCCTCGGCGATCCCCTTCACCACGGCGGCGCCCTGCTCCGCCGAGAGCTTGCCGGTCGCGAAGTAGTCGAGGAACCAGAGCGGCTCGGCGCCGACGACGGCGATGTCGTTGACGCACATCGCGACGAGGTCGATCCCGACCGTGTCGTGCCGGTCGGCCTCGAAGGCGACCTTCAGCTTGGTCCCGACCCCGTCGGTGCCGGAGACGAGCACCGGCTCCTTCCACTTCTTCAGATCGAGGGCGAAGAGTCCGCCGAAGCCGCCGATGCCGGCGAGGACCTCGGGGCGGAGGGTGGGGCGGGCGAGGGGCTTGATCAGGTCGACGAGGCGGTCTCCCTCGTCGATGTCGACGCCCGCGTCACGGTAGGTCAGGGCCATTTGAGGCCCTCGCTTACCTCGCCCTGACGGTCGGGGCAATAGGCTCGGGACCGGCCGGGCCCCTCCTGCTACCATCCCCGGCCGATGAACCGCCTCCGGCAGCGCATCCTGAAGGTCGACGCCTTCCGACTGGCCCTCTACGCGGGGCTCCTCGTCACGCTCCTCCACTTCCTGGGGGTCGTCTTCGAGCGCCCCGAGTGGGAGCTCCCCGTCGTCTCCCGGATCGAGCACGCGGCCCAGGACTGGGCCCTGACGCGGCTGCGCGGAGCCCGGGCACCCTCCGGCAGGGTCGTCATCGTGGCGATCGACGAGAAGTCGGTCGAGGCGGAGGGGATCTGGCCCTGGAGCCGGGCGAGGATGGCGCAGCTCGTGGACGGGCTGGCGGCCGGCGGCGTCGCGGCGGTCGGGTTCGACGTGATCTGGGCGGACGCGGACGTCCAGGGGCGGCGCCTCGCCGGGGTCGCGGCGAAGGTCCGGGAGGCGCGCGAGGCGGCGACGGACCCCCGGCTCGACGCGGCCCTCGCCCCGATCTGGGCGGCGGCGCAGGGCGACTCCGGCGATCCGAGGGTCGACGTCGATCCCACGGAGCAGCTCGCCGACGCCATCGAGCGGGCGCGCAACGTGACCGTGGGCTTCATGCTCCTCTCCGAGAAGGACATGGGGGCCGCCGCCGATCCGGCGCGCGTCGCCTCGCTCCAGTTCTTCCGCACCGATCCGGTCCACGTCGTCCGGGGCGGGAAGCTCTCGCCCCTGCCGGAGGCGCAGCAGCGCGGCGTGGGGCGCGGGTATCTCGGGGTCGTCCCTCCCCTCGACGAGCTCCTCGCCGTCGCCGACAGCGGCGGCTTCTTCACCGTCCGCCCGGATCCCGACGGGACCATCCGGCGCTACCCCGTGGTCGGGCGCGTGGGGCAGGCGACCTTCCCCGCGCTGGGGGTCGCCACGCTCGCGCGCGCGCTGGGGCGGGGAGGGGTGCCGGCGCCGGTCGTCCCCGTCACGGCGGAGGGGGGAGGCGAGGCGGTCCTCCAGGTGCGCGTGGGAGACGCGACCGTCGACACCGACGACTCGGGCAGGGTGCCCATCAGCTACTACGGCCCCTACCGCGACTTCCCGACCTGGTCGGCCACCGACGTGCTCCACGGACGCATCCCGCGCGAGCAGATGGCGGGGAAGATCGCCGTCGTCGGCACCACCGCGCCGGGGACGTGGGATCAGCGCGTCACCCCCTTCGACGACATCGCCCCCGGCGTGATCACCCACGCCACCTTCATGGAGAACGTCCTGCGAGGGGAGCTGCTGGAGCGCTCCCAGGCGGTCGTCGTCGGCGAGCTGGCGGCGATGCTCCTGCTCGCGGTGCTGCTCGCCCGGCTCTTCGCCCGCGTCGGCAGCCTCGCGGCGGCCCCCGTCCTGGTCGCGGCGATGGCCGCCTGGACCGGCGCCGCCGTCGTGGGGCTCCGCCGCTTCGACGTCGTCGTCGCCATCGGGATGCCGCTCGTCCAGATGATGGCGATGTTCGTCGCCGGCACCACCTACCGGTTCTTCTCGGAGGAGCGCGAGAAGCGGCGCGCCCGAGAGACCTTCAGCCGGTTCCTCTCGCCGGCGATGGTCGAGCAGGTGCTGGCGAAGGAGGGGGCGCTGCGGCTCGGCGGCGACAAGCGCGAGCTGACGGTCCTCTTCTCGGACATCCGGGGCTTCACCACGCTCTCGGAGAAGCTCGACCCGCACGTCCTCCTGGAGTTCCTCAACGAGTACCTGACGCCGATGACGGACATCATCGTCTCGGACCAGCGGGGGACGCTCGACAAGTACATCGGCGACGCGATCATGGCGTTCTGGGGCGCGCCCCAGGAGCAGCCTGACCACGCGCTCCTCGCCTGCCAGGCCGCCCTGCAGATGATGGCGCGGCTCCAGGGCCTGAAGGTGCGCTGGGCGGAGCGGGGGCTCCCGGAGATCGACATCGGCGTCGGCGTCAACACCGGGCCGATGTCGGTGGGCTTCGTCGGGAGCCAGGACCGCTTCTACAACTACACCGTGCTCGGCGACGCGGTGAACCTCGCCTCGCGGCTCGAGGGGGCCAACAAGGAGTACGGCACGCACGTCATCATCGGGCCGGCCACCTTCGAGCATGTGGAGGGGAGGGTGGTGGCGCGCGAGCTCGACCAGGTGCGCGTGAAGGGGAAGCGCGAGCCCGTGAAGATCCACGAGCTGATCTCGCTCGCCCCCGCGACGCCGGAGGCCTCGGCGTTCGTCGAGGCGTTCACGTGGGGGCTGGGGGCCTACAAGGCGCAGCGCTGGGACGAGGCGGTCGCGCGCTTCCGCGAGGCCGACCGGCTCCGGGGCGACGGGGGCGATCCCTGCTCGAGGAAGTACATCGCGCGCTGCGAGGCGATGCGCCGCGATCCGCCCGGGCCGGAGTGGGACGGGGTGTTCGAGATGAAGACGAAGTAGCGGGCGCATCCGCGACTCTCCTGCCGTGCCCCCTCTCCACCGCGGGATCGCTTGCGGATACGGGAATACGGCGTTACGGTTTCCCGTATGAAGGCGACCGTGGACCTTCCGGACGATCTGGTGGTGGCGGCGAAGAAGCGGGCCGCCGAGCTTCGGCGGCCACTGCGGGAGTTGGTGGAGCGCGGCCTGCGCGCCGAGCTCCGGCGCAAGCCGGCAGGGTCTGGCCGTGAGCGGAAGGGGCGCGTGGTCATCAGGTGGGTGACCGCTCCGGGCGGGCTGCCTCGCGGGGTGGACGTCTCGGATCGGGCGGCGATGCACGACGCGCTGAGGTCCCGCCGGTGATCGCGATCGACACGAACCTCCTCGTCTACGCGCACCGGAGCGGGACCGCCGAGCACGCAGCCGCGCAGCGGGCGATCGAGGAGGCGTGCGGGTCGCGCCGCGGTTGCGGTGTCGCGGAGCCGTCGATCGCCGAGTTCTGGTGCGTCGTCACGCATCCCTCGGCAGAGGGCGGACCGTCGACCCCCGACGCGGCCCAGCGCTTCCTGCGCTCGCTCGAGGATGACGGGGGCGTCCAGGTCTTCTCCCCGGGGCCGGGGTTCGCGGCGCGCCTGCTCCAGACCGCCCTGGACCTCGACGTCAGGGGCCCTCGGGTCTTCGACCTGCAGGTCGCCCTGTGCGCGCTCGACGGAGGCGCCACGGAGTTGTGGACGCGCGACGAGCGCTTCGTGAAGGTCCCCGGCCTGCGGATCCGGAACCCGCTCGCGTGAGCCCGGGGTGCGTCGCGCACGACGCACCTGCGCAGGAGGGGTTTCGTTGACAGCCCTTCCCGCACCGGGCTAAGGGTCGGTTCACCCGTAACGGGGGGTCCGCAACGCATGGCCGACGAACAACTCTTCCAGCGCTTCGGCAAGGAGTTCCCCGCCGGCACCGTCCTGTTCCGCGACGGGGAGACGGGCCGCGAGATGTTCGTCGTCCAGTCGGGGCGCGTGACCATCTCGAAGCGGGTCGGCGACGTCGAGAAGATCCTCTCGACGCTCGGCCCCGGCGAGTTCCTGGGCGAGATGGCGATCCTGAACAACAAGCCCCGGTCCGCGACGGCGACGTGCGCCGAGGACTGCAAGCTCCTCCAGGTCGACGCCAAGACCTTCGAGGCGATGATCCGCTCGAGCGGCGAGATCGCGCTCCGGTTCATCAAGAAGCTGGCCGAGCGGCTCCAGGAGGCGAACAACCAGATCGAGAACCTCCTCCTCAGCGACGCCTCGGCCCGGGTCGTCCACTTCCTCGCGCTCGCGGCGGAGAAGGGCGTGCAGACCGCCGGCGGCAGCAAGATCGAGATGTCGCCGAAGGAGCTGCCGGGGCGCTGCGGCGTGAAGCCGGAGGCCGCCGACGAGGCGCTGATGAAGCTCCTCAAGGCCAAGATCATCGCGGTCCAGCCCGACGGCTTCGTGGTCCCCGACGTCGCGAAGCTGCGCCACTTCCTCGAGTTCCTCCAGATGAAGGCGCAGTTCGGGGACGTCGCGTGAGGATCAAGGTGCTGGGCTGCTCGGGAGGGGAGCTCCCCGGTCACCGCACCACCTGCTTCCTGGTGGACGACAGGCTGGCGGTCGACGCCGGGGCGCTCACCGGCTCGCTCTCGCTCGACGCCCTGCTCGCGATCGACGACATCCTCCTCACCCACTCCCACTTCGATCACGTCAAGGACGTGCCGCTCCTCGCGGACCTCGTGGTGGGGCGCCGCCGCCGTCCGGTGCGGGTCCACGCGTCGCGCGAGTGCGCGAAGACGCTGCGCGAGAGCGTGTTCAACGACCAGCTCTGGCCGGACTTCACGCGGATCCCCGACGCGAAGGCGCCGGCGATCGAGATCGTGCCGTTCGATCCGTCGAAGCCGTTCCGGATCGGGAGGTACCGCGTGGCGCCGGTGCCGGTCTGTCACCCGGTCGAGTCGGTCGGGTACGTCCTGTCCGACGGGTCCGCCGCGGTGGCCTTCTCGGGCGACACGGGCCCGACGTCCAGGCTCTGGAAGCGCGTCAACGCGGAGCGCAGGCTCCGGGCGCTCTTCGTGGAGCTCTCGTTCCCGAGCCGGCTGCAGGGGCTGGCCGACGTCTCGGGCCACTTCACGCCGTCCACGCTCGCCAGCGAGCTCACCAAGATCGAGCGGGACGGGCAGCCCGTTCTCCTGTATCACCTCAAGCCGGCCTTCATGGCCGAGCTGCGCCGGGAGCTGAGGTCGCTCCGGCTCGACAACGTACGGATCCTCGAGCGGGGCGAGGAGTTCGTGTTCTAGAAGGGAACTCGATGGCCTGGTACTCGAAGCAGAAGAAGATGACCAAGAAGGCGGAGACGCCCGCCGCGCCGCCCCCCGAGCCGAAGAAGGGCGAGGGGCTCTGGAACAAGTGCGACGCCTGCGGCGAGGTCATCTACAAGGCGGACTGGGAGGCGAACTGGAACGTCTGCCCCAAGTGCGGCCACCACGAGCCGCTGCCGGTCCGGCGCCGCTTCGAGATGCTCCTCGATCCCGGCTCCTTCCAGGAGCTCGACACCGAGCTGACGCCCGCCGACCCCCTCGGCTTCGTCGACGCCAAGAAGTACCGTGACCGGCTCAAGAGCACCTTCAAGGCGACCGGGATGCGCGACGCCTTCGTCTCGGGCGTCGGCGCCATCGACGGCAAGCAGGTCTCGATCGGCAGCTTCGCCTTCGAGTTCATGGGCGGCTCCATGGGCTCGGTCGTCGGCGAGAAGGTGGCGCGGGTGATCGATCGCGCCTACGAGCGCCGCCTGCCCTGCATCGTCTTCAGCTCCACCGGCGGCGCCCGCATGCAGGAGGGGATCTTCTCCCTCATGCAGATGGCCAAGACGTCCGCGGCGCTCAACCGCTTCCGCGCCGTCCGCAAGCCCTACATCTCGGTGATGCTCCACCCGACCACGGGCGGCGTCGCCGCCAGCTTCGCGTGGCTCGGCGACGTGATCGTCGCGGAGCCGAAGGCCCTGATCGGCTTCGCGGGCCCCCGCGTCATCGAGCAGACCATCCGCGAGAAGCTGCCGCCCGGCTTCCAGCGGAGCGAGTTCCTCCTCGAGCACGGCATGATCGACGCGATCGTCCCGCGCCTCGAGATGCGCGAGAAGCTCGCCCAGCTCCTCGGCCTCCTCGGCTGAGGCGCGGGCGCCGCCGGCCGCCGTGACCCCGGACTACCTCTCCACGCTCGAGCCGCTGGGCATGCGGTTCGGGCTGGAGCGCGTCGAGCGCGCGCTGGAGGCGCTCGGCCACCCCGAGCGCGCCTACCCGATCCTGCAGGTCGCGGGGACGAACGGGAAGGGGTCCACCTGCGCGATGGCGGCGGCGGCCCTGGCCGCCGCCGGCCTCCGGACCGGCCTCTACGTCTCCCCGCACCTCGTCCGCTTCAACGAGCGGATCCAGGTGGACGGCCGCCTCATCGACGACGCCGCCCTCGACGCCGCGACGGACGAGATCCGCCGGGCCTGCCCGTGGCACGAGCGGGGCGCCCCCGAGGAGCGGCTGACCTACTTCGAGTTCGCGACGCTCCTCGGCTTCCTTCACTTCGCCCGGGCGAAGGTCGACGTCGCCGTGGTCGAGGTCGGGCTCGGCGGCCGGCTCGACGCGACCAGCGCCGCGACGCCGCGCGTCGCCGCCGTCGCCCGGATCGGGCTCGACCACGTCCAGCTCCTCGGCGACACCGTCGAGGCCATCGCCCGCGAGAAGGCGGGGATCTTCAAGCCGGGCGTCCCCGCCGTCGCCCACGCCGTGCAGCCGCCGGGGGCGCTCGAGACGCTGCGCGCCGAGGCGGCGCGGCGCGGCGCCCCGTTCCACGTGGCGCCCGCCGCCTGGGAGGGGCCGATCGGCCTCGCCGGCGAGCACCAACGGGGGAACGCAGGCCTCGCCGCAACGGCCCTGCGGCTGCTCCGGAGCTCCGGGCTCGACGTCCCGGAGGACGCGATCGCCCGGGGGATCGCCACGGCGCGCTGGCCGGGGAGGCTGGAGCAGGTCGGCGGCGTCCTCCTGGACGGGGCCCACAACCCCGACGGCGCCGCGGCGCTCGCGGCCGCGCTCCGCAGCCTCCACCCCGGCCGGCCGGTCGAGCTCGTCTTCGGCGTGCTCGCCGACAAGGACCGCCACGGCATGATCGCGGCGCTCGGCCCCGCGGCCCGCCGCTTCCACCTCGTGGCGCCGCCATCGCCCCGCGCGGCCGCCCCTGCGGAGTACCGGGCGGAGGTGGAGCGGTACGCCCCGGCGGACGTCCACGCCACGGTGGAGGAAGCGCTCGCTTGCGCGCGGCGCGCCGCCGCGGACGGCGCGCTCGTGTGCGTGGCGGGCTCGCTCTACCTCGTCGGCGCGGCGCGCCCCGTGCTGGGGGGCGAGTAACCTCCGATATCGGCGCGGCTCCGTTTCTTCCGGTTCGTGCGCCCGATGCTATCCTCGCGCAGAATCAGAGATGGAGCCGATCCATGCGCGCTCGCCAGCTTTCCACGCTTGCCCTCCTGCTCTTCGCCGGCGCCGCCCAGGCGCAGGTGAAGATCAACGAGATCACCTCGGTGCAGGTGAAGGACGAGGGGACGACCGTCTCCATCGTGATCCAGGGCACGCGTCCGCCCAACTTCACGACCTTCTCGATGGCCGACCCGCCGCGGTTCGTCATCGATCTGTCGGAGAGCCGGTTCCAGGGGGTGCCCCCGGACATCGAGGTCGGTGACGGTCTGGTCAACGTCATCAAGAACCTCTCGTACGGCTCGGACGTCACCTCGATCGCGCGCGTCATGATCGCGTTCGCCGTGGAGGTCGATCCGCCCGAGACGCCCGAGACCGAGGGGAACACCCTCATCGTGCGCTTCCAGAAGCCGGCCGGCGCCGCCGCGGTCGCGAAGCAGGAGGAGGCGGATCGCAGGGCGAAGGAGGAGGCGGAGGCGAAGGCCCGCGCGGAGGCGGAGGCGAAGGCGCGGGCCGAGGCCGCGCAGCAGGCCCGGGTGGAGGCGGAGGAGAAGGCGCGGGCCGAGGAGGCGCTGCGGGCGCGGCAGGAGAGCGAGGCCGCGGACGCGCGCGCGCAGGCGGAGCAGGAGCGGCGTGAGCGGGAGAGCGCCGAGGCGAAGGCCCGGGAGGAGGCTGCGGCGCAGGCCGCCGCGGAGGCGAGGGCGGCGGAGGTCAAGGCGCGGGCGGAGGCCGCCCAGCCGGCGGAGACCGAGGAGGACGCGCTCCGCGAGCGCGCCCCCGCCCGGCCGCGGGCCGAGCAGGGCCGGAGCGCGCTCGACCAGTTGGTGGGCGAGAAGGATGCCGCTGCCGAGCAGCGCGCGCAGGCGGCCGCCGACGCGAAGGCACGGGCGGAGGAAGAGGAGCGGCGGGCGGCGGGCGAGCAGGCGGCCGCCGACAGGCAGGCGGCCGCGGAGCGGAGGGCGCAGGAGGCGGCCGACGCGAAGGCGCGCGCCGAGGAGGAGCGACAGGCGCGCGCCGAGCAGGCGCGGCAGGCGCGGGAGGACGCGCGGTCCGCGCGCGAGCAGGCCGCCGCCGAGAAGCGCGCGGCGGCGGA
>DATIVK010000036.1:0-22046 GCA_035465955.1 Anaeromyxobacteraceae bacterium | reverse complement strand
CTTCGTCGCGTCGGCGAGCAGCTCGCGCGCGCGGTCGCGCGCCTTGACCGTCGGGTCGGCGATGATGGCCCACGCGAGCGCCGCCTGGTGCTTCGCGATCGGGTGGGCGCGCACGGCCGCCTCGAGGAACGCGCGCGCCTTCGCGAAGTCGCGCGTCCGGAGGCAGGCCTCCCCCTTCTCGTAGTCGACCTGGGCGTTGGCGGCCGCCATCGACGTCGCGGGGTTCCCGGAGCCGACCGCGCCGCGCAGCGACACGAGGTAGTCCGCGCGCTTCCGGTCGTCGGAGAGCGTCTCGTAGGCCTCGTTCACGGACATGAAGAGGTCGCGGACCGTGTCGCGCAGGTCCTCGAACGCCGGTGAGGCGTAGCGGTCGGGGTGGAACTGCTTCGCCAGGTCCAGGTAGGCGCGCTTGACGGCGTCGCGCCCGACGCTCGGGTCGAGGCCGAGCCGCACGAAGAGGTTCTTGTCGGTGGCGCGCGGCGCCACGTCGAGGAGCGCCTTGCGGAGCTTCTCCTCCGGGGAGCCGGCAGGGGCGGCGGGTGCCCTCGGGGCGGGCGCGGGCGCGGGCGCCGGGGCGGCGGCTTGAGTGGGCGCGGGTGTGGCTGCGGGCGCCCCCCCGTTCACGGGCGGGCGGCCGCCAAACGGGCCGACGCCCATGTTCTGCATCGCCCGCTGGAGGAGCCGCTGCCGGCGCAGCCGCGCCTCCTCCGGATCGCTCCGCCGCGAGGGGACCGCCGGCGCCGGCGCCGGCGCCGCCGCGGGGGCGGGGGGCGGCGGAGACGCGATCTCGGTGCCCTCGGCTTCGAGGCCGGAGGAGGAGTCGGGCTGCTCTCCCGGCGGCCCCGCCAGCTCCAGGAGGAGGAGCGCCCCGAGCACCGCGCGCGCCCGCTCCGGCGGGACCTCCCCCGGCGCGAAGAAGGCCTCGAGCGGCGCGGGCGACGCGATCCGCTCGACGAGCGCCCGCTCGGCGGGCGACCAGCGGAACTGGGCGGCTACCTCCGGGTAGCCCGGCGAGAGCTGGACCGCCCCGCCCGCGACGCCCTGGAGCGCCGAGGCGGCGAGCGCCCCGGCCTGCGGCCGCGCCAGCGCCTCGACGATGATCCGCAGCGTCGGGAGGCGGGCCGTCCGCGTCCACTCGGGGGAGGGGGCGGCCTCGAAGCGGAAGCCGCCGCGCTCCAGCGAGGCGATGAGCGTCACGTAGCCGGCCTGCTGCTCGGCGAGGTACCGCTCCACGACCTCGCGCGTCACGGCGCCGAGCTCGACGAGGATCTCCCCCTGGGGCCGGCGGGTCGCGGCCATCGCCGCGAGGCTGCGCGACAGGGCGTCGATGTCGATGACCCCCGCCTGCAGCAGGAGGTGGCCGAGCGGCTTGAAGCCGACCGCGACCTGCGCGCCCACCGGGCGCCCGTCGCGGAGATAGACGCGCGAGGTGCCCTCGCCATGGGCGACGGCGAGGAACCCGGTGGCGCGCGTGTTGAGCGCCTCGAGGAGGATGGCCGCCAGCGGGGTCTCCGCGAGGTCGCCGGGGTTCTGGAGCAGGCTCACGGCGCGCATCCTACCCCGGCGCCGCGCGGGGAGCGCCCAAACTCCTCGTCCCAGTGGACGCTCCCCCCCTCGCGAGGCTAACCTCGGTGGCTCGAAGCGAGAGGACCCTCGATGCGCGTGACCTGGGCCGGCGCGACCAACGTCGGAATGAAGCGGACGCTCAACGAGGACGCGTTCCTCCTGCTCCCCGAGGAGAGCCTCTTCTGCGTCGCCGACGGGATGGGCGGCCACGCCTCCGGCGAGGTGGCCTCCCGGATCGCCGTCGAGGAGATGGCGGAGTTCTTCCGGGTCACGGGGCGCGACGAGGAGGCCACCTGGCCCTTTCGCGAGGACCCCGCGCGCTCCTACGACGAGAACCGCCTGGTGACGGGCGTCAAGCTGGCCAACCTGCGCATCCACGAGCGCGGCCAGTCGGACGCCCGCCTCCGGAACATGGGGACCACGCTCGTCTCGGCCTTCTTCCCGAGGGGCGACCCCGAGGTGCTCGTGGGCCACGTCGGCGACAGCCGCGTCTACCACTGGCGGCGGGGGACGATCCGGCAGGTCACCGAGGATCACTCGCTCCTCAACGACTACATCAAGTCGAAGCACCCGACGCCCGAGGAGATCCAGGCCTTCCCGCACAAGAACGTGATCGTCCGCGCCCTCGGGATGCGGCCGCACGTCGAGGTGGACGTGCTCCGGGAGCGGCTGGAGGGGGAGGACGTCCTCCTCCTCTGCTGCGACGGGGTCACCAACATGGTGCCCGACGCCGGCCTCGCCGAGATCATCCGCGCGCACCCCGGCGACCTCCAGGGTGCCTGCGACGCCATCGTCGCCGCCGCGAACGCCGCCGGCGGCGTCGACAACATCACCTGCGTCCTGGTCCAGGCGCACGCCTAGCCGCACCGAGGAGCCCCGCACGAGATGAGCACGCCCAATCCCTGGACCGTCGTCCCCGCGATCGACTACGAGGCGCACATGGGGCCTGCGGGCGCCGATCAGCTCGCCCCGCTCTCCCAGCTCTTCCAGGAGGTCTACCTCTCCGCGCAGCCCGATCGGCTGCTCGCCGTCGGGTGCTCCACGGGGAACGGCCTCGAGCACGTGGACCCGTCGATCACCCGGCGCGCGGTCGGCGTGGACGTGAACCTGCAGTACCTCGGGATCGCGCGGCAGCGCTTCTTCCACCTCGGCCCGGCCCTCGAGCTCTACTGCTCGGAGCTGGAGAAGTTCCGGCAGGCGCCCGGGAGCTTCGATCTCGTCCACGCGGCGCTCGTCCTCGAGTACGTCCAGCCGGAGGTCGCGGTCCGCCGCTTCGCCGAGTGGCTCGCGCCGGGCGGCACCTGCTCGGTCGTCGTCCAGCTCCCCGGCGGCGACGCCCCGGCGCCGGCGAACCGCGCCATGCAGATCATCTCGAAGGCCATGCACCTCGTCGATCCCGCGGCGCTGACCGCCCTCTTCGCTGCGCAGGGGCTCGCGAAGCGCCGCGAGAAGAAGGTGCCGGTGAAGCACGGGAAGACCCTCTGGCTCGGCGTTTTCGGCAGGTGACCCCAACGCGCGCCGGCGCCCTCTCGGGCGGCCGGCGTTCCTTGACTGCCCCGGGGGTCCCGGGTAGCGTCGGCCCCGTCTGCGTCAGAAGGAGCTCCTCCGTGCGGCTCGTCCTCGCCCTCTTCGCGCTCGCGGCGGCCGCGGGCTGCGGCCCCATCCAGTCGACCCCCGCGCTCATCGAGGCGGACATCGAGGTCGAGGCGGCGCGCTCCGCGCGCGCGGACGCCGCCGCGCCCTACGAGTTCACCTCGGCCGAGGCCTACCTGCGCAAGGCGCGGGAGGAGGCCGGCTACGCCCAGTACCAGCCCGCCACCGACTACGCGCTGAAGGCCCGTGACCTCGCGAAGGAGGCCCGCGAGAAGGCGATCAACGCGAGCAACCGTCCGACGGAGACCCCGTGATGCGATCGCGCGCCCTCCTGGCACTCCTCGCCGCCGCGCTCGCCTCGGGCTGCGCCACCGGCGGCAAGCTCCTCGCCGACGCGGACGTCGCCCGGGCGGACGTCGAGAAGGCCCGCCGATCCGGCGCCGTGAAGTGCGCGCCCCGCGAGACCGCGCTGGCCGAGAGCAACATCGAGTTCGCGCTGCTCGAGATCTCGCAGGGGAACGCCACCCGCGCCCGCAGCCACCTCGACCTCGCCCAGGCGAACGTCAAGAAGGCGCTCGACCTCTCGAAGACCTGCGGCCCGACCCAGGTGACGATCCGCGATCGCAAGCAGCCCCCGCCGCCGCCCCCTCCGCCCGAGAAGAAGAAGGTGGTGCTGATCGAGAAGACGGACCGGGATCACGACGGGGTCCCGGATCTCGAGGACAAGTGCCCCGACCTCCCGGGCAAGGCGGAGCTCCAGGGCTGCCCGGACACCGACGGCGACGGCATCCCCGACGCGGACGACGCCTGCCCGCGGCAGCCCGGCCCGAGGGAGACGCAGGGCTGCCCGGTCGCGAGGGACACCGACGGCGACGGCATCCCGGACGACATCGATCGGTGCCCGGACAACCCGGAGGACAAGGACGGCTTCCAGGACGAGGACGGCTGCCCCGACTCCGACAACGACAACGACGGCATCGTCGATCGCATGGACGCCTGCCCGAACAACCCGGGCCCCATCGAGAACCGCGGCTGCCCGGTCATCGACCGGGACGGCGACGGCGTGAACGACGACGAGGACCGCTGCCCCGACGTCCCCGGGAAGCCGGAGTTCAAGGGCTGCCCCGACTCCGACGGCGACGGCATCCCGGACGCCGAGGACAAGTGCCCCACGGTCGCCGGGAAGAAGGAGTTCCAGGGGTGCCCGGACACCGACGCCGACGGGATCCCCGACGCCGAGGACAAGTGCCCGCTCAACGCCGGCCCGAAGGAGAACGGCGGCTGCCCAGACACCGACCGCGACGGTGACGGCGTCGCCGACCGGCTCGACAAGTGCCCGGACGCCTTCGGGATGCCGCCGGACGGCTGCCCGAAGAAGTACACGCTCGTCGAGGTGAAGAAGGACCGGATCGAGATCAAGCAGCAGGTCCACTTCGCGTCGGGCAAGTGGCTCGTCCTCCCCGACAGCTTCGCCCTGCTCAACCAGGTGGTGGCGGTCCTGAACGACTTCCCGAAGATGCGGGTCTCCATCGAGGGGCACACCGACAACGTCGGCACCGAGGCCTTCAACATGCGCCTCTCGCAGAAGCGCGCGGAGGCGGTGGGGGCCTACCTCATCCAGAAGGGGATCGCGGCGGACCGGCTGGAGTCGGTCGGCTACGGTCCGACCCGCCCGATCGCCTCCAACAAGACGGCGATGGGGCGCAGCCAGAACCGCCGGACGGAGTTCCGCATCGTCTCGCTGGAGTAGCCGGAAGGGGGGGCCGTGGCGCGGTTCGAGGTCTACGTTCCGGAAGCGCCCCCCGGCCTCCCGGCCGCGCTGACCCTGCGGGTCGACGCCGCGCACTGGCTCGCGGCGTTGAAGGCCGGCCTCGCGCGGTTCGGCCTCCCCGCGCCGCCGGCCCACGTCCTGTGCGACATCAAGGCGGACGGATCGGTCCACGTGACCGATCCGGCCAGCGGGCGCGTCTTCCGGATCCATGAGCTGGGCGCGGACGGCTCGGCCGAGGCGCCGGAGGAGGCTGCGACCGTGAGCCCCTCCGCCGTCGCCGACCGGATCGAGGAGGTGCCCGCGCCCGCCGCGCCGCCTCCCGGGCGCATCGGCCGCGTCCACGCGCCGGTGGGCGGCGGGGCCGTCCTCTCCGAGCTCTTCGAGCAGGCGGCAGGGCTCTCGGCGGCGCGCGACCGGAGCGCGGCGCTCGCGCTCGCCCTCGATCTCGCGCTCCGCTTCACCGACGCCGAGGCGGGCTCCGCGTTCTCCCTCGAGGCGGACACGGGTGACCTGCTCTTCGAGGTCGCGCGGGGGCCGCGGGCCGCGGAGGTGCTCCGGCTCGGGATGCACATCCCGATGGGGCTCGGCCTGGTCGGCTTCTGCGCGCAGGAGCGGGTCTGCGTCGCGGTGAGCGACGCGGAGGAGCACCCGCGCTACTTCCGCGGGATCGCGCAGGCGGTGGGCTACCCATCCCACTCGGTGCTCTGCGCGCCCATGCAGGTCGAGGGCGAGCTCCTCGGCGCGCTGCAGCTCCTCAACCGCCGCGGCGGCCAGCCGTTCGGGCCGACCGACGTGACGGTGCTCTCGTACCTGGCGAGCCGGGCGGGCGAGTGGATGTCGCGCCACGGGTGACGCGTCAGGGCCGCTCCTCCTACTGCACCAGCCTGGATCGCGTCGACGAGGTGCCGAAGAAGCCGCAGCCCGCGACGCCCGTGCCCGGCCCCGCCTCCTCCACGTTGCAGCGGTGCTGGAGGAAGAAGGTGTGCTTCAGGAACGGATCGGGCCACTGGTTCGGATCCACGCCCGGGAAGTCGGCGAGCGTCGGCGCCGCCCCGCACTCCGCGACCGGCCAGTTCGCCGGGGGCCACGTCCCCACGTTCGCTCCGGTGACGTAGCAGAGGACGAAGGTGGCGTACCCGACGATCGGCAGGTCGCCGACGAACTTCGCGTTCATGCAGGGGCCGTTGACGATCGACTGGTCGCACGGCTCGAAGTGCGCCGGCTCGCACCGCTCGACGTGCACCACCGGCGAGCTGACCTCCTTCGGCAGGTCGTTGAAGTACGGGTCGACGGAGATCGGCTGGAGCATGTTGCCGTTCGTCACCGGGATCTCCATGTCCGCCGAGGTCGGGACGCAGTCGTGGAGGGCGTCCTTGATGTTCGGAACGCTCGCGGGCTCGTTCGGGTCGAGGCTCGTGAGCCCGAGGTTGTCCTGCCAGTCGCTGTTGAGGACGTAGTAGCGCTCGCTGCAGTCGAGCGAGCCGTCCGGGTTGACCATGATGCAGTCCGCGAAGACGGCGGGGAACGCGCAGCGCTCCTGGCAGGGGCCGCCGCCCACCGCGATCGAGGTGGCGCGGACGTCGACGCTGGTGGGGGTGACGAAGGCGCCGCCGAAGGTGATCGGGACCGCGTTGGATCGCGCCGTCTCCCGCCCGGCCCTCACCTGCACGGCGGTGATCGCCCGCAGGTCGACCGCGGTCCGCCCGGTGACGGGCGTGAAGACCCGCGCGGCGCGGTCCCAGGTGCCGAAGACGACGTCCGCGCCGGGATCGATCGTCACGTTGAGGCCGGCGTCGGACACGTGGGCGCCGGCGTAGGCCACGGCGGCCCCCTCGCCGGCCGTGACGCCGCTCTGCTCGCCGTTCAGCTCGGCGGCGGCCGCCAGGGCGGCGCTGTCCGTGCCGTTCTGGAGCGCGCCGCGCACCGAGATCATCCGTCCGACGTTGAGCGCCAGCGCCAGCATGCTCCCCACCATGACGAGGCCGAGCACGGCCCAGATGAGGATGGCGCCCCGCTCGTGCCTCCGCGCGCAGCGCATGGCGGCTCACTCCCTGGGCACGGAGGGGGCGGGCTTCGCCGCCGGCTGCCCCTGGCGTTGCGGCGCGACGAGCAGGATCGGCTCGGGCTCGCTCCGGTCCTCCCTCCCGGCGAGGGACCGGACGTAGGAGCGCGCCACCACGTCGGCCTCCTGGGTGTCGAGCGCCATGGTGGGCGGCCGGGCCTTCTCGGCGGGGCGGACGGCCTGGGCCTGGAAGGCCGCGCGCTGGGCGCGGCCGAAGCCGGAGGAGAGGTGCTCCTGCGTGCAGCCGGAGACGAGCAGGCCGAGGGCGAGCGGGGCCAGGGCGACGGGCGTACGCATCAGGTGCCTCCATTCGAGGGCTGCGGGTCGACGAGGTCCGGGGGCACGGCGCGGCCCAGTTGGTGCGCGGCGTGCTCGAGGTTGGCGCGCGAGCGCCCGCCCGACGGGTCGAGCCGGACCGCCTGGATGTAGAGCTCGAAGGCCTGGGACAGGTTCCCGGAGAGCTCGTAGGCGAAGCCGAGGTTGTTGCGCGCCTCGGCCTGCGAGCCGGCGAGCTCGAACTGACGCGCCGCGCCGGCGAAGTCTCCGGCGGCCGCCAGCGCGAAGCCGAGGTTGTTGCGGAACCGGGGGTCCGCCGAGGCCGCGCGGAGCGCCTCCTCGAAGAGCGGGATCGCCTCCTTGGCCCGGCCGCGGACGAGGAGGGCGAAGGCGAGGTTGTTCCGGAAGCGGGGCTCGCCGGGGGCGAGCCGCTGCGCCTCGCGGTGGTGCTCGAGCGCGTCCTCCGGCCGCCGGGACTGCTCGTAGACGAGCGCCAGCTCCGAGTGCGCGGCGGCGTTCCCCGGCTCCCGGCGGACGAGCTCCCGCAGCCCGTCCTCGGCCTCGGCGACCGCGCCGCTCATCCGGAGCGCGCGCCCGCGGAGGAGGCGGGCCTGCGCGTTCCCCGGATCCTCCCGGGCGACCGCGTCCGCGGCGCCGTAGGCCTCCTTCCACTGCCCCTGCTTCGCGAGCTGCTCCGCGAGGCCGAGCCGCACGCGCCGGCTCGACTCCGCCGCGCGGCTGCTGGCGCAGCCGGCGAGGCCGAGGATGACCGCCGCCGCGAGGATGCCGAGCGTTCTCATGACCGCCCCAGGATGAAGTGGACCGCGATGTTCACGATCGCCGGGCCGGTGAGCACGACCAGCAGGGCCGGGAGGAAGCAGACCACCAGCGGGATCGTCATCTTGACGCTCAGCACCGCGGCCCGCTCCTCGGCCTTCTGCATCCGCCGCACGCGCATCCCCTCGGCCTGGACGCGCAGGGCGGCGGCGACGCTCGTCCCGAAGAGATCGGTCTGCGTGAGCGTGGCGGCGAGCGTCTTGAGGTCCTGGACCCCCGTCCGGTTGGCGAGCCTGCGGAAGGCGTCGGTGCGCGGCACGCCGGCCTTCACCTCGAGGAAGGTGAGCCCCAGCTCCTCCGCGAGGAGCCGGTGGGCGATGACGATCTCGTCGGCCACCCGCTGGATCGCGGCGTCGAGGCCGAGCCCCGCCTCGACGCAGGTCACCATCAGGTCGAGCGCGTCGGGGAGCCCCCGGTTGACGGCCGTCTGCCGCGCCTGGACGCGGCCGTGGAGCCAGAGGTTCGGGAGGAAGAGGCCGGCCGCCGCGACGCCGAGCACCCAGGCCGGGAGCATGGGGAGCGGGTCGAGCCGCAGCGCGTTGACCCAGAGGACGACGGCCATGCAGGCGACGCCCGCCAGGATCCGGGAGGCGAGGAAGATCTGGAGGGCCTGCGGCCCCCGGAAGCCGGCCTGGGCCAGGGTGGCGCGGAGCGCCGAGAGCTCGCCGTCGCCGACGGGCCTCGCCAGCTTCGCGAGGGGGGAGAGGCCGTGGGCCACGAGCTGGGCCACGGCGTCCGGGTGTCCGGCGAGCTCCGGGAGGTCGGGCGACGGGGCGAGCCGGCGCTGGTGGCGCCGGGCGGCGCCACGGGCGCTGCCGACGATCGACCCGATCATCGCGAGCACGGAGCCGAGCGACAGGACGAAGGCGGTCGCGACCGCCAGGGCCATTCCATCGAGCCTCATGGCGTGCCCCTCCTAGAAGTCGAACCGCGTGAGCCGCTGGAACCAGAAGGCGCCGGTGAGCCAGGCGGCGATGCCGCCGGCGAGGATCGTGCGCCCCATGTCGTTGTCGACGAGCCGCACCATGTAGGCCGGCTGCGTCACGACGAGGAAGAGGGCCATCGCGAGCGGCAGGAGGCTCACGATGAGGGCGGAGATCCGCGCCTCCGCGGTCAGCGCCCGCAGCTTGCCGAAGAAGCGGTAGCGCTCGCGGACCGTGTGCGCGATCCCGTCGAGGATCTCGGCCAGGTTGCCGCCCGTCTCCTTCTGGATGACGGTGGAGACGGCGAAGATCTTGAGGTCGCCGTTGGACGGCGCGCGCGCCGCCATCTCCCGCACCGCGCGCTCGAGCGGCATGCCGAGCCGCTGCTCCTCGTAGGCGCGCGCGAACTCGATGGCGATGGGCTCCGGCATCTCCCCCGCGACCAGCTGGAACGCGGACGTCATGGCGTGCCCCGCCCGGAGCGAGCGCGCCATCATGTCGACGGCCTCGGGCAGCTGCTCGGAGAGCTGGCGCCCCCGCCGCTCGCGGGCGAGCCGCAGCGCGAGCCACGGGACGGCGGCGGCCGCGGCGCCGAGCAGGAGCCCCGCCGGCAGGCCGAGCCAGAAGCCGGCCAGCCCCCCCATGACGGCGCCGAGGATCGTGAAGCCGACGACCTGGGCCACCGTCATCCGCGAGTCGGCCTGCTCGAGGAGGTGCTCCACCCGGCGCGCCCAGGGCTGCGCCGCGAGGAAGGCGTCGAGGCCGCGGAGGGAGGCGAAGCGCCCCTGCCGGAGCAGCGTGGAGGAGAGGGGGGTCGCGCCCCCGTCGGCGTGCAGCCGGCGGCGCAGCTCGCCGCCCCGGCGCTCCCGGACGTAGCGCAGCGCGTAGTAGGCCGCCTCCAGGAGCCCCAGGAGGGCCAGGCTCACGAGGACGATGAGGACGTTGCGCATGGCCGCCTCCTAGCTCGACAGCCCCACCAGCGCGGCGGGGTCGACGCCGGCGCGCTCGATGTTCTCCATCACCTTCGGCCGGATGCCGGTGGGCAGGAACTCGCCGAGGATCCTCCCCTGGGCGTCCACGCCGCGCTGGTGGAAGCGGAAGATCTCCTGCATCACGACCGTGTTCCCCTCCGTGCCCGTGATCTCCGAGACGCCGAGGAGCCTTCGCCGCCCGTCCGCGCCGCGGCCGAGCTGGACGACGACGTGGATGGCGCGCGCGATGGTCTGGCGGATCGAGACGTCCGAGAGCGGGACGCCGCTCATCCCCACCATCGCCTCGAGGCGCGAGAGCGCGTCGCGGGTGCCGTTGGCGTGGATGGTCGTCATCGAGCCCTCGTGGCCCGTGTTCATCGCCTGCAGCATGTCGAGGACCTCGTCGCTCCGGACCTCGCCGACGATGATCCGGTCCGGGCGCATGCGCAGGGCGTTGCGCACCAGGTCCCTCGCCACGATGGCCCCCTCCCCCTCGATGTTCGCCGGCCGGGTCTCGAGCCGCACCACGTGGCGCTGCTGGAGCTGCAGCTCCGCGGAGTCCTCGATCGTGACGATGCGCTCCCCCTCGGGGACGAAGGCGGAGAGGGCGTTCAGCATCGTGGTCTTGCCGCTGCCGGTGCCGCCGCTGATCAGGATGTTGAGCTTCGCCTTCACGCAGGCCGCGAGGAAGGCCAGCCCCTCGACGCTCGCCGAGCCGATGGCGACGAGATCCTTGGCCTTGAGCGGCGTGACGCCGAACCGCCGGATCGACAGGATCGGGCCGTCGATGGAGAGGGGCGGGATGATGGCGTTGACGCGCGAGCCGTCGGGGAGGCGCGCGTCGACCATCGGCGAGGTCTCGTCCACCCGGCGCCCCACCCGGGAGACGATCCGGTTGATGATCCGCTGCAGGTGGTCGTTGTCGGCGAACCGGATCGGGGTCAGCTCGAGCTTGCCGTGGCGCTCGATGTAGACCGTCGAGTAGGTGTTCACCAGGATGTCGGAGATGGTCCCGTCGCGCAGCAGCGGCTCGATGGGGCCGAGCCCGGTGAGCTCGTCGAGCAGGTCCTGGACCATCTGCTCGCGCTCCCCCTGGTTGAGGGGGATCTTCACCGTCGCGAGCATGCCGCCGAGGATCGAGCGGAGCTGGTCGCGGAGCTGGTCCGGGCTCAGCTTCTCGAGGCTCTTCAGGTCGAGCTTGTCGACGACCCGCTGGTGCAGGTCCGTCTTGAGATCGTGGAACGCCTGGGAGCCGACGGTGCTCGGCAGCGCCCCCTCGACCCCATGGAGCGCGTCGGTCCCGTTCGCCCGCTCGCGAAGCCGTCCGCTAAGCCCCATTGAGCACCACCTTCGTGTAGAAGAGCCGGCTCAGCAGCCCCTCGGACGCCGGCTCGGCGGCCCCGCCGTCGAGCAGCTCCGCGAACTCCTCGCAGTCCTGGGCGATCGGCGAGCGCTTCGACTCCTCCCAGACCAGCACGCCGCGGTTGACGGCGCGGGTGAGCGTCCGGAAGTCGTTGCCGATCGTCGCCGCGACGGGCAGCTGCAGCGTCTCCTCGATCACCTGCCGGCTGACCGACGCGCCCCGGTGGTAGCGGTTCACCGCCACGACGATCCGGCTGGCGTCGTAGCCGAGCTGGCGCAGCAGCTCCACGCGCCGCTGGGCGGCGCGCACCGCCGGGACCTCCTGCGTCACGAGCAGGACGATCCGATCCGCGAGGTCGAGCGAGGCGAGCGCCAGGTCCCCGAAGCCGCGCAGGCCGTCGAGGACGACGTGGTCGTAGTGGTGGCGCAGGAAGCGCAGCACGCGCGCCACGCCCTCGGCGCCGAGCCGCTCCGCCTCCACGACCTTCTCGCTCTGGGACAGGACCCAGACGCCCGAGGAGTGCCGGGGGACCGAGGCGTCGAGCAGGTCGCGATCCAGCCGCCGGTCGTTGGCGGCGACGTCTGCGAAGGTGTAGCCCCCGGCGACCTCGAGGAAGGCGAGCGCGTCCCCCAGCTCGAGATCCACGTCCGCGAGGCAGACCCGCCGGTCGCGCCGGGCGAGCGCCCCCGCCAGGTGGGTGGCGACGACCGTGGATCCCACCCCGCCCTTCGCCGGCAGGACGGCGGTGACGGTGCCCAGCTTGATCGCCCCGGAGGACTCGAGGAGCCCCTGGACGGCCCGCTCGAGCTGCTTCTCCTCCCCGGCGATCAGGAACTCGCGCGCCCCCGCGCGCATCGCCGCGAGGATCAGCTCCGGGTCCTTCTCGGCGGCGAGCGCCACGGTGGGGACGCCCAGCCCCGCGGCCTCGCCGACGAGCTCGAGGGCGTCGGTGAGCTGCGGCCCGGAGACGGAGACGACGGCAACGGCGGGGCGGGCCTGCTGCAGCGCCGCGCGCGCAGGGGAGACGTCGGAGTACGAGCGCACGCCCTGGGGCTGCCCGAGGGAGGCGACGAGCGACGCCTCCACCGGCGGCTTGACCGCAACCAGAAGGATCGAGAACTTTTCCACGTCTTCCTCCCGTCCACTTAGGGTGCAAAGCCGCCGGGGCCGGTCGGCCCGCGGGGACGATCCTTCGGGTCGCGCTCCGCCGAGCCGCCCTCCTTGCCGAGGAGGAAGAACGCGGCGCTGCCCGGCTCGGCACGCTCGTAGTCGGTCGGCAGCGCGGGAGCCTGATGGGGCGCGAGCGGGCGGACGATCCGGGTCGTGATCACCACGAGCAGCTCGGACTCCTGGCGGACGTACCTGCTCGACCGGAAGAGGGCGCCGAGGACGGGGATGCTCCCGAGGAGCGGCACCTTGTCGACCGTCGAGCGGACCTTGTCGGAGAGCAGCCCCGCGATCGCGAAGCTCTGGCCGTCGCCGACGCGGACCGTCGTCTCCGCCTTCCGGGTGGAGAGGCCGGGGATGACGAGGCCGCTGCCGCTGCCGGTCTGGATGCCATTCGCCGGATCGATGTCGCTCACCTCGGTGGCGAGCTTGAGGCTCACCGTGCCGGCGTCGAGGACGGTGGGCGTGAAGGCGAGCTGGATGCCGAACTTCTTCCACTCGACGCTGACCTGGCCGAGTGAGCTCGAGATGGGGATGGGGATCTCGCCGCCCGCGAGGAACTTCGCCTCCTGCCCGGTGAGCGCGACCAGCGTCGGCTCGGCGAGGACCTTGGCGAGCCCGTTCTCCTCGAGGAGCGAGAGCGTCACGTTGAAGGGGAAGGGCGAGCCGGCGCCGAAGAAGAGCTGGAAGGTCTCGCCGAGCGGCTGGGTCGGGAAGTAGGGGGACTGCCCGGGCGGCGCCCCCGTGGAGGGCACCCAGTACTGCGTGGTGTCGAGGAAGCCGCCGAGGGTGTTCCTGGGGCCGACCTGGCCGCCCACCCGGGAGCCGCTCTTGTTGGTCCCGAACAGGTTGACGCCGATCGCCTTGATGCCGCTGCGCGTCACCTCCGCGAAGCGCACCTCCAGCTGCACCTGGTGGTCGCCGCTCACGGAGATGAGGTTGGCCACCTGCTTGGCGTGGAGCCGCGCCACCTGGGCGATCCGCTCGGGGAGGCGCAGGTCGGCGACCTCCCCGGAGAGGACCACCAGCTCGCCGGCCGCCGACACGCTCACGTGGGCCGCCGGGAAGAGCTCGCGGAGCTGCCGGCGGAGCGGCTCCACGCTGCGGGCCACCTGGAGCGCGATGACGAGCGGGGCGTTGTCCCGGTTCCAGAGCGTCAGGTCGGTCGTGCCGAACCCCTTCGCGGTGAGGAGCACCTGCGTGGGCGTCACCACCTTGAGGTCGGCGACCTCCGGATCGGCGACGGCCACCCGCACGATCTGCTCCGACAGGATCAGGAGCCGGTTCTGGCCGGCCTCGAGCGCCATCTCGCGCACCGCCCCGAGCTCGCGGTCGACGCGGAGGGCCGAGGCGACGGGGGCGGCGGGCGCGGGCACCTCCGGCGGCGCGGCGCCGAGGGCGAGCGAGGCGAGGAGCGCGAGGGTGTGGGGGGCGCTCATGGACGCGCCTCCTTCTGGAAGTTCCGCTTCTCGAAGAGATCGCCGCGGAGGATCTCGACCACCTCGGCCGGCTTCGCGGGCGGCGCGGGCTCGGCGCGACGCGCCGCGGGGGCGCGGACGGCCTGGGCCGGCGCGGGGCGGGCGGCCACGCCCACGAGCCCCGCCGGGTTCACGCCCGAGGTCGCGACGACCTCGACGTCCTGCGCGCTGCGGAGCGTGAGCAGGATCTTCCCCTGCGTCGCCGCGAGCGCCAGGCGCTCCGAGTCGTCCGGCTCCACCATGAGCGTGGCGACGGTCGCGGGGACGACCTTGTCGCCCTTGGTGCGCGTGTCGAGCTCCTTGCCGACCGCGAGGACGCGGATGTTCTGCAGGATGACCCTGGAGGAGGTCACGTTGACGCCCCCGTCCTGGCGGATGGTCACGATGACGTCGACGTTGTCCCCGGGGTGGATGAAGCCGGCCACCCCGACCACGTCGTCCACGCGGACCGCCGCCGCGCGCATGCCGGGGGGGAGCAGGGCCGCGAGGCCGCCGCCGCTCCCGCCCGCCAGCTTCCCGGCGAGGATCGGCTCGAACCGGACGAGCCGGGAGGCCACCACCTTCCCGACCAGCGGGGCGGGGTCCTCGAAGGTGCCCTCGGGGCGGCTGTCGACCGGCCAGTCGACGATCCGGAGGTTCTCGGCCCGAAGCTCGGTGCCGACGGGGAGCGCCACCTCCGCCACAACGACCTTCGCGGTGGGGATGCGGGCGGCGGCGGTCCGCGCCTCCATGTAGCGGGTGAGCAGGAGCGCCGAGGCGACCGCCGCGGCGAGCGCGACGGCGAGGAAGAGGGCGGCGCGAAGCCCCGTGCGACGGCCGGCGTCGGCCGCCTTGCGGAGCGCTGTCACGGTCTGGGGCTTCTCGGGCACGGCCTTCCTCCTCCGCCCCTCAGGGCTGGACCTCGAGGCGCATCACGGTGCGGGCGGTCAACGTCGTCGGGACGCGGGTTGCGGTGAAGCCGGTGATGGAGCCCGCCGGGTAGGCCACGAGGCTCACGCTGACGGCGGTGACCGGCGTGCCCCCCACCGTCAGGGTGGTGATCTCGACGGTCGGCGGGTGCAGGGGGAGGCCCGAGCGCGTGAGGTAGCCGGTGACGGCCGCCGCGGCCGCCGTCGTCGCGGCGGCCTGCGTCTCCTGGACCGAGCCGGTCCGGGCCCCCTCCCGCGTGGCGTTGATGGCCGTCTCCCGGAGCGTGAAGTACCAGCCCCAGTCGATCGCCCCGAGCAGGACGAGCAGGAAGAACGGGAGGACGAGCACGAACTCGATGAGCACGGCCCCGCGGGGGCGACTGCGTCGGATCGATCTCATGGCAGCTCCCAGCGGAGGGCCGCGAAGGTACCGAGGAGGACCGCGACGGCCACGGGGGCGCTCTCCGCGGGTGGCCGGACGTCGTCCAGGGCGACGCCATCGGAGCGGACCTGGACGGCGAGGCGCCACAGCGCGAAGCGATGCGACAGCCGGGCGAGCAGCGCGACGGGCGCCCCCGCGACCGCCACGAAGACGAAGAAGGAGACGAGGCGCGACGGGCCGAGCCAGATCGCCGCCGCCGCCGCGAGCTTGGCGTCTCCGCCGCCGAGCTTCCCCGTCGCGAACGGGACGAGGAGCAGCGCCAGGGTGATCGCGCCCGCGACGAGCCCGAGCCCCGCGCTCGCCGCGCCGCCGGCCGACCCACGCGCGAGGAGCCCGACCGCGGCGACCGAGGCGACGAGCGCGTTCGGCACCCGGCGCTGGCCGACGTCGAAGGCGGCGGCGGCCGCCAGGAGGGCCGCGAGCAGGGCGATGTGGAGGTCGCTGATCATCGGGGCGCACCGGGTCGCCCCCGGCGGCGGCGGAGCCGAAGAGGCGCCGCCGCGCCGGGCGGCTTCGCGCTACGGGGCCGCCTGGCCCCCCATGCTGCCTGCGACGTTCGTCAGCCGGGTGTTGGCCGCGGTGCCGACGAGCCCCATGCCGACGAGCGCGGCCACGCCGATGAGCGCAGCGAGCAGCACGTACTCGATGAGGCTGGCGCCGCTCTCGTCCGCCCAGAGCTTCTTGAACAGGTTCCTCATGGCTTCTCCCTCCCGTGACTGAGCCGGCGTCGCTGCGCGCTCCGGCTGACAAGGTGAGCGGTGTGCTCACCAACTCCGTGCACGTCCCCGGGGGATGGCTCGCAGGCGAAGACACGGGTGCCGTCCCGGGCGACGGGCCCGGGTGAGACGACGCGTTGGCTCGTGCTGCGACTCCCCCCACAGCCCCGGCGCCGCCTGGGGCCCCGAACAGCGAAGCCCAGCCGGGTCGGTCTGTGTACGTCACGGTAGGAATGCGTTCGACGAGGGAAAAGGACCCCCGTCGGACTGCCCTGATGGTGTGATCGATACGTCTACGCCCGGCCGGGGTTCGCGCGCCCGGGCGTGTCCCGCATCACCGGGACGCCCTCGGGGGGCACGCCTTCGGCGCCCCGGCCGAGGGCGGGCGGTCAGTCGTGGCGGCCGGAGACGAGCGCGGCCGACCTCGTACGGCACTGCGCACCGCGCTCGGCCGAGCCGCGGCGCTTCGTCGTACGGCCGACGAGCCTCATGAGGTTTCCACCCGGGAACGCTCAGGACTTCAGCTGCTGCGCCAGCTTCTTCTTCAGCGCGCGCGCCGCGTCACAGTCCTCGCACGGCGCGTCCGGCTGCTTCTCGTGGACGACGCAGGTGGCGAGGCAGTTGTCGAGCGACTGGACGAGGATGCGGACCTCCCTCGTGTCGAGGTCGATGTGCGTGACGGCCATGGTGCCCTCCGGCGGGTGTCCCGGGGACATGGTAGCGACGGATCGCACTGCGGGCGCGAGCCCGGAGGGGTGCACGCCGGGAGCCGGGAGGGAACCCGGCGACGGGCGTCAGTCCTCCTCGGGCAGCGACGGCTCGACCTTCGTCAGCTCCCGCATGACGACCGTCGCGTAGGAGCCGCGGGGCAGCTCGAACGCGGCGCGGTAGCCCGCCGCGTCGGGCGCGAGGTCGATCGCGACCGGGATGCGCGCCGCGCGGTACGTCCCCTCCGCCTCGTCCCGGCCCCGGAGCAGGTCCTCGGGCGTCATCCCTTCGGCGGCGAGGATCCGCTCCTCCCGGGCGCGCGCCTCGCCGGTCGCGGTCGGGCGCATCCGGTGGCCGAACATCGGCCCCGCCGGGCTCAGCTCGAACCGGGCGATGCGCGGGCCGTCCGCCGCGGGGTCCACGCAGACGAAGGTCCCGCCGGTGTCGAGCTTCTTCAGGACGTCGCCGGCGAGCGCCGCGGCGAAGAGGCCGTCGGCGAGCCGCTCGGCGAGCCAACGGTTGAAGAGCGCCGACTGCCAGGCGGAGATCGAGAGCCGCCGCAGGAAGCGATCCCGGGCCGCCCGCGCCGCCTCCGGCGTCCGCTCCCCGCGCAGGAGGGCCCGCCCGACCTCGGCGTTGCGCCCGTCGGCGCCGAAGCGCTGGGCGCCGAAGAAGTTCGGGACGCCGCGTTCGGCCAGCGCCGCCGCGCAGGCGCGCGCCCGCCCGACGTCGCCGCCGCGCACCGCGAGCGCGAAGCGGTTGCCCCGCACGTGGCCGGTCCGCAGCTTGTTGGCGTGGCGCGAGACCTCGAGCACGCGCAGGCCCGCGCCCGCGAGCGAGGCCGGATCGGGATCCCGGAGGACCGGGAAGGAGAGCCACTGCGTCGTGACCGCCTCGCGATCCTTGAGCCCGGCGTAGCCCGCGTCGCGCTCGGCGACGCCGAGCCGGCCCGCGAGCTCGCGCAGGACGTCGCGGGTCGTCCGCCCACGCTTCTCGACGCGGAGGTAGAGGTGCGGCCCCTGCCCGGACGGCAGGTAGGCGGGGAGCTCGTCGACCCGGAAGTCCTCGGGGGAGGCCTTGAGCGTGCCGCCCGAGCCCGGGAGGTCACCGGTCACGTAGGGGAGCGGCGGGATCACTCCGCGGCGCCCCCGAGCGTCGCCAGCCGGTGCTTCACCTCGGCGGCGAGCGCGTCGTCCTCGGCGTGGGGGAGGAGCCCACCGAGCGTGAAGAGGTAGAAGTAGAGGAGCTCCCGCAGCGCCTCGAGCGCCAGCGCGCCCCGATCCCCGGTGGGCTCGAGCCGCTGGAGGACCGGGGCCGGCAGCGACGCGAGCCGCTCGAGGAGGGCGGCCGCGTCGAGCGACCCGTCCCCGGCGGGGGTGAGCCCGTGCCAGAGCGGCGCGTGGAGCGCCGACGGCTCGGCGAGGAACCCCCGCACGGCCTCGTGGAACGCGGGCTGGTGCCGTCCCGGGACCGACGCGGCGACGAGCTGGAGCAGCTCGTTCAGCGCGGCGACGAGGCGCTCCAGCCTCCCGCCGGCCGTCGCGCCGCCGCGGACGTCGCCGCTCGCCTCCACGTAGCCGGCCTCGGCGAGGTGGTAGAGCGTCTTGGTGGCGTCGAACTCGCCCAGGTGGGCCGCCGCCGCCAGCTCCGCGACGGTCCGGCGGCCGTCCACCAGCGCGAGCAGCTGCTGCTCGGCCGCGTTGAGCGGGACGGGCCGCCGCGGCTCGCGGCGCCGCAGCGCCGCCCCCGGCCCGGGGATCCGCGCCCGGAAGAGGCTCATCTCGTCGATGCGCCGGATGCCGTCCATCAGGAGCGACTGCGTGTTGACGGCGAGCGCGGGGCCCGCGCGCTCCGCGACCTCCTCGTCGACGAGGAAGAAGACGCCCTCCCCGGCGAGGAGGATCGCGTGGAAGACCTCGCCGACCTGCTCGTGGACGCACTTCCAGAGGTCGTTCGCGGAGACCACGCCGCCGGCGACGAGCGCGCGCCCGATCGGCTGGCCGCTCGACCGGACGGCGGCGAGCTGCGCCTCCGTGGCGAAGCCGAGCCGCACCGCCACCTCGCCGAGCCGCTCGCCGGACGCGCTCGAGTCGGCGCTCCGGACCTCGCCGTCCTTGAAGGTGATGGAGCGCTCCACCCCCTCCGAGGCCACCGTCAGGACGCCGGTCACGCGCGACTGGTGGACGAACGCGACGAAGTCGACGATGGGGAAGCCGGAGAGGTCCCCCGCGAGGACGCAGCGCGGCCGCGCGGCGGCGGCGCCGAGCGGCGGGTCGCGCCGGCCGAGGAGCAGGTCGCTCGCGCTCGGGAGGAGGAGGAACCGCCCCGCGCGATCGGCGAGCGCCCTGCGCGTCGCGTCGTCACGGGGCGTGACGCGGCCGTGCGCGTCGACGTCGAGCTGCATGGGCGGAGCGGGCCTCACGCCGTCCCTAGTCCCGGATCCAGCCGCCGTGGGCCACCCACTCCTCCTCGTCCTCCAGCGTGAACTGGAGCCAGGGCTCGGAGAGGTCGGGGAGGCGGATCATGCGGCCATCGAGGAAGAGCGTGGGGGTCCCGGCGAGCCCCGCCGCGCGGGCCTCGGCCATCGAGCCCTCCACCTTCGCGACGTACCGCTCCCCGGCGAGCGCGGCGGCGAGGTCGTCGCCGTCGAGCCCCAGGCCGCGGGCGAACCCGGCGAGCGACTCCGGGTCGTTCACGAACGCGTTCTCGAAGAGCGTGTCGTGCATCTTCCAGAAGGCCCCCCGCTCGCGCGCCCACTCCGCCGCCTCCGCCGCCTCCATCGAGTTGACGTGCGTCGGGATCGCGTAGGGCTTGAAGTAGAGCCGGACGCGCCCCGGGCGATCGGCCACGAACTTCTCCAGCGTCGGCCGGAAGTGCTGGCAGGCGGGGCACGTGAAGTCGGAGAACTCGACCATCGTGACCGGCGCGCGCTCCTCGCCGAGGGGGGGGCCGAAGCCGGCGAGCTCGAGCTTCGCGCGCTTCGGGGCGTCGAAGGCGGCGTAGTAGTCGGTGACCGCCCGCGCGAGCGCCGCGGGCGCGACCCCGGCGGCCGCGAGCCGGACGGCGAGGCGCGCCATGCGCGGGGCGTGCTTGCAGGAGGAGCCCTGCCGCAGCGCGGCGCTCACGGTGCGCGGGGCGCCGCAGTAGCTGAACGACGCCTGCGCCCACCGCGAGACCGCCTCCCGCTGCGCGGGGCCGAGCTCGGAGAGGTCGACGCCCGGCAGGGCCTCCTCGGGCGAGGCGGCGGCGGGGGGCGCGGTCCGTGACGCCGGGGGGGCGTGGGTCGCGCCGGAGGCGCAGGCGGCGGCGAGGCCGGTGGCGAGGGCGGCGGCGGCGAGGCGTGAGGAGACGGTCATCGGGGGTCGCCCGGGGGGAAGGCCCCCGGCGCGCCGGCGGATCATACCCTCGATCGCGGCACGGCGCGCCCGGCTCGACGGGAGCACCCGCCGCTGTTAGAGGATGGCCACGCCCGATGGACACCCCCATCCCCACCCTGGAGCGCGGTGCGATCCGCAAGGATCGCGGCGGCCGCCAGGCGTGGGCGCTCGTCTACGCGAACCGCTGGGCCGTCGGGATGGCCAACCTCGGCGTCCACGCCGTCTACCGGCTGCTGAACGGGCCGGGCGACGTGCTCTGCGAGCGGGCCTTCCTCCCGGACGGGCCGGGGGAGCCGCGGACCGTCGAGTCGGATCGGCCCCTCTCCGACTTCGACGTCGTCGCCTTCTCGCTCTCCTTCGAGGAGGACTACGTCCGGATCCCCGAGATCCTCGCGCGGGCCGGCCTCCCGGTGCGGGCGTCGCAGCGCGACGCGCGCCACCCGCTCGTGGTCGCGGGCGGGATCGCGGTCCAGATCAACCCGGAGCCGGTCGCGCCCTTCTTCGACGCGGTGCTGGTGGGGGAGGCGGAGCCGCTCCTGCCGCCGTTCGTCGAGGCGCTCCGCGAGGCGCGCGCGGCCGCCCCCGCGCGCGCCGAGCTGCTCGACGCGCTGGCGCGGCTGCCGGGCGTCTACGTCCCCTCGCGCTACGACGTGGCCTACGCGCCGACGCGCGGCGCCGCGGAGGGCGGGGCGTGGGTGACGCGGTTCGAGCCGCGCGGGGGCGTGCCCGCGCGCGTCGCGCGGCAGTGGGCGGCCGACCTGCGCGACGTGGCGACGGCGCGGGTCGTCGACACGCCGGGGGCGCGCTTCGGCGACCTCCACCTCGTCGAGGTGGCGCGCGGCTGCCTCTGGGGCTGCCGGTTCTGCGCCGCGGGCTTCGTCCAGCGCCCGTACCGGGAGGTCTCCGAGGCGGTGCTGCGCGCGGAGGCGGAGAAGGGGCTCGCGCGCGGGCAGCGGATCGGGCTCGTCGGGCCGGACACGAGCGACCACTCGGCGCTGCGGTCGCTGACGGCCTTCATCGCGGAGCGCGGGGGCGCCGCGAGCCCGTCGAGCCTCCGGGTGGACGCCCTCGACCGCGAGCTGGCGCGGCGCCTCGCCGAGGGGGGCGAGCGCACGGTGACGCTCGCGCCGGAGGCGGGCACCGCGCGGCTCCGGCGCGTCCTCAACAAGGACTTCCCCGACGACCGCGTGGTCGAGGCGGCGGAGGCGGCGCTCTCCGAGGGGCTGGAGGACGTGAAGCTCTACTTCATGTGCGGCCTCCCGACGGAGCGGGCCGAGGACCTCGCGGGCATCGCGGCCCTCTCCCGGCGCATCCGCGACGAGGTGCTGCTCCCGTGGGCCCGGCGGCGCGGCCGGATGGGGCGGATGACGCTCTCGGTGAACCCGTTCGTGCCCAAGCCCTGGACGCCGTTCCAGTGGGAGGGGATCGCGCCGGAGGCGGCCCTCAAGGACGCCCGCAAGCGGCTCGAGCGGGAGCTGCGGCCGCTCGGCGTGACGGTCGACTTCCTCTCTCCCCGGGAGGCCCGGCTGCAGGCGGTGCTCTCGCGCGGCGATCGCCGCACCGCCGACCTGATCGAGGCGGCCTGGCGCGACCACGGCGGCCAGCTCGGGAAGGCGGTGAGGGGCTGGAGCGAGGACCCCACCTTCTACGCCGAGCGGGTCGCGGCGGCGGACGAGCGGCTGCCGTGGGACTTCCTCGACCCCGGGGTCGAGAAGCCGTGGCTCCTGCGCGAGCGGGCGCGCGGCCTCGACGGGCAGGTCACGCCGCCGTGCGCGCCCGAGCGCTGCCGCGCCTGCGGCCTCGACTGCGCGGAGCGGCCGGCGCTGCGGCGGGGGGCGTGAGGGTTCGACCATCGGAACTCTCCCTCTCCCCCACCGGGGGAGAGGGC
>DATIVK010000035.1:0-16314 GCA_035465955.1 Anaeromyxobacteraceae bacterium | reverse complement strand
CGCACGTACGACCGCGGCGGCGATCGCCACGAGGGGCGCCACGAGCGGTACGAGGATCACCGCGGCGATCGCCGCGAGCGCGGCCACGACGACGATCGCGGCGGCGGCCGCGGCAAGGGCCACGGGAAGCACTGAGCCGCGGGCCCTCCCCTCGGCACCGTCCCCTCCCCCTCACCGGGCTGACCATTGATCTCATTTCCGCTTCTTGAAGGAGGCGGCTTCGAGGACGTGGGCAGCGCCGGCGATGTAATCGAGTCCGCGCCCGATGACGATGGTGCCCGGTGGGCCACCGGATGACTTTCCGGTGTACCCGCCGAGGCGAGCGATCCAGAGCACCGCCTGGCCGAGGGTCATCGTCTTCTCGTCAGGAGGCACCTCCTTGGACTGGCGGCGGCCTCCGGGGGCGAGGGGCTGGTTCAGGAGGTCGTACGCGATGAGGGCGATGGCCTTGCGCTCCGCCGAGCTGAACTCGGTGGCGGCAGGGACGTCGGGGGTGGCGCGAGATGTGTGCTTGAGCCGCTCTGCGCGAGCGGCGACCGTGGCGTGCATGACCGCGAAGATGATCGCAGCGCGCATCGAGTGCAACTGAGTGTCCTCGACGCAGCAGCGGCCAGACTTCCAGGCCTTGTGGAAGTCCTCGATCCGCCAGCGAGCCTGATAGGAGCGGATCACCGCGAGGCAGTCCCTTGCGGTGGCGACGGGGGCGTTGGTGAAGAGCATCCAGTCGAGAGGCTTCTCGCCGTGCGGAGGGGTACCCACCTCGCGCGCCCAGACGACGTTGAGCTCGAGGGCCGTGGATTTTCCGTGCCGACGGTCCCTGAGCAGCAGCGTCACGCGCTTGCTCCTCACGGACATCCGGGCGACCCGAGCGGCGCGTTGGTGTACGGCGGGGACCTCGACGCGGTAACTGCCCACGACAGGCGCCTTCGCCATGACGCTGCGAAGGTAGTGGCGCCGCCCGCCGGTGCCGCCCACGAGAAGGCGGTTCCATGACGACCGAACGGTGAAGCGGACAGAGAGCTCTGTCAGCGCCTGGAGCATCAGGCGCGAGTCACCTTCGCGATCGACGAGGAACCATGCCTTCGCCGCGTTGACGCGGGATGCCGCTTCACGAACGACGTCCAGCCATCGCTGAGTTTCTTTCTCGTGCGCCTCCCGCCTGCGGTTGTCGGAGGACTTTCGCCCTCGCCGCGTGCGCTTCCTGCGTGCCCAGAACTCTTGCCACAGCACGCCCAGCGGGATGCTCGCGGAGCTCACGGCGTACGCGGTGATGACCTTGAGGCCGCGTGCCCCCTTGTTGTTGGTGCCGACCTGCCCGAAGTCCTTCTTCCCGCGGGGGTCGGCGAGGTTGAGGCTCGAGCCGTCGATGACCACGTAGGCCGTGGCGCTGCGGTTGATGGCGTCCGCCACCGTACTCGCCGCAGCACGAATGATCGCAACCCCTTGAATCGCGGCGTTCTCGACGAAGCGATAGGCCCGCTCGCGCGCAGCCGACGTGGGGAAGACCTTGCTGATCTTCCCAGCGGGGTTCAACGCGAGTCCCGCGACGATCTCTACCAGGGCAGCGTTGCGGCGCTTGTCACCCAGCTCCGCATGGCCGAAGTGCTTCTTCGCGAAGCTTCGTGCGCTCGATGGGGTCGTCATGACCCCACCAGATCACCGCGAAGACTCAGCAGCCAGAACTTGCCGGGCCTCGGGCCGCGGCCTTCACTGGAAACCGCCCCCGCTCCTGTGTCCTCTCCCCCGCGCTGGCGCGGGGGAGAGGATCGATCTTCCTCGGGAAATCCCCGTCAGCCCCCCGAAAAGCGATGAATGGTCAGCTCATCGAGGGGGAGGGCTAGGGAGAGGGAGCAGAAGGTCGCGGCGTCGCGAGCTGCCGCGCGCCCCCTGACCCTGACCCTCTCCCCCGGTGGGGGAGAGGGGATGATCTCCACGGTGGACCGTTACTCGGGCCGCCACCCGATCGACAGCTGGACCACCTCGCGCCGGTACTCCAGCCGCGCCCCGCCCCCGTCACCGCGCGAGAACTCGCCCCCGTAGGCGGCGAGCTTCAACACCGCCTCCAGGTCGAAGCCGATCGGGCGCGAGAAGCGCAGCTCGAGCGCGTTCTGCCGCTCGTCGTTCTCGGCGAGGAGGCGCTCCGCCTCGGAGATGATGCCGCCCGGATAGTTCGACCACTGGAGCGAGCCGAGCCCGGCCAGGGTGACCTCCCACGGCAGCTCCGCCGCGGCCCGGAGCCAGATCCGATGGCGGAGGTAGGTGCCGCCCGGGGCCGAGGAGTGGTTGGCCGTCAGCGCGTAGCCCGCGCCGGCGATCAGCGAGCCGCGGCGGGTCCACTCGAGCGAGCCGACGTTGGCGACGTCGTCGCGCTCGACGTCCGGCCAGTCGGGGTAGTTCCGGACGAGGAGATCCCAGCCGATCCGGACGTGCTGGCCGTCCGCCGGCGAGAACCCGAGGCCGATCCCGGCGTCCGGCCCGATCGACGCGAAGTTCTCCAGGCGGGTGGTGCGCGGGTAGAGCGCGGAGAGCCCACCGCCCGCGTCGACGTCGAAGCGGGCGAGGCGAAGGCGGGCGTCGAGCCGCAGCTGCCCCCCCGTCTCGCTCCGGACGCCGCCCAGCTCGGAGATGTCCCGCAGCGCGAGCGAGCCGCCGAGGTCCAGCCGCTCCCCCGCCGCCCAGGCGCCCTCCAGATCGAGCCGGCTGGCCAGCACGTCGGCGTCCGAGGCCGCCCCGCCGAAGAGCCTCGCCCCCTCGGAGAGGGAGGCGCGCAGCGTGCTCCGCTCGCCGCCGTGGACCAGCCCGGCGTCGAAGAGGGCGCCGAGGAAGGGGTAGACCCCCTGCTCCCCGCCGGCCTCGCGCAGCGGGTTGGTGTCGAAGCCCAGGGACGCCTCGGCGTGCACCGCCGGCTCGACGGCGCGGGCGGCGCCGGGAGCCAGCGCGAGCAGGATCCCGAGGAGCGGGGCCGTGGAGATGTGGCGTGCGGTCGTCATCGTGTCTCGCAGTCCCCGGGCTAGCGGATCCCGGCGATCCTCCTGGCTTCGGCGTCGAGCGCGGCGGCCTCGCCGTCGAGCGCCGCCTGGCGCGCGGCGAGCCGCTCGCGCTCGGCGCGGAGCCGGTCCAGCCGCTGCAGGGCGGTGCCGCGCCCCCCCTCGTCGGTGCCGGCCCCCCCGGCGCCGCGGGGCCCGACGAGGTCGCCGGGCTTGGCCGCGTCCCCGTCGCCGCCGGTGGCCTCTCCGGGGAGCGACGCCCGGGGCGAGACCCGGCTCGCGCCGGGATCGCCGAACAGCGCGCGCTCGCGCGACAGCGACTCGAGGCCGGCCTCGACCCGCCGCTCGCGGCGGACGGCGTCGATCCGGCGGTCCAGCTCCCGGAGCTGGATCGCGATCCGATCCGACTCGTCGCGGAGCGCGTCCGCCCGCTCGATCAGCTCCTCCGGGGACGGGCCGGGGGCGGGCGCGCTCGACGAGGGCGGCGATCCGCCCCGCGACCGCTCGATCCGCTGCGCCAGCTCCTGCGCGTGCACGAGCAGCCGCTCCAGCTCGAGCGTCACGTCCTCGCCCTTGAGCCGCCGGGCCTTCAGCCGCTCGATCCTCGACGCGACGCGGTCCAGCTCGGCGCGCGCGGGGTCGACGACCGGTTCGGCGGCGAGCAGGAGGGCGAGCGCGACGAGGAGCATCGGGGGTGCCGACAGTCTACTCTCCCGGCGCCTCCGGCGGCCCGCCCCCGTCGTCCGCCTCGCCCCCCTGCGCGATCCCGTACTTCTCGAGCTTGTAGTAGAGCGCGCTCGGCTTGATCCCGAGCAGCCGCGCGGTCTCCGCCTTGACGCCCCTCGCCTTCTCCCAGGCCGCGAGGATGAGCTGCCGCTCCAGCTCCTCGAGCACGTCGGTGAGGCTCCGGTCCCCGGTCGGCAGCGGGACCGCCACCGGGCGCGGCGCCGCCCGCATCCCGTCGGGCAGGTCCTCCGGGCGGACGAGCTCCCCCTCGGCGAAGACGAGCGCCTGCTCGACCACGTTCTCGAGCTCCCGCACGTTGCCCGGCCAGCGGTGCCCCCTCAGCAGGGCGAGCGCCTCCGGCGTGAAGCCGGTCACGCGGCGCCCGACGCGCGGCGCGAGCTTCCGGATGAAGAAGTGCGCCAGCTCCTCGACGTCGCCGGTGCGCTCGCGCAGGGGCGGGAGGGTCACGGGCAGGACGGCGAGCCGGTAGTAGAGATCCTCCCGGAACCCCCCCGCCGCGACCATCGCCTTCAGGTCGCGGTTGGTGGCCGACACGACGCGCACGTCGACGTCGATCGTCTCCTCGCCGCCGACCCGCTCGAAGCGGCGCTCCTGCAGGACGCGCAGGAGCTTCACCTGGATCGCCGGCGGGATCTCGCCGACCTCGTCGAGGAAGAGCGTCCCGCCGTGCGCCAGCTCGAAGCGCCCCAGCTTCCGGCGGATGGCGCCGGTGAACGCCCCCTTCTCGTGGCCGAAGAGCTCGCTCTCGAGCAGCCCCTCGGGGATGGCGGCGCAGGAGACGGAGACGAACGGGCCGTCGCGCCGCGGCCCCTGGGCGTGGAGCGCCCGGGCGACCAGCTCCTTCCCGGTGCCCGACTCCCCCAGCACGAGCACCGTCGTGTCGGACGCCGCGATCTTGCGGAGCTGGTCGAGCACGCGCCGCATCGGCTCCGACCCACCCACGAGCCCCGCGGGATCGCTCTCCCGCGCCCGGTCGGCGTCCAGCGCCTCGGCCCGGCCGCGGGCCGTGCGGGCGACGCGGCGCTCGCGCGCGATCTCGATCGCCTTCTCGACCCGGGCCCGCAGCACCTCGGGAGGGAAGGGCTTCTCGATGAAGTCCATCGCCCCTTCCCGCATGGCGTCGACGGCGGAGCCGATGGTCCCGTGCGCGGAGACGACGAGCACCGTCGCCTCCGCGTCCAGCTCGCGCAGGCGCCGCACGACCTCGATCCCGTCCACCGGGATCATCCGCAGATCGGTCACCACCACGTCGGACGGGCGCTTGCGGTAGGCGGCGATCGCCTCCGCCCCGCCCTTCACCCCCTGGACGTCGTGCCCCAGCCGCGTGAGGGAGAGGACCATCCCGTCACGCATCGCGTCGTTGTCGTCGGCGACCAGGATGCGCGCCATCCCGGGAGCATACAGCGGATGTACCCGCCAGCACCCTCGACGGGAGGGGCGCGGGGGTGCTTCACTCGTGGGCGCGTGCCCCTGAGCCCATGGGAGACCATCGCCGGCGCCCTGGTCCTCGCCGCCTCGCTCCTCGCGGCGGGGCACGCCGTCCTGCACAAGCGCGACGTGCGCGCGGCCATCGGCTGGGTGGCGGTGATCCTCCTGACGCCCGCGTTCGGGGCCAGCGCCTACTTCCTCTTCGGCGTGAACCGGATCCGCCGGCGCGCCCTGGCGCTGGGGCCCGGGGGGCTGCGCGCCCGCCCGGTCGAGCCGCCGGGCCAGCCGCTGCGCCTGCCGGCCTCGGCGCACCACCTCGATCGCCTCGCCCGGTTCGGCGATCAGGTCGTGCGCAACCCTCTCGTCCACGGCTCCCGGATCACGCTCCTGCCCGGGGGTGGCGCCGCGTACCCCGAGATGCTCGCGGCCATCGAGGGGGCCCAGCGGACCGTCACGCTCTCGACGTACATCTTCGACCGGGGCGTCGTCGGCGACGCCTTCATCGCCGCCCTCGCGCGCGCCCGGTGGCGCGGCGTCCAGGTCCGCGTCCTCGTGGACGCCGTCGGCGTCCGGTACACCTGGCCGCCGGCGCACGCCGAGCTGCGCCGGGCCGACGTCCGGGTGGCGCTCTTCCTCCCGCGCATCAGCGCCTGGCTCGTGCCCTCGCTCAACCTCCGCAACCACCGGAAGGTGCTCGTCGCGGACGGCCGGGTCGGCTTCACGGGCGGCTTCAACATCCGGGACGAGTTCGCCGAGAGCGCCGCGAACCCGACGCCGCACCAGGACCTCCACCTCCGCGTCGAGGGGCCGCTCGTCGCCCAGCTCCAGTCGGCCTTCGCGGAGGACTGGCGCTTCGCCACCGGCGAGCCGCTCGACGGCGTCGAGTTCTTCCCGGGCCTCGAGCGGCCGGGCGACGTCCTGGGCCGCGCCATCCCCGACGGGCCGGACGAGGACTTCGAGACGATCCGCTGGCTCCTCTTCGCCGCCCTCGGCGCCGCCCGCTCGTCGATCCGGATCGTGACGCCCTACTTCCTCCCGGACCCCGCGCTGGTGATCGCCCTCGACGCCGCCGCGCTGCGCGGCGTGGAGGTGGACATCGTGCTGCCCGAGCGGTCCAACCTGCCGGTGGTGGGGTGGGCGCAGACGGCGCAGCTCTGGCAGGTCCTGCAGCAGGGGTGCCGGGTCTGGCTGTCGCCGCCCCCCTTCGACCACTCGAAGATGATGGTGGTGGACGGGTGCTGGACGCTCCTCGGCTCCTCCAACTGGGACCCGCGCAGCCTGCGGCTCAACTTCGAGCTCGACGTCGAGTGCTTCGACACGGCCCTCGCGAACGAGGTGGAGGCGCTCGTCCGGGCGCGGATCGCGCGCGCGCGCCCGATCACGCTCGCGGAGGTCGACGCGCGGCCGCTCCCGATCCGCGTCCGCGACGGCGTCGCGCGCCTCTTCTCGCCTTATCTGTGAAGCGGGGGGCTGCGCCCCCGCCCCGTCGGCGAAGCCGCCGGGGCCCCACCCCTGCTGCGCCGGAACCGGCTCGCTCTCGCTTCGCTCGGCTCGCTTCCGGCGTCGAGGGCTTCGCCCTCCCCCGCTGCGCGGGGCCCCCACCCCCGTCTTCGGCTAGGCGTCCTTCGGCCGATGGGCGATCGCCCGCTCCACCGCCGCGCGGAGGCCGCGCGGATCGAACGGCTTCTCGATCCAGCCGTTCGGCGTCCTCTGCAGGAACGCCTCCGCGGCGTCGGTGAAGGCGCCGCCGGTGATGAAGACGAACCGCTCCGCGAGCGCGGGCGCGGTGGCCGCCACCTGCGCGTGGAGCTCCATCCCGGTCATCTGCGGCATCATCAGGTCGCACAGGACGGCGTCGAAGCGCTCCCCTCCCTCGAGGAGCCGGAGCGCCTCCGCGGCGGACGTGGCGATCACGACCTCGTGCCCGCCGAGGGCGCGCTCGGCCGCCCGCGCCACGATCGGCTCGTCGTGGACGATCAGGACCCGGCCGCCCGCCCGCGTCGGCCGCTCGGGCGCGGGCGCCGGTCCCGGCGCCGGGGCGGACGCCCCCGGCGCGGGCGGCAGGAGCACGCGGAAGGTGCTCCCCACGCCCACCCGGCTCTCGACCTCGATCCTCCCCCCGGCGTTGGCCACGATCCCGTGGGCGATCGCGAGGCCGAGGCCGGTGCCGACGCCGAGCGGCTTGGTCGTGAAGAACGGCTCGAAGATCCGGTCGAGGACGTCGGGCGGGATGCCGGCGCCGGTGTCGCCGATCTCCACCGCCACCCACCCGTCCGAGCGGGGCCGCGCGGTCACGGTGACGCGCTGCTCGTCCGCCCGCCCCTCCGGGATGGCCTGCGCCGCGTTGACGAGGAGGTTCAGGAAGACCTGCCCCAGCTCGTGCGCGTCCGCGACCACGGGCGGGACGGGATCCAGCTGCACCTGGAGCGTGGCGCGGTGGCGCAGCTCGTGGCGCGCCAGCCGGATCGCCGCCTCGAGCTCCTCGCGCACGTCGATGGCGCCGCGCGCCGAGTCCCCGGGGCGCGAGAAGGTCTTGAGGCCGCGCACGACGTCCGCGACGCGCTCGGCGCCGTCGCGCGCCTCGCGGAGCGCCTGCCGGACCTCGAGCGACGGCGCGCCGCCCAGCTCCTCCGCCACGAACGCGAGGTTGGCGATCACCGAGGAGAGCGGGTTGTTGACCTCGTGGGCGACGCCGGCCGCGAGCCGCCCGAGCCCCGCCATCCGCTGGGAGAGCTCCAGCCGGATCCGGCTCTGGCTCAGCTCCCGCTCGACCTCCTCGCGCCGCCCCTCGTCGCGCCACCAGCGGCCGAGCATGGCGGCGCCCGCCAGCAGGAAGGCGAGCGCCAGCCCCACGATCGTCGTCGTCGGCCTCCGGAGCGGCGCCATGACCTCCTCGCGATCGATGCGGGTCCGGAGCAGCCAGTCGGTGCGCGGGACGGGCCTCGCCTGGATCAGGATCCGGGTGCCGAAGCGGTCCTGCCCCTCGATGAGCCCCCGCTCGCCGCGCAGCGCGCGCACCACCGCGCGGTCCCGCTGCGACAGCGGCACCCTCAGGAACCCCTCCGCAGGGCGCTCCCGCCCGCGCATGAGCAGCACCGCCGAGTCCCCGTCCGCGCGCATCAGCGCCGCGCTCCCCGTCGCGCTCGGCACCGGCCACGTCTCGACGGCGTGCGCGACCATCTGCGTCGCGTCCGCGCGCACGACGCAGAAGGAGAAGGCGCGCTGGCCGACGGGGACGACCACCACCGCCTCGAGGGTCCCGTGCCCCTCGGGGGAGATCTTGAGCCGGGCGGCGGCCCTCGCGGGATCGGCGAGCGCGGCCTCGAGGAGCCAGCGATCCTGGGTGACGGCGCCGGCCGCCTCGGGCCCCGCGACCGCGATCGGCCGCCCCGCGCCGTCGAGGAGGCCGACGAGCTCGTACCCCAGGCTCTCGGCGAAGTGGCGGAAGACCTCCCGGACGTGCGCTGCGAGCGCGACGTCCATCGTGCCGCCCAGCGCCGCGCGGCCGGCGCGCTCGGCCACCGGGTAGGTGCAGGCGTAGCGCGCCGCGGCGATGCGGTCGTCGATCCAGCCCTCGATGGCGGCCACCTTGAGCGCGCCGATCGCCTCGCCCTGCGCCGCGGCGCCCCGCAGGGCGTCGGCGCGCATCGACGCCACCATCACCCACGCGGAGCCCACGAGGGCCGCGCCCGCCAGGCCGAAGGCGGCGACGAGGGGCCACCGGCGGTATCGCACGGCGCGCTTCGGCGGTCGCATCTCCCCGGTGTCCACGGTCCGGGAACTATCTTCCGCCGCCGCCGGGGTCCGCAAGCGCCTCCGCGCGGGACATGCCGGCGGACGCCCCGGCCGCGCTCAGGCTCAGCGGGGCAGCGTGAGCCGCGCGACGGTGCCGCCGCCCTCGCGGGGGAGCAGCTCGAGCGTGCCGCCGTGCGCGTCGGCGACCTTCTTGGCGAGGGCGAGCCCGAGCCCGGTGCCCCGCTCCTTGGTGGTGAAGAAGGGGCGGAAGAGCTTCTCGCGCGCCTCCGGCCCCAGCCCCGGGCCGCGGTCGAGGACCTCGATGACGGCGCCCGCGTCGCCGTCCTCCCGCGCCGCGATCTCCACGGTGGCGCCGCCGGCGGAGGCCTCCACGGCGTTCCGCGCGAGGTTCAGGAGCGCCCGGCGCAGCTTCTCGCGATCGGCGGCGCAGCTCCCCGCCGCGGAGGTGGCCACCCGGACGCCGCGCTCGGCGGCGATGGGGCCGACGAGGACGCCCACCTCGGCGAGGAGCCCGTCGAGCGGGCACCGCTCCGTCTGGAGCGGGCGCGCCCGCGCGTAGTCGAGGAACTCGTCCACCACCCTCGAGAGCGTCTTCAGCTCGATCCGGATCCGGTCCACGTGGGCCAGCTCGGGGCGGCCGGAGAGCTCCTCCGCGAGCAGCCCGGTGAAGAGCTCCATCCCGCCGAGCGGGTTCCGGATCTCGTGCGCGATCCCCGCGAGCAGCGTCTCCCGCTCCTCGTCGCGCGCCCGCAGGGAGCTGCGCATCTTCTCGAGCGTGTCGCGGAGCAGGCCGATCTGATCCTTGCGGACGCGCCGCCAGAGCGGCGTCTCGAGGTCGCCCCGCCCGATCCGCTCCGCCGCCTCCGTCAGGCGCATCAGCGGCCGCGTCAGCGAGAGCCCGGCGAGCGCCGCGAGCCCCGCGGCGAGGAGCGCGCCGCCGATCCCGAGCCCGACGAGCAGGCGCCGGAACCCGCGCAGCGTCGCGAAGGAGGCGGCCGTCCCGTCCGCCCCCACCACGCCGACGATCTCGCCGTCGTCGGCGACGAGGGGGGCGTAGCCCGTCTTGTAGAGCCGCCCGTCGCGCCCCTCGAAGAGGACCTGCGAGGGGAGCGCCCGGCCGCGCGCCGCCTCCGCGATCTCCAGCCGGTCGCGCTCCAGGGCCGGCGGCGACTCGCCGATCCGGTGCCGACCGGCGGAGTCGGCGAGGGCGGTGCGGTCGGGCCGGATCACGAAGATGCGCGTGTCCGTCGCGCGGGCGAGCGACTCGAGCCGGGCGCGGACGTGGGCGAGGGTGCGCGTCCCCTCGTCGCCCGGGGAGAGCCCGGCGACCCGGTCCGCCGGCAGCGTCGCGGCCGCGGCGCGGGCGACGGCGACGAGCCGGACGCCCAGCTCCTGCTCGAGCGCCCGGCGCGCGAGCTGGTCGGCGAGCAGCGCCATCGCGAGCAGGGCGACGAAGGCGGGGATGGCGGCGGCGAGGGCGAAGCGACGGCGCATCGGGGGCTCCCGCGCCCAATCTACCGCGGGGCCGGCCCCGGCCGCGCGAGGGTCGAGCGCTCCTCGAGCCACGCGGCGATCACCGGGTGGACCTCGGCCGCGGCGCGGCGCCCGATGAGGAGGTCGCCGTGGCCGTAAGCCGGCCCGGCGCTCCAGTAGCGCTTCGGCCCGCCCCAGCGCACGCAGCTCTCCTCGACGGCCCGCGGCGGCGCGAGGCCGTCCTTCTCTCCCGAGATGAAGAGCGCCGGCCGCTTCGCCTGGGCGAAGGCGGCCCCGTAGTCCACCTTGCGGTCGAAGGACCGGAAGCGATCCTCCTCGACGAGCTGCGCGAAGTGGGCGACGACGCCGGGGTTCACGGTCTCGGCGCCGTTCGCGAGGAACAGCCGGTAGATCTCGGGCTCGACGTTGGCGCGGCGGAGCGCCAGCTCGGCGAGGCGCGGGTGCCAGATGGGGCCGAACGGCGCCCAGAGCCGCGCGAGCGGCCGGAGCAGGAAGCCGAGCCCCAGGTTGCCGAGCCGGACGAGCTGCCGGACCGCGGGGGTGGTGCCGAACTGGCCCGGCGGGGCGATCGCGACGACCCCCGCGATCCGCTCGGGGGTGAGCGCCGCGGCGGCGAGGCCGAGCAGCGCTCCCTGGCTGTGGCCGACGAGGAGCACCTCGGCGCTCCCCGTCTCCTCGCGGATGAGGTCGAGCGCCGCCGGGAGGTCCGCCCGCAGGTAGTCGTCGAGGGTCCAGGCCCGCGGCGCCTCCCGGGTCGGCGCGGAGAGGCCGTGCCCGCGGAGGTCGATCGAGAAGCAGTCGAACCCGCGCGCCGCGAGCGCGAGCGCGAGCGAGTGGCCCGGCGCCGCGAAGTCCATCACGTGGCGGTTGGCCGCGAGGCCGTGGCAGAGGAGGACCGGCGGTCGACGGGCCGGCCCTCGCGGGCGCCGCCGGGCGAGCGCGATGCGCCAGCCGTCGGCGGTCCGCGCGTACAGGATCTGGTCGACGTCGGGGCGGAGCTTGAGCCGCCGGCCCCAATAGAAGAAGTGGGCCCACGTCGCGAGCGCCAGCGCCAGCGCGGCGACCCCCAGGGCGAGTCCGGTCGGCACCATCGCCGGATCCATACCCCTTCCCCGCCCCCGCGTGAATGCCCGCCCGGCGGACAGGCGCTGCCCGCCTTCCGGGCAGGCCCCGCCGCCCGCGTGCGCGCGGGCGAGGCACGTCGGCGGGTTGAGCCTGCCCGGGGCGCGGCCCATCGCTTGCAACCTGACCGCGGAGAACGCACGTGACGGGGCGGATGCAGCTTGACCGCCCACGGCGACGGGTCGTAGCGTCAACGCCTAATTTTCAGACAGGGGTGCGCCGTGAAGAAGGTCGAGGCCATCATCAAGCCGTTCAAGCTCGACGAGGTCAAACAGGCCCTGTCCGAGATCGGCGTGGCGGGGCTCACCGCCACCGAGGTCAAGGGGTTCGGGCGCCAGAAGGGGCACACCGAGCTCTACCGCGGCGCCGAGTACGTCGTGGACTTCCTCCCGAAGGTGAAGGTGGAGGTCGTCGTCGCCGACGCGCTGGTGACCCGCGTGGTCGAGGCCATCGAGCGCGCGGCGAAGACCGGGCGGATCGGCGACGGGAAGATCTTCGTCCTCCCGATCGACGAGGTCATCCGCATCCGCACCGGCGAGCGCGGCGAAGAGGCCCTGTAGGGCCGGGCGGGATCGCGTGGCGCGAGCGGCTCCGCCGGCGTCCCGCCCCTCCGAAGCGCCCGCGCTCCCGGCGACGCTCGCGCGCGCGACGGTCGACTCCCTCGTCGACCCGGTCGTGGTCGTCGCGGCGGACGGCGCGGTCCTCCACCTGAACCCCTCCGCGGAGGAGTTCTTCGGGCGCAGCCGCGACCGCGCGGCGGGCAGGCCGCTCCGCGCCCTGCCGGGCGGCGACCTCCTCGCGGCGACCAGCGAGCGGGTCCGCGCGTCGCTCGAGCCGGTGCTCTCGGAGATGCCGAGCCCCTCGGATCCCGACGCGGTGATCCAGGTGGACGCGAGCCCGCTGCTCGACGGCGGCACCTGCGCCGGCGCGGTCCTGCTGCTGCGGCGGCCGCGCGCGGGCGAGCAGGCGCTCGACTTCGAGACGCTCGCCGCGGGGCTCGCCCACGAGATCCGCAACCCGCTCGCGGGGCTCCAGGGCTCGGCCGAGCTCCTCGCCCGCGAGGCGGAGGAGGGGACGCGGGAGTACGCCCAGGTCATCGCGCGGGAGGCGAAGCGCGTGGACGGCCTGGTGCGCGAGCTGCTCGATCTCTCGCGCCCGGCGCGGCTCCACCCGGGCCCCGTCAACATCCACGACGTGCTGCGCGACGTGATCGTGCTCGCCCGCGGCATCCCAGGCGCGTCGCGGGTCGCGTTCACCGAGCGGTACGACCCGTCGCTGCCGCCGGTCCTGGGCGACTCCGAGAAGCTGACGCAGGTGGTGCTCAACGTCGTCCGCAACGCGCTCGACGCCGTCGCCGACGCCACCGACAAGCACGTCATCCTGGAGACCGGCGTGGCGAGCGTCCGCGTCCGCGCCGAGGGGGGCAGGACCCGCCCGCTCGCGCGGGTCAGCATCGTCGACTCGGGGCCCGGGATCCCCCTCTCGATGCTCTCGCGCATCTTCACCCCCTTCGCGACGTCGAAGCCGCAGGGGACCGGCCTGGGGCTCCCGATCTGTCAGCGGATCGTCCACGCCCACGGCGGGCGCATGGAGGTGAAGAACCGCCCGGGCGCCGGCGCCGAGGTGGTCCTCTACCTTCCGCTCGACGTCCCTTAGGGGGTCCTGCCCACGTTTCAGGCAGCGCCGGACGCCAGCTCCTATACTAATCAAAGGGTTGCAGTGGCCCCGATCTTGCTCCGTCGACGCCCAAACAGTGGGCTTCGGCGGCGGTGATCGTCGGCGGCCCGGGGAGCAAGGCGTGCGCAAGGTCCTCATCGTCGATGACGAGCCCTCCGTCCGATTCGTGCTCGCGCGTACCTGCGACCGGATCGGCGTCCCCCGCCTCGAGGCCGACAGCGCCGAGGCGGCGCGCGAGCAGCTCCGGCGCCACGGGACCGGGCGCGACGGCGTCGGCCTCGTGCTGCTCGACGTCCGGCTCCCCGGCGACGACGGCCTGAAGCTCCTCGGGGAGATCAGCGGCCGGCCGGACTCGCCGTTCGTCGTCGTGATGACGGCCGAGAGCACCATGAGCACCGCGGTCGAGGCGATGAAGCGCGGCGCGGCGGACTACGTCGGCAAGCCCTTCGACCTCACGCGCGTCGAGCGGATCATCACCGACCTCTCGGGGGGCCAGGCGGAGGGCGCCGAGGGCGCCGACGCGCGAGGCGACGCCGACGCCGACGCCCGGCGGTTCAAGGGGGAGGTCGCGCTCCCCGACACGCTCATCGGCCGCTCGCCGGCGATGGTCGAGGTCTTCAAGGAGATCGGCCGCGTCTCGAAGACCGAGATGACCGTCCTCTTGATGGGCGAGAGCGGCACGGGCAAGGAGCTGGTGGCGCGCGCCATCCACTCCAACTCGGCGCGGGCGCGCGGCCCCTTCATCACCGTCAACATGGCCGCGATCCCGAAGGACCTCATCGAGAGCGAGCTCTACGGCCACGAGAAGGGCTCCTTCACGGGGGCCGTGGAGAAGCGCCCCGGCAAGTTCGAGCTGGCGACCGGCGGCACGCTCTTCCTCGACGAGATCGGCGAGATGCCGATCGAGCTCCAGGCGAAGCTGCTCCGCGTGCTCCAGGAGCGCGAGGTCGACCGCGTGGGCGGCAACCGCCCGCTCCCGGTGGACGTCCGCATCGTCGCCGCGACCAACGCCGACCTCTCCCGCTCGGTCGAGGAGGGGCGCTTCCGCCGCGACCTCTACTACCGCCTCGCCGTGGTCCCGATCCGGCTCCCGCCGCTCCGCGAGCGCGAGGGCGACGTCGTCCTGCTCGCCCGCCACTACGTGGCCAAGTACGGCCAGCAGCTCAAGGGGCGCGCGGTGACGCTCTCGCGGGAGGCCGAGCCCCTGCTCGCGTCCCACCCGTGGCCCGGGAACGTGCGCGAGCTGCAGAACGTCATCCAGCGCGCGCTGCTGAAGCTCAACGGCCACCGGGTAGCGCCGTCGGACCTCTCGGGCCTGCTGCCGGCGGTCGCCGCGGCGGAGCGCGGGCTGGGAGCGGTCGTCGAGTCGGTCCTCGACGCCCCGGAGCCGGAGCAGGGGCGGTACCGGGCGGCGCTCGAGGCGCTCGAGGGACCGCTCCTCTCGGCGGCCCTCGCGCGCACCAACGGCAACCAGCTCCGCGCGGCGGAGCTCCTCGGCATGAACCGGAACACGCTCCGCGAGCGGATCCGCGCCCTGGGGCTCACCGTCCGTCGCTGATGTCGCCCCGCCCGCATTCCGCTCATCGCGCTGCCTGCAATCCGGGCAGCCGGGCGGGCGCCGCCCCACGCCCCTTCTGACCCGATCCGGAGCCGCGTCGGCGCCCCTCGCGCCGCCTTTCCGGATCTGCCTGAAAGATGGGCAGCTTGGCGCCCGATCCCCGCCGATCCCGGCGCTGAAATCCGCCGTGTTTGCAGCATTTTCGCACGCATCTGGTCCGTTTCCCCGTGGCACGGCCTGTGCTAATTGAGCCGGCGACCACGCCGCAAAGCGGCCCCGTTCTGGAGAAAAGATGGCGAACCTCACCCCGAAGCAGGTCCTGGAGCTGGCCAAGGAGAAGAAGGCCACCTACGTCGACCTGAAGTTCATGGACTTCATCGGCACCTGGCAGCACTTCTCCATCCCGCTCTACGAGCTCTCGGAGGACATCTTCGAGGAGGGGCTCGGCTTCGACGGCTCGTCGATCCGCGGCTGGCAGGCGATCCACGCGTCCGACATGCTCGTGATCCCCGACGCGTCCACGGCGGTGATCGATCCGTTCATGGCGGAGCCCACGCTCTCGCTGATCTGCAACGTCGTCGAGCCGATCACGAAGGAGCCGTACTCCCGCGACCCGCGCAACATCGCGATGAAGGCGGAGAAGTACCTGAAGTCCACGGGCATCGGCGACGCCGCGTACTTCGGGCCGGAGCCGGAGTTCTTCATCTTCGACGAGGTCCGCTACGACTCGGGCGTCAACCACGGCTTCTACAAGGTCGACTCCGTCGAGGGGCAGTGGAACACGGGCCGCGAGGAGGCGGGCGGCAACCTCGGCTACAAGCCCCGGTACAAGGAGGGCTACTTCCCGGTCGGCCCGACCGACAGCCAGCAGGACATCCGCACCGAGATGTGCCGCGTGATGGAGTCGGTCGGCATCCACGTCGAGCGGCAGCACCACGAGGTCGCCAGCGCCGGCCAGGCCGAGATCGATATCCGGTTCAACACCCTGACCGCGATGGCCGACAACCTCCAGTGGTTCAAGTACATCATCAAGAACGTCGCCCGCCGCCACGGCAAGACCGTGACGTTCATGCCGAAGCCGCTCTACGGCGACAACGGCTCGGGCATGCACGTCCACCAGTCGATCTGGAAGAACGGCAAGCCGCTCTTCGCGGGTGACGGGTACGCCGGCCTCTCCGAGCTGGCGATGTACTACATCGGCGGCATCCTCAAGCACGGCCCGGCCCTCGCCGCGCTCGCCTGCCCGTCGACCAACTCCTACAAGCGGCTCGTCCCGGGCTTCGAGGCGCCGATCAACCTCGCCTACTCCGCCCGCAACCGCTCGGCGTCGATCCGCATCCCGATGTACTCGCCCTCCCCCAAGGCGAAGCGCATCGAGTTCCGCTCGCCGGATCCGTCGGCCAACGGCTACATCGCGTTCGCGGCGATGCTGATGGCCGGCCTCGACGGCATCGAGAACAAGATCAACCCGGGCCAGCCCCTCGACAAGGACATCTACGGCATGACGCCGGAGGAGCTGAAGGACATCCCGAAGATGCCGGGCTC
>DATIVK010000034.1:0-14553 GCA_035465955.1 Anaeromyxobacteraceae bacterium | reverse complement strand
CATCTCGACGATCATCTACCCCGTCTACGCCAACTGGGTCTGGGGCGGCGGCTGGCTCTCGCAGCTCGGCGTCAACTTCGGGCTCGGCCACGGCCACGTCGACTTCGCCGGCAGCTCGGTCGTCCACCTGACCGGCGGCGTGATGGCCCTCGTCCTCGCGAAGATGATCGGCCCCCGCATCGGCAAGTTCGGCCCGAAGGGCGAGCCGCGGCCGATCCCGGCCCACAACATCCCGCAGGTGATGACCGGCACGTTCATCCTGGCGTTCGGCTGGTTCGGCTTCAACGCCGGCTCGACGCTCGCCGGGACCGACGGCCAGCTCGCCATCGTCGCCGTCAACACGATGCTCGCGTCGGCGACCGGCGCCTTCACGGCCTACCTGTACGCCAAGGCGAAGTTCGGCAAGCCGGATCCGACCTGGATGGCCAACGGCATGCTCGCCGGCCTCGTGGCGATCACCGCCCCCTGCGCCTTCGTCTCCTCCTGGGCGGCGATGCTGATCGGCGCGATCTCCGGCGTCCTCGTCATCGTGGCCGCACTCTTCATCGAGCGGAAGCTGAAGCTCGACGACCCGGTCGGCGCCTCGGCCGTCCACGGCGTCAACGGCGCCTGGGGCATCCTCGCCACCGGCCTCTTCGCGAACGGCACCTACGGCAAGGGGCTGAACGGCGTCGCCCACGGCGTGACCGGCCTCTTCTACGGGGACGGCGGCCAGTTCGTCGCGTCGGTCATCGGCGTCCTCGCCAACGTCGCCTACGTGGCGCCGGTCGCCGCCCTCGCCTTCTGGCTCATCGGCAAGCTGGTCGGCAACCGGCCGTCCGCGGAGGACGAGGTCAACGGCCTGGACATCCCGGAGATGGGCGTCCTCGGCTACGACTTCGGCGGTCCCAACACGACCACCGTCATGGTCCCCAAGGCGAGCGTCGCCTCGGCGCCGGTGCCGGTCGGCGCGCCGCACACGAGCACGACGTAGCCCGCCTCGTCCACGGCGGCGCCCCGCTCCCCCCTCCCCGCACCGCCGCGGGGAGCGGGCGAGCGCGGGCGCCGCCGCCGTATTATGGGAGAGCCCCACATGCCCGCCACGAAGCGAGTCCTCCTCGTCCGCACCGGCCGCCCCTCGGCGGCCGTCACCGCCCGCCACGGCGACTTCGGCGCCTGGTTCGAGCGGCTCCTCGCGCCCCGCGTCGCCGTGGAGCAGGCCGACGCGACGGCCCCCCTCCCCCTCGCCGCGCGCTTCGACGGCGTCCTGCTCACCGGCTCGCTCGCCAGCGTCACCGAGCGCGCGCCCTGGATGGTCTCCCTCGCCCACTGGTCCCTCGCCGCGGCGCGCGACCGCCCGGTGCTCGGGGTCTGCTTCGGCCACCAGCTGCTCGGCTGGGCGCTCGGCGCGCGCGTGGAGCGCAACCCGCGCGGCCCCGACGGCGGCGCCCGCGCCGTGACGCTCACCGCCCTCGGCGTCGCCGACCCGCTCTTCGCCGGCCTCCCGGGGACGTTCCTCGCCCCCGAAGCGCACGAGGACCACGTCGCCACGGTCCCGCCGGGCGCGCGCCTCCTCGCGAGCAGCGCGCGGACGCCGGTCGAGGCCTTCGCCGCGGGGGACCACCTCCGCGCCGTCCAGTTCCACCCCGAGTTCGACGACGCCCGCAGCCGCGCGACGATCGCCGCGAGCCGCCGCATGCTCTCCTCGGCGCGCCCCGGCGGCTGCTCGGCCGCCCTCGGCACCGTCCGGGCGACCCCGTGGGCGACACAGGTGCTCGCGAACTGGATCGACGTCGTCGCCAGCACGTGAGGCTGCTCCACCCTGACCCTCGATGAGGGAGAGGGGACGGCGTCGGCGTGGCTACACCCAGCGGAAGATCCGGAGCGCGAGGGCGAAGCTGGCCGCGCCGACGGCGGCGAGCAGCCCGACCTGGGGGGCGACGGCGAGGAGCGAGGCCCCGTCGTTCATGACGGCGCGGACGGCGTCGTTGAGCGCCGTGAGGGGCAGCGCGCGGACGAGGGGCTGCAGCAGCGCCGGGAAGTGCTCCGAGGAGAAGAAGACCCCCGACATCAGCATCATCGGCATCATCACGAGGTTGATGAGGCCGCTCACCGTCTGGACGTTCGCGGCGCGCGACGCGACGAGCAACCCGAGCCCCGCGAACGCGACGGCGCCGGCCACGACGACCACCGCGAGGGTCCCGAGGGCGCCGCGCAGCGGGACACCGAAGGTGAGGACGCCGAAGCCGAGCAGGAAGGGCACCTCCAGCGCGAGGAAGAGGGAGCGGACCACCGCGAAGGAGAGGAGGAAGTGGCCCCGGCGCATCGGCGTCGCCGCGAGCCGCTTGAGCAGCTTCTTCTGGCGGTTCTCCACGATGACGTAGCCGATCCCCCACATCCCCGTGGACATGATGTTCATCCCCAGCAGGCCCGGGATGAGGAAGTCGACGTACCGCGAGCCCGGCTCCGAGGCGGTCTCCTCGCGCGGGGTGAGCACGTCCCTGCGACCGGCCGCCCGCTCGAGCAGGTCGTCCACCACGAGGTGCGCGAGCCGGCTCTCGGGGCGGGTCGGGTCGAAGCGCAGCACCGGCGCCGGCCCCGGCTCGACCACCACCGCGACCCGCCCGGTCCGCAGCGCCGATCGCGCCGGCCCCTCGTCGAGGACCGTCGCCTCGACGTCTTGCCGCGCGGCGAGGGCCGCGCGCGTCGCCTCGGCGGCGGGGCCGGCGACCACCGCCACGCGGATCGCCTCCGGCGGCCGGCTGCGGAAGGCGATCCCGAGCGCGACCGTCAGCAGGATGGGGAAGAGGAAGGTCCAGAAGAGGACCGACGGCTCCCGGTAGAAGAGCCGGATCCGCGCCAGCGTGAGCTGCCACAGGGGAGAGCGCCGCGGCTCGGCGGTCGCGGTGGGCTCAGTCACGGAGGTGCCTCCCGGTGAGGTTGACGAAGACGTCCTCGAGGGTGGCCGACTCCGGCGGCGTGCGTCCGGAGTGGTGGGCGACCAGCTCGGCCGGCGTCCCGAGCGCGATGACCTTCCCGTGGTCCACGATCGCGAGCCGGTCGCAGAGCCGCGCCGCCTCCTCCATGTAGTGCGTGGTCAGCAGCACCGTCTTCCCCTCGCGCTTCAAGTCCTCGACCACCTCCCAGAGGCTGCGGCGCGACTGCGGGTCGAGCCCCGTGGTCGGCTCGTCGAGGAAGAGGAGCGCCGGATCGCCGACCAGCGCGCAGGCGACGGCGAGCCGCTGCCGCTGGCCGCCGGAGAGCCGCTCGGACCAGGTGCGTCGCTTCTCGTCGAGCCCGACGAGCCGGATCGCCTCGTCCACCCCGCGCCCGCTCGGGAAGAAGGAGCGGAAGAGCCGGATCACCTCCTCGACCGTCAGCCGATCGGGCAGGTGCGTCTCCTGGAGGGTGATCCCGATGCGCGCGCGGAGCGAGGCCGCGTCCTGCGACCAGCGCCCTCCCAGCACCTCGACGTCGCCGGCGGTCGCCGGGAGCAGCCCCTCCAGGATCTCGAGGGTCGTGGTCTTGCCCGCGCCGTTGGGGCCGAGCAGGCCGAAGCACTCACCGGCGCGGACCTCGAGATCGAGCCCGTCCACGGCGAGGACGTCGGGCGGGAAGCGCTTGACGAGGCCGCGGACGCGGATGGCGAGGGGCAGCACGGCGCCATCTTCGCACCGTCCGGACGTCCGCGCTCCCTCCTCAGTAGGAGGCCGGCTTCCCGCAGACCGTCAGCAGCGTCCAGGTGTCGCCCTCGCCGGTGAGGCTCTGGTAGCACATCTTCGCGCCGTCCGAGTGGCGCTGCCCGAGGTGCGGATAGGTCTCCTTGCAGCAGAGATCGTAGCCGAAGCAGCAGGAGTCGCCGACCGGACAGCAGGCGGGGCCGCCGGCGGGGTCACCACAGGAGAAGCTTCCTTCGGCACAGGAGCCCGCGGGGTCGGGGCAGCCGGCGAGGAGGATCGCGAGGGTGGAGACGGCGAGGAGCGCTCTCATTTCTTTCCCCCCGTGGCGGCCCGGCCTCACCGGCTCCGCCAGCGGTTCTGCAGGGACGGTACACGGTCCGGCGAACGAATCCGCTCCCGTGACGGCGCGTCACCGGGGCCGGGGACCACGGCCGCCGGCCGGACCGACCGACGGCCACACGGGCACCGACCGCGCACATGTCGCTGGCTGGCTTCGCGCCCTGCGGCGTATCGTCCGTTGCCCTGGAGGACACGGAGATGCCCACCCGACCGAGAGCCCACGAAGGAATGCCGTCCGGTCGCCGGAGCGGCCGGCCCTCCCCTGCCGCGGGGGCCGCGCCTTGATCGGGCGCCGCTGGCTCGTCGCCGCCGCGGGTACGGCGCTCATGGCCTGCCTGGGCACCGTCTACGCCTGGAGCCTCTTCGCGCAGCCGCTCGCCGCCGCCTTCGGGTGGTCGGCCGCGCGCACGACCGCCCCCTTCGCGGCCGCCATCTTCTTCCTCGGCGTCGGCGCGATCGTCGGCGGGCGCTGGCAGGATCGCGCGGGGCCCCGTCCCGTCGCCGTCGCCGGCGCGCTGCTCTGGGCGGCCGGCAACCTGCTCGCGGGGCTCGGGACGGCCCGGCTCGGCTGGCCCTGGCTCGTCGCGACCTTCGGCGTCGTGGGCGGACTCGGGCTGGGGCTCGGGTACGTGACCCCCGTCGCCGCGGTGACCAAATGGTTCCCGGACCGGCGCGGGCTCGGCAGCGGCCTCGTCGTCATGGGCTTCGGGCTCGGCGCGTTCTTCTACGCCATGCTGCTCAAGTCGCTCCCGGCCTTCGCCGCCGTCGCGGCCGAGGCGGCCGGCCTCGCGAAGGCGGGGAGCGGCGCGCTCACGCCGGCGTCCACCGCCGTCCTGCTCCGGACCTTCACCGTCTCCGGCGCCTGCTTCCTCGTCCTCGGCGGCGCGGCCGCCGCGCTCGTCGCCGATCCTCCCGCCGGGCTCCGCCTCCCCGAGCCGGCGCCCCGCGCCGACGCCCCGCCCGCCGCCGGCCCGGACCTGCCCCCCGCGCAGGCGCTCCGGCGCCCGCAGTTCTGGTCCCTCTGGGCGATGCTCTTCCTCAACGTCACGGCGGGGATCCTCTTCATCTCCAACGCCGTCCCCATCCTGCGCGAGCTGACCGGGGCGGCGCCGGCCGCCGCGGCCGCGGCCTACGGCACCATCGCGGTGGCGAACGGGATCGGCCGCTTCCTCTGGGGCGCCGTCTCCGACCGGATCGGGCGACGGGCCGCCTACGTCCTGATCTACGGGATCCAGGTGGTCGTCTTCCTCGCGGCGACCCGCGTCCACGCGCTGGGGGCCGCCTCGGCGCTCTTCGCCGTGGTCCTCCTCTGCTACGGCGGCGGCTTCGGGACGATGCCCTCCTTCGTCGCCGACTGGTTCGGCACGCGCCACCTCGGCGTGAACTACGGCTGGATCCTCTCGGCCTGGGGCGTCGCCGGGATCGCCGGCCCCATCTTCGTGGCCCTCGTGAAGGACTGGACCGGCTCCTACGCGGGGGCCCTCCCGTGGATCGCGGGGCTCCTCGCCTGCGCCGCCGTGCTCCCGGCGGTGACGCGGCGCCCCCGCCCGTCGTAGCCTCTCCCCCGGAGGCCGCCATGCCCGCGCTGAAGCTCGCCATCGCGAACCGCAACTACTCCTCCTGGTCGCTCCGCGCCTGGCTCGTCCTGGAGCGGACCCGGGCGCCGTTCGAGGAGATCGTCGTGCCGCTCCGGCAGCCGGGCACGGCCGCCGAGATCCGCAAGCGCTCGCCCTCCGGGCGGCTCCCCGCGCTGCTCGACGGGAGCGTCGTCGTCTGGGACTCCCTCGCCATCGCCGAGTACCTCGCCGAGCGGTTCCCCTCCTCGCGGCTCTGGCCGGCCGACCCCGTCGCCCGCGCCACGGCGCGGTCGGTCTGCGCCGAGATGCACGGCGGCTTCACCGCGCTCCGGCAGGCGCTGCCGATGAACCTCCGGCGGCGGCGCCCCGGCGGCTGGGAGGCGCCCGGCGTCCAGCAGGACGTCGCGCGCGTCGCGCAGATCTGGAGCGACCTGCGCCACGCCTTCGGCGCCGGTGGCCCCTTCCTCTTCCGCGAGTACGGCATCGCCGACGCGTTCTTCACGCCCGTCGCCGCCCGCTTCCGGACCTACGACGTGCCGCTGCCGCCCGAGGCGGCGGCCTACCGGGACGCCCTGCTCGCGTGGCCCGCCTTCCGTCGCTGGGAGGCCGAGGCCGAGCGCGAGCCCTGGACGATCCCCGAGTACGACGCGTAGGCGGGGCAAAGGACCTAACACCGCAGGGACGCCCCGGGCGCGCCCGGCGCCGCTATGTTCTCCGCAGCCGAGGGGGCCATCGACGGAGGCCACCATGGGCTCGAAGGCGCTCGAGGGTGAGGTCTACCTTCCTCCGGCGGAGGTGCTCGCCGAGGCCCGCGTGAAGGACCGCGACGCGCTCGCGGCGGAGGCGCTCGCCGATCCCGACTCCTTCTGGGCGCGGGAGGCGGAGGAGCTCGAGTGGTACCAGCGCTGGGACCGCGTCGTGGACGCGTCGAACCGCCCCTTCTTCAAGTGGTTCGCCGGGGCCCGCTGCAACATCGTCCAGAACTGCCTCGACCGGCACCAGCGGACGTGGCGCAAGAACAAGCTGGCGCTCGTCTGGGTGGGCGAGCAGGGGGAGGTCCGGACGCTCTCCTACTTCGGCCTCAACCGCGACGTCTGCAAGTTCGCGAACGTCCTGAAGGCGATGGGCGTGAAGAAGGGCGATCGCGTCACGATCTACATGCCGCGCGTCCCCGAGATCGTCATCGCGATGCTCGCGACGGCGAAGATCGGCGCGATCCACTCGGTGGTCTTCGGCGGGTTCTCGGTGGACGCCCTCCAGGGGCGGATCCAGGACTCGGAGTCGCGCGTCGTCATCACCGCCGACGGCGGCTTCATGAACGGCAAGGTCCTCGAGCTGAAGCGGACGGTGGACGAGGCCGTCCGGCGCTGCCCCTCCGTCCAGACGGTGATCGTCCTGCGCCGCACCGGCCAGGAGATCCGGATGGAGCCCGGCCGGGACTACCTCTACGACGAGCTCATGAAGCTGCCGCTCGCGACGGCCCACTGCGCGACGGAGCCGATGGACGCCTACGACCCGCTCTACGTCCTCTACACGTCGGGGACGACCGGGACGCCCAAGGGGCTGGTCCACGTCCACGGCGGCTACATGGTCGGCATCTACACGACCCTCAAGTACGTCTTCGACCTGCGTGACGAGGACCGCTTCTGGTGCGCCGCCGATCCGGGCTGGGTGACCGGCCACAGCTACATCGTGTACGGCCCGCTCCTCATGGGCGCCACGACGTTCATCTACGAGGGAGCCCCGACCTACCCGTACCCCGACCGGTGGTGGGCGCTCGTCGAGAAGTACGGGATCACCGTCCTCTACGCGGCCCCCACCGCCATCCGCGGCCTGATGCGCTTCGGCGAGGCCTGGCCCGACCGGCACGACCTCACCACCCTCCGGCTGCTCGGCACCGTGGGAGAGCCGATCAACCCGGAGGCGTGGAAGTGGTACCACCGCGTGATCGGCGGCGGCCGGTGCCCGGTGATGGACACCTGGTGGCAGACCGAGACCGGGATGTTCCAGATCACGCCGCTGCCCTCGACGCCGCTCAAGCCCGGGTCGGCCACCCTCCCCTTCTTCGGTCAGGAGGCCGAGATCCTGGACGAGGACGGGCGCAGGGTCCGGGACGGCGACGAGGGGCTGCTCGTCCTGAAGCACCCCTGGCCGGCGATGGCGGCGACCATCTTCCGCGACCCCGAGCGGTACGTGCTGCAGTACTGGTCGAAGTTCTCCGGCCTCTACCTCACCGGCGACGCGGCCCGCCGGGACGCCGACGGCTACTTCTGGATCGTCGGCCGCGTCGACGACGTGATCAAGGTCTCGGGCTACCGCCTGGGCACGGCGGAGGTGGAGAGCGCGCTCGTGGCCCATCCCGCGGTGGCGGAGGCGGCCGTGTTCGGCCTCCCCCACGACGTGAAGGGGCAGGCGATCCACTGCCACTGCGTCCTCCGCCAGGGGTTCCAGCCGGGTGACGCGCTCGCGGAGGAGCTGAAGGAGTTCGTCGCGAAGCACCTCGGCCCGATCGTCCGGCCCGAGTCGATCACCTTCGTGGACGCGCTCCCCAAGACCCGCTCCGGCAAGATCATGCGCCGCGTCCTCAAGGCCCGCGCGCTGGGCCAGCCGGAGGGGGACGTCTCGACGCTCGAGGGCTGAGGAGCGGGCGCGTCGTCACCTCGGCCAGAGCCACCCGAAGACGCCGGCCATCGCGAAGGCGAACAGGAGCGCGTCGAAGAGGTCGGAGAGGTACGCGCGCCAGGGCCGGTGGTACCAGATCGAGGTGAAGGCCGAGCTGACCCCGAAGGTCATCACGCCGACGGTGCTCACCAGCCGGAAGACGGCGGGGTACGGGGCGCCGGGGGCGAGCGCCTGCGCCGCGACGTACCCCTCGAGGAGCGCGACCGCGAAGAAGACGAGGAGCGAGAGCGCCATGTTGCGCCCCATCCGGATCGGCCCGGGGGGCGCGAGGGTGAGCCAGCCCGAGGGCCCCTTCGCCCAGCGCTCGGTCCACTCCGGCGTCATCTGCTGCTTCGGGTCGGGCGCGGCCGGGAAGGAGTAGAGCCCCGGCGGCAGCCCCTTCAGCGCGCCCTGCACCGCCTCGAAGCCGGCGATCCGCTTCCACTCCCCCTTCCGCCAGGGGAGCGCCATGTGGCTCGCGGCGGAGAGGAAGAAGAGGAGGACGGCGGAGATCAGGATCGGCAGCCAGAGCGAGGCGAGGGAGGTCATGGTGTGAGCACGATAGGGCGGGGACGCGACGGGCGCAAAGGATGAGGACCCGGACGCGACGCCACCGCCCCAGATCGCCGGTCGTGAGGCCTGCTACCGCTCGGGGAGCGGCGTCTCGCGGACGAGCCTGCGGGCGGCGAGGTCCACCTCCGCCACCCACTCCTTCTCGCCGCGCCGGAAGAAGAGCGCGAGTCTCCCGCCCGACGGCGCCGAGCGGCCGCGAAGCTCGTCCACGTCGCGGAGCACGGTCGCGTAGCCGTCCCCCGCGACCCCCGACACGCCGACCTGGAGCCTGTCCCCCGCGCCGATGACGCCATCGCCGTCCGTGTCCGCCTCGGCGATCTCGTAGCGGACCGCCAGGGGCGGTCCCTTGCCCCGTGCCCCCCGCCCCGGCTCCTCCTCGTAGGACGCGGCCACCTCCCCCTCGCGCAGCACCTCCCAGTCGATGATGGCTGCGTCGTCCTTCGGGCGGAGCCAATGCATCCGCCCCGTCGAGACGTCGTGGAAGAGGAGGTTGCGGGTCTCCCGCCCGCCCTCGCCGGAAGAGTAGCCCCTCGCCTCCCACGCGCCGCTCCGCGGGACGATGGTCACCGCCGTCCCCTCGATGGCCACCGGCGCCTGAAGCTCGAGCCGCTCCTCCCCAGGCGAACCGGCGCCCCGGGCCTCGGGCCGGTGACGCCCCAGGTGGCTCCAGACCTCCGCCACGCCGGCGGCGAGCAGCGCCACCGCGCCGACCGCGAGGAGGACGAAGAGCAGGAGGGAGTTGGCCCTGTTGGCAAACCGGAAGAAGCGGGAGGCCTTCATGGACGCGATGGGAGCACGCCGGCGACGCGTGCACAACGGCTGCGGACGTCGGCGCACCCCCGGTCCCGGCCGGACGCGGGCATGAGAGGCGAGGACGACGCCGCGGAGCGACCGACGTGCCGGCAGTGACCGTCCGTGGCGCCCCCGACGAGGCGCCCCACGAGTCGGCTGTCACATCCGGCGCGTTGCGCACACCCTCCCACTGAACTCGCGGTCAAGGGGAGGGATGCACCATGAAACGAGGGGATGCTCGCCGCTTCGCGCGGCTCGCTGCGATCCTGGCCGTCGCGTGGGGCCTGCCCGGCGCGGCGCTCGGCTGGGCCGGAGGGACGCACGGGTACATCGCAAGGCACACCAACTTCAAGGCGGGGCTCACCAGCGCCGACGAGCTCTGCAACCGGATCGACGGCGCCAACGCCGTCGACCTCTTCAACCTGGACTTCTCGCAGCTCGGCCAGAAGCTCGCGGACATCGTCCACGGCGAGGGGAACGCGACGGCGGCGACGGCGTGGACGGTCGCCACGGCCATGCCGAACCCCTCCGACGTGGATCTCGCGTTCGCCTACGGCTTCTCGACGCACAACGACGGCTGGGGGACCGACTCGACGGCGCATTGGTCGGGGATCACCCAGGCCAGGGACAAGGGCTACGTGATCGCGAAGGCGGAGCTCTTCCAGGCGTCGCTTCCTCCCGAGGCCGTCGCGTACTCCGGCATCCCGGAGGCGCTGCTCCCGCTCGTCAGCCACCTCATGGTCGAGTACGCCGTCGACCTGCTCCTCGCCGACGCCGACCCGTCGCTGGGCGCTGCGCTCGCGCAGTCGGCAGCCTGCGCGGTCCCCGCCGATCCGGCCGTGCTCCTCGGGACGCTGGTCCCCGAGGTCGAGCTGATCCTGCCGCAGTTCGGAGCGGACGCGGCGCTGGCGCCCGCGGTCGTCGGCAACGCCTACGGGATCTCGCACTGGCTGGTCGGTCAGCTGGGTGGCGTGCTCTCGCTCCCCACCGACGAGCTCCGCCACGACGCCATGGCGGAGCTGCTCTCGCAGCTCGCGCCGACGATCCTGGGGCCGGGGGGCAAGACTCCCGCGGAGCTGAAGCCGGTGATCGTGCAGATGCTCGGGCTCGGGAAGACGATCACCCAGGGCGACTTCATGGCCGAGATCGACGCGACCATCGGGCGCGTCAACGGCAAGATGAACTCGCTCGGCATCGCGCCGTGACGAGCGGAGGAGGCCCGGGGCCGGCGAAGCGCGCAGCCTCGGGCTCCCCCTCCACGGCCTGCGCCGTCTCGCACGCGACTTGACGCCGCGTGCGGGGCCGCCGGATCGGCGCGAGAATGGCGCCCCTCGGATCCCCGAGCGACGGAGGTGCGACATGGGGGAGGCGGCGCCGGTGAACCCGTACCGCTCGGAGCGCGCGCGCGACGCGGCCGCGGCCTCCTACGACGCCGTGCTCGCGAGGTGGCCCGTCCCCTTCGAGGCGGGCCACGTCGAGACGCGGTTCGGCCCGACGCACGTGATCTCGTGCGGCCAGATCGGGGGCTCGCCGCTCGTGCTGCTGCACGGTCTCGGCACCAACTCGACCAGCTGGTTCCCCGTGGTGCCGGACCTCGCGCGCCGCCACCGGGTCCACCTCGTGGACCTGATCGGCGAGCCCGGGAAGAGCGCCGGCGCGCGCCCCGGCTACCGGTCTGGGGCCCACGCCGCCTGGCTCGACGACGTCTTCGACGCGCTGGGGTTGAAGCGCGCGTGCGTCGTCGGGCTCTCCCTCGGCGGCTGGATCGCGCTCCACTTCGCCCTCGCCCACCCGGCCCGCGTCGAGCGGCTGGCGCTGCTCGCGCCGGCATCGCTCCAGCGCATGCGCGGACCGATGCTGCTCCGCGCCGTCGTCGCCCAGGTCACCAACCGGCCGTCCCTGATCCGCGGGCTCTTCCGGTACATGGCGGCCCAGGACGCGCCGGTCATGCCCGAGTGGGCGATGGACGACGCGATCCTGCGATGGCGAGCCGTGAAGCCGAGCACGATCGCGATCCCGGTGATCGACGACGACGAGCTCGCGGCGTTGGAGCCGCCCACGCTGCTGCTGCTCGGCAGCGACGACCCCATCTACGACGCGGCCCGGGCCGCAGCCCGCGTGCGGGGCGTCGCCCCCCGGATCCGCGTCGAGGTCCTGCCGCGCGCGGGGCACCTCTTCCCCAGCCAGCACCCGTGGGTCACCAGCGGCGCGCTCCTCGACTTCTTCGAGGCGCCGGGGCGTGGGCTGGCTCGTCCTGCGTGAGCCGCTCGGATGGCCCACCGCGCCCGCGAGCTCCGCGACCCTCACCCCCCGCCCCGCCGCGCCGCCTCCTCCCGGAGCGCCCCGGCGAGCGCGGCGTCCTGGCCGTAGACGTCCTCGTAGAAGCCTGCGCCCCCCTCGTCCCACGCCGTGGCGGTGAAGTACGCGATGAGGACGGTCGGCGGGCTGCGCAGGTCGACCTCGAGCGTGCGGGGCGACGCCATCGCCCACCGGACGGCCCCGGGCGTCCACCCCGGCTCGTCGCGCAGGACCCACCCCGCCAGCGCCGCCGGATCCTCGACGCGGATGCAGCCGTGGCTGAAGTCGCGCCGGGACCGGGAGAAGAGCTCCGGCGCCGGCGTGCCGTGGAGGTAGATCCAGCTGGAGCGGGCCAGCGAGAGCTTCACGAGCCCGAGGGCGTTGCCAGGCCCCGGGCGCTGCCGCAGCTTGAGCACCCCGCTCCGCAGCCCGGAGATCAGCTCGGGCGTCGCGAGGGGCCTCGTCGGGCGATCCGACGCGTCGACGACGTCGAAGTCGCCCGCGGCGAGGAAGCCCCGGTCGGCCTCGACACGCTCCACGAGCTCCGCCTGCTGGATGGGGAGCGGGACGCTCCACGCCGGCCTGAAGACCACCTGGGAGAGCTCGGACGCGAGGAGCGGCGTGCCCCACTCGTAGGCCTGCCCCACCACGACGCGCATCGAGAGGTCTCGATCGCCGTCGCCCGCGTGGAGCGCGAACTCCGGGACGTTGACCACGATCCAGGAGGCGGGCGGTCGCCGCCCGAACCAGCGCCACCGCTCGAGCGCGAGGGAGAGCTGCGCCACCCGGCGCCCGGCGGGCACGTTCAGCTCCCGGATCGTCGGCGCGTCCACGAAGCCCGTCGCGTCGACCCCGCGCCGCGCCTGGAAGGCGGCCACCGCCTCGGCGAGCGGCGAGCGGCAGGCGGCGGCGTCCGCCGACGGGGGCGCTGGGCTGGCGACGGGGAACCCCAGCTCCGCGAGGCGCGCGGCGAGGAGCGCCCCCTCCGCGTACCGCTCCGGCGCGATCGGCGCCGGCGGGGGCGAGAGGAGACGCACCGGATCCGCGGCCGCCCGTGCGAGCCACCGCCGAAGCTCGGCGAGCGTGCGCCGATAGGCGGGCCAGTCGGGCTCCACCGTGGCGAGGACCCGCCCCGGCTCGTTCGACGCGGCCGCCGCGGCCACGACGGCGGCGAGGTCGGGAGGCGGCTCGGCCGTGCGCGCGAGCTGCAGCCTGCCGAGCAGCTCGGTCCCCGGGAGCGGCCGGATCCGGCCGAGGGCGAGGTCCCGCGCGTAGCGGAGCGCCGACACCGTGAGCGCGACGTCGAGGCGGACGCGCTCCGCCTCGGTGACCTCACCCCGCTCCGCCGCGGCGAGGCGCGGCTCCAGGACGTCGGCCCCGTAGTCGAGCGGGTCGAGCCCCTCCTGCGCTGCGGCGCCGAGGACGGCCGCGAGGCGCCAGGCCGCGTCGCTGGGGCGCCCGTCGCCGAACCAGGCGAGGGTCCAGTGGCGCGCGCCGTAGAGCCGCTCGAGCTCCGCGCGCAGGTCGCCGAAGCGCGCCCAGCGGAGCTCGGCGTCGACGCCGCCGGCGACGTGCGCCCGGAGGACCCGGGTGCCCGCTTCGGTGAGCCCCTCGGCGGCCCCCGGGACGGGCTCGCTCCACGCGTCGATCGGCGGCGCGCTCGCCGCCGACGCGGCCGAGGACGCGGCCGAGAGGGACGCTGCGATGAGGAGCCCCCGGAGCATGGCGATCCTCTTCCACCGATCGTACCCCCGCGGGGTCCCCGGAGGGAGCGCCCGCGTCGGCCCCCGGTGGGCCGGGGCCGGAGGGCCCCAGCCGCAAACGTCCACGCGCCGTGAGTCCGGCCGCTTACAATCCCTGCCATGGCCACCCAGACAGAGGTCGCGCAACCCGCCCGGATCGCCGGTGTACGCGCCGCGGTCTTCGACGCATACGGCACGCTCTTCGACCTCGCGAGCGCGACCGGGACGGCGCGCGACGTGCTCGGGGATCGCCTCCCCGCCCTCGCCGAGCTCTGGCGCAACAAGCAGCTCCAGTACACCTGGCTGCGCAGCCTCACGGGGCAGCACGCCGACTTCTGGAGGGTCACCGCGGACGCGCTCGATTACGCGCTCGCCGCTCTCGGCGTCGCGGACGCGGAGCTGCGCGAGCGGCTCATGGAGGCGTACGAGCGGCTGGGGCCGTACCCGGAGGCGCGCGCGGCCCTCGAGCAGCTGAAGGCCAGCGGCCTGCGGCTCGCCGTCCTGTCGAACGGCGCGCCGCGGATGCTCGGCGCGGCGGCGCGCAACGCGCAGCTCTCCGGCCTGCTCGACGCGATCTACTCGGTGGAGGACGTCGGAACCTACAAGCCCCACCCGTCGGTCTACCGGCTCGCGGCGGACCGGCTGGGGCTCTGGCCCGGCGAGATCCTCTTCGTCACGTCCAACGGGTGGGACGCGTACGGCGCCAAGGCCTTCGGGCTGCGCGTGGCCTGGTGCAACCGCTCGCGCCAGCCCGCCGAGCGGCTCCCGGCCGCGCCCGACGTCGAGATCCGCTCGCTCGCGGAGCTGCCAGCGCTGCTCGGGATGGCTTGATCGCCCCTGAGCGGAGCGCCACTCCGCGCCGTCCGGGGCAGCGCCCCCGACAGGAGAAGCCCTCTCCCCGGAGTGCGGGGA
>DATIVK010000033.1:0-29365 GCA_035465955.1 Anaeromyxobacteraceae bacterium | reverse complement strand
CGGGTTGCCGAAGTTCTTCGGGTCCTTGGCGTAGGCGGCCGTCGGGTTGGAGTGGCAGACGAGGCAGTCGACGCGGTTCGCGAGCGGGATCGACGAGTCGGCGGCCGTGTAGTTGCGGGCCGACTTCTGCGGCTTGGCGGCGTCAGGGTCGCCGCCGTAGCCGGCGTGGCACTGGTCGCAGCGCTTGTCGTTGGAGGCGGTGGCGATGCAGAAGTTGTTGATCAGGTTCCCCTTGCCGATGTCACCCGGGTTGATCGCGGTGACGAGGTCGGCGGCGCTGACGAGGTCGGGGGTCGGCCCGGCCCAGGTCCAGTGCTGCGACGCCATCACCTCGCCGGCGGCGGTGGCGTGGCAGCCGTTGCAGGCGGCGGTGACCGCGTAGCCGCTCGTGAACGGGCCCTGGAGCGCGCCGCCCGGCTGGCCGAGGGCGGCGTGGAACGTCGCCGTGCTGACGCAGGCGTCGCTCGCGGCGTCGCAGGTCGTGCCCGCGCCGCACAGGTCCACCCACGCCGGCGTGGCGAGGGCGGTGTTGCAGGCGGAGCAGCCGGGGTAGGTCGCGGTGCAGGTGATCGCCGCGACGGGCACGCAGGCGCCCATCTGGCAGGCCGTCCCGGCGCCGCACGCCGGCGAGCAGGCGAGCGCCACGCACTCGCCGGCCGCGTTGCAGACGTTCCCTCCGCCGCAGAAGTCGGCGCAGGTCTTCTCCTTGGAGCTGCACGCGACGGCGCCGGTGACGAGCAGCGCCGCGAGCAGGGTGAGCCTCGAGTTCAAGAGTGGTCCTTTCCCGGCGTGTGAGGCCACCCGTGGGATTCGGGCGGCGAGGCCGGAGCGCCCGCCTTACGCACGGGCTGTACCAGCGTCCTGCGCGCCCGCGCGCACCACGAAGGCCACGATCTTCGGGGGGTTTGGCGCGCCTGCGCGCTGCGGCGCAGCGATGACGCGTTTCGCCGCCGTTGCGCCGCCGTTGCGCCGGCTCCGCTCGCGCCGATGTTAACGTTCATCGCGAATCGGTTTCGCGGCTGGACGCTCAAACCGACTCTGGAGATCCGAGAGACAAGCATGCGACCGACCGCCGCACCCAATCCGCTTCCGTTCCTCGGTTTCGGCACCGAGGCGGCGCTGCGAGAGTTCTCCGACGCGCTGCCGGACGGGCTCTTCACGATCGACCTCGACGGGCGCGTGACCTTCTGGAACCGGGCGGCGGAGCGGATCACCGGCTGGTCGCCGGAGGAGGCGCTCGGGCGCGACTGCTCCATCCTGGCGGGCGACGCGCTCAACGGCTGCGCGTGCGGCGTCGGGCCGATCCGGTGCGGCCTCGTCGAGCAGGGGCGGACGTCGAAGACCTGCACGCTGCGGGCGAAGGACGGCCGGCTGCTCTGCATCGTCAAGAACGCGGTGCCGATCTTCGCGCCGGACGGAAGGCCCGTCGGGGCCCTGGAGTCCTTCACCGCCGTCGGGGAGGCGGGGCTCGAGCCGCGGTGCGAGCTGCCCGCGGACGCACCTCCCCTCGCGAACACCTGCGGCCTCGTCGGGCGCCACCCGGCGATGCAGGAGCTCTTCGGCACGATCGCGCTCGTGGCCCGCTCGAGCGCGACCGTGATGATCCTGGGCGAGAGCGGCTCCGGGAAGGAGTGCGTCGCCGAGGCCATCCACCGGGGCTCCCGCCGCGCCGACGGGCCCTTCGTGCGCGTCTCCTGCTCCGCCCTCAACGAGAACCTGCTGGAGAGCGAGCTCTTCGGCCACGTGAAGGGGGCGTTCACCGGCGCCCTCCGGGACCGGCGCGGCCGCTTCCAGGAGGCGCACGGGGGCACCCTGCTGCTCGACGAGATCGGCGACGTCTCGCCGACGGTGCAGGTGAAGCTCCTGCGCGTGATCGAGCAGCGCGAGATCGAGCGGGTGGGGGAGTCGGCGCCGATCAAGGTGGACGTCCGGCTCGTCTGCGCGACGCACCGGAACCTCAAGGCGATGGTGGAGGAGGGGCGCTTCCGCGCCGACCTCTACTTCCGGCTCGCGGTCTTCCCGCTGCGCGTCCCGCCGCTCCGCGAGCACCTGGACGACCTCCCGCTGCTCGCCGAGGCGACGCTCTCCCGGCTGGAGGACGCGGGCGAGACGCGCCCGGCGGGCCTGAGCCCCGGGGCGCTGGCGCGCCTCCGGGAGTATCCCTGGCCCGGCAACGTGCGCGAGCTGCAGAACGTGCTCGAGTTCGCGGCGCTGCGCGCGGGCGCGGGCCTGATCGACGTGGCCCACCTGCCCGAGGAGATCCGCACGCGCCGGCACCCGGGCCAGGGCGCCGCGGTCGACGCCCCCGCGCGCCGCGGGGCGCCGCCTCGCGTCGCCGACCTCGACGCCGCGCAGCTCAGGGCGATCGTGGAGAGCTGCGGCGGGAACCGGGCCGAGGCGGCGCGCCGGCTGGGGATCTCGCGCGTCACGCTCTGGAAGCGGCTCAAGGCCGCCGGTGCCGGCGGCGGCGGGGAGTAGCCGCTGCGGTGTAGGATCCCCCACGGAACGGAGGCTCTTCGCATGCGCATCGCGGTCATCGGCTCCGGGGCCCTGGGGCTCTACTACGGCGCGAAGCTGCAGCGCGCCGGCAACGACGTCCGCTTCCTGCTCCGGCGCGACTTCGACGCGATCCGCGCGGGCGGGCTGAAGGTCACCTCGCCGGACGGCGACTTCCACCTCCCCGAGGTCCGGGGCTTCCGCCGCCCGGAGGAGATGGGCGAGGTGGACCTCGTCCTCGTGGGGCTCAAGACCTTCGACAACGACCGGCTGGTGGAGCTCTGCCGGCCGCTCGTGCGGGGCAGCGCCGCGGTCCTCACGCTCCAGAACGGTCTCGGCAACGAGGAGCTGCTCGCGGGCGCCTTCGGCGCCGAGCGGGTCATGGGCGGGGTCGCGTTCCTCGGCGCAAACCGCGGCGAGCCGGGCGTCGTCCACCACCTCGGCAGGGGGCAGATCCGGCTGGGGGAGCTGCGGGGCGGGGTCACGGAGCGGGCGAGGGCGGTGGCCGCGGTCTTCGCCGCCGCGGGCGTGCGCTGCGAGCCGGTGGCGGAGCTCCTCCGCGCCCGCTGGGACAAGCTGGTCTGGAACATCCCCTTCAACGGGCTCTGCGCGCTCACCGGCCAGACCACGGACCGGCTGATGGTGCACCCGCCGACGCGCGCGGAGGTCGTCGCGATGATGCGCGAGGTGATCGCCGGCGCGAACGCCCAGGGGTTCCAGGAGCCCATCGACCCCGACGCCTGCGTCGCCGCGATGATCGAGCAGACGGAGGGGCTCGGCGCCTACAAGCCCAGCATGATGATCGATCGGGAGCAGCGGCGGCGGCTGGAGCTGGGCTCGATCTACGAGGTCCCGCTCGAGAAGGCCGCGGCGCGCGGCGTGGAGCTGGTGCGCGTCCGGATGCTCGCGGCGCTGCTCGCCCTGCCCGCGCCGGAGGGCGCGGCGGTCAGCGGCTGACGGCGCGGTCGAGCGTCTTCCCGTTCGGCAGGAGGTGGTGCGGCACGGGCTCGCCGGCCCGCGCCAGCTTCAGCCGCGCGCAGGCCTCGAACCGGCCGTTGCAGTAGTGGATCTGCCAGACGCGCAGCGACTCCTTCACGGTGAAGAGCGCGTACATCGGGCAGGTCTGGAGGTGGGCGCAGGGCATCGGCATGGGATTCTCCGCGATCCGGCGCGGGCGCGCCGTCCCACGGTCGCTGGAAATGCCAAGGGGTGTGCCGTGAGGCACACCCCCTGACGTGGTGAGCGTGCGGGCGCGCCCGCGCGCCGCCTGACCCCTACTTCCCGCGCACCGCCCGGACGGCCTTCGCGACCGCCTCGAACACGGCCGGGATCTGCGCCTCGGTGAGGCACGAGAAGGCGATGCGGAGCTCGCTCTTGCCGAGGGCGATGGCGCCCACGCCCGAGTCGTCGAGCATCCGGACGCGGACCGCGTCGGCGTCGGCGCCCTTGAGGCGCAGGCACATGAAGTAGCCCGAGTTGAACGGGTAGACGTCCCAGGCGTCGGCGTACTCGGCCTTGCGGCACTCCTTCGCCGTCACCGCCGCGCGGCCGCGGAGCACGGCGACCTTCTCGGCCTGCTGCTTGCGGAACTCGGGGTCGTTGATCGCCTTGAGGACGACCGACTGGCCCGGCTGCGAGATGTTGGAGACGTACGAGCGGATGATCCCGGCGGTCTTGTCCTCGAGCGCCTTGTAGGCCGCCGCGGTCCCGTTCTTGATCCCGAACGTCACGAAGCCGACGCGCAGCCCCCAGACGAACTCCTCCTTGGTGGCGCCGTCGACCTTGACGGCGAGGAGGTTGGTCGAGGCCTTCGCGAGCCGCGCGAAGAGCGACTCGGTCTCGCAGGCGTCGTCGAAGAACATGCCGTAGTAGGCGTCGTCGACGCAGACGACGAGCTTCGTCCCCGCCTCGGCCTCCGCGGTGAGCGCGTCGGCGATCGCCTTCGACTCGGCCTTCGTCGGCGTGTAGCCCGACGGGTTGTTCGGGAAGTTGAGGGAGACGACCAGCTTCTTGCCGCGGTGCTTCGCGAGCGCCTCGGAGAAGCCCTTGACGTTGAAGGCGGTCAGCTTCTCGTCGAAGAAGGGGAAGTAGTTGAACTGCCCCTCGAGCCGGGTCTCCCAGTTGAGGTTGTAGTTCTCCCACATGAGCTCGGACGACAGCAGCTGCGTGCCCGGGTCGATGAAGAGGTCGCCGACGAGGCCGAGGCCGTGGGTCAGGGCGTTGGTCGCGACCGGGTTGGAGATCGGGTGGTCGCCGAGGTTCGGCATCTCGGACCGCTGCTTCTTCGTCCAGGCGGTCCGCAGCTCCGGCTTGCCGTAGCTCGGCGCGTAGTCGAAGACCTCCGACGGGGTGAGGCCGGTGAAGTACTTCGCGATGCACGGGAGGTGCATCGGCGCGCCGTTCTCGGTCGCGATGCCGACCGTCGCGTTGGCGGTCTTCGCCTTCTGCTTCGCCTCGGCCCCCTGCGCGAGGATCCCCTTCGCGGGGAAGAAGAAGCGCTTGCCGCGCTCGCTCAGCATCTCGAAGACGACCGGGCAGTCCTTCTTCAGCGCGTCATTGGCGGCTACGGCGAGCGGGTTGAGGGGGGCGGTGCTCATCGGTGGCTCCTGCTCCTTCGATTCGGGTTGGGAAGCGTGGGCAAGCCGGAGATTGGACCCCAGCGGCCCGGGCCGGTCAACAGCGAGATGACCTCCCATCCGGGCGCCCCCGTCCGCAGCCGGTCAGCCGACGATGGGCAGGCCGCGGTGGCGGACGGGCTCGACGACCGGCTTCGGCGCCGCCTTCGGGAGGCGCCGCGCCGCCCGCTGCGGGTCGCGCGCGACCACGCGGCCGACGACGTCGTAGTCCATCGCCTCGGTCACCTCGACGGTGACCAGCTCGCCCGGCCAGGCCACGCCGTCGTTGATGTAGGTGATCCCGTCGATCTCGGGCGCCTGCTGCGCGTGGCGGCCGGCGAGGAGGTGCTCGGTCTCCTCCGCGCGCCCCTCGACGAGCACCTCGAGCCGGCGGCCGACGAGCGCCCGCTGCTGCTGCCGCGAGATCACCCGCTGCGCCCGCATGATCCGGTCGAAGCGGCCGCGCTTCACCTTCGCCGCGACCTGCCCCTTCATCTCCGCGGCGGCGGTCCCCTCCTCCGGCGAGAACTCGAAGACGCCGAGCCGCTCGAACCGCTGCGCCTTCACGAACGCGAGGAGCTCGCGGAAGTCGGCCTCGGTCTCGCCGGGGAGCCCCACGATGAGCGACGTCCGGAGCGCGACGCCGGGGATCCGGGCGCGGAGCTTGTCGAGCAGCGCGCGCATCGACCTCGCCGAGCCGCCGCGGCGCATGGCCTTGAGCAGCCGGTCCGACGCGTGCTGGAGCGGCATGTCCAGGTACTTCACGATCTTCGGCTCGGAGGCGATCACCTCGACGAGCGCGTCGGGGAACGTCCGCGGGTAGGCGTAGTGGAGCCGGAGCCAGCGGATCCCCTGGACCGCGGCGAGCCTCGGGAGGAGGTCGTGCAGACGGACCTTCCTACCCGGGAGGTCCTCGCCGTACGCGGTCAGGTCCTGGGCGACGAGCGAGAGCTCCACCGTCCCCTGGGCGGCGAGCCGCTCCGCCTCCTCCACCAGGTCGGCCACCGGCCGCGACCGCTGCGGGCCGCGCAGCGTCGGGATGATGCAGAAGGCGCACCTCCGATCGCAGCCCTCGCTCACCTTGAGGTAGGCGGTGTGCGACGGCATCGAGTTGACGCGCGGGCTCTCGGCGGTCTGGACGAAGTCGGGGTCGGGGACGAGGAGCCGCTGCGCCCGCGCGTCGCGCACCACCCTCGCGATCTCGCCGTACGCGCCCGTCCCCAGGAAGTGGTCGACCTCCGGCAGCTCCCGCGCGAGCTCCTCCCCGTGGCGCTGCACGAGGCAGCCCGTGACGACGAGCTTCCGGCAGCGTCCCGACGCCTTGTGCGCCGCCAGCTCGACGATCGCGTCGACCGACTCCTCCTTGGCGTCGCCGATGAAGCCGCAGGTGTTGACGACGATGACGTCGGCCTTCGACGGATCGGGCTCGAAGCGGAGGCCCGACTCGACGAGGGAGCCGAGCATCACCTCGCTGTCCACGCGGTTCTTGGGGCAGCCGAGGGTGTGCAGGTAGACGCGCGTGATCACGGGCCGCGGGATCTAGCAGTCGATGGGGGGTGGCGCAATGCGGCCTCCGGGCGGGGCCGCGTAACCGGCCGCCATCACGGCGGGTTTCCCGCTCGGGTCCGTGTGCACCCGCGTCTAGGGTGTTTTCCGGAGGGCGTGTAGGGAATCAAACCCGCCGGATCCCACAGTCCACCCAATATCGGGCGAGGCCCCTTCGCGAGAGAGTGCAATCAAGAAAGGGACACGACCCAATGACCAAGTACGAGAGCAACGCGGCGGTGAAGAGCGGATACTACTTCAACCCGGTGACCCTGAGCCTCGTCCCCGTCGAGCGCGACGGCGGGCGGCTCCCCAACGAGAAGGGCACCTGGATCGCGATCCCGACGCTCGCCGCCCTCGCCCTCGTCCCGGTCCTCGGCGCGATGTTCGCGTTCTTCCTCCCGGCGCTCGGCTTCCTCCTCACGGCGGAGGCGGCGGTGGTGAAGGTGACCGGGGCGGCCCGCGGCGGCGCCGGCGAGCTGGCGGCGACGATGGCCCCGGGCTGGGTGCCCGGCGAGGCGCACCTCACCGGCAAGGGGGCCGAGGGGGCGCAGGGCGCCGGGGCCGCCCGGGCGGAGGATCGCCTCGCGGCGCTGGAGCAGGAGATCCAGGCGCGGCGCGGCAAGTAACCGCTCCCTCGCGGGAACGAGGGGAGAGCAGGCGGAAGGAGGACGTCATGGCCCGGTACGTCGGCGGAATGAAGGTCGGTGGCGGCTACTACTGGAACCCGAGGACCTGGGAGGTGCACACGGTGACCGCCGAGGGCGGCGTGCTCCCGGGCTCCGAGCGGGCGCACTTCGCGCGGATCCCGTTCCCCCTCCTCTTCATCGTGGTGCCGGCCCTCGGCGCGCTCTTCCTCGTGTTCCTCCCGGTCATCGGGTTCGGGCTCCTCGCCCACGCGCTGGTCCGGCGCGTGGCCGGCGGCGTGAAGTCGGGCGCCGAGGACCTCGCGGCGAACGTGACCCCGGGCTGGGCGCCGGGCGCGGCCCACTTCGCCGGGAAGCCCGGTGAGGAGAAGAAGGGCGAGGGCGAGGCGAAGGCGTCGCCCGAGCTGGAGAAGCTGGCGAAGGAGATCGAGGAGAAGCGGAGGTAGCAGCGCTCCGCGGGGTGGGGGACGGCATGGCTTGGCGCAAGCACACGGAGGCCCTGAGGGCCGGCGACTTCCGGAAGCTCTTCGAGGCCTTCTCGGTCGGCGCGGGCGACCTCGCCGCGACGCTCGCCCCCGGCGCGGCGCCCGGCGAGGCCCACCTCGTCGGGCAGCCGCCCCCCGCGGTGCGCTCCGAGCCGGAGGTCGACCCGCTCGACCAGCGGCTCGCGGACCTCGAGCGGGAGGTCGAGCGCCGCCGCCACCGCGGCTAGCTCCCTTGGGCCCGTCCCCTCTCCCTCACCGAGGGAGAGAGTCAGGGTGAGGGAGCAGGACGCGCGGCGTCGCGGGGTGCCGGTCGGTAGCCACGCCGACCGATATCTCCTCACTCCCGGAAGTTCTGGAAGAGCAAGGGCACGCCGAGCTTGGCGCCCTTGATCGCCTGCATCGAGGCCTGCAGGTCGTCGCGCTGCTTGCCGCTGACGCGGACGGCCTCGCCCTGGATGGCCCCCTGGACCTTGAGCCCGGACGCCTTCAGGAGCGCCACGATCTTCTTCGCGTCCTCCTGCTTGAGGCCGCGCTTCAGCTTCACGAGCTGGCGCACGTGGCCGCCGGACGCGGGCTCGATCTTCTGCGGGTCGAGCCCCTCGAGCGGGACGCCGCGCTTCGCCAGCTTCTCCATGAGGACGCCGAGGGCCGCCTCGGCGCGCCCCTCCGAGTTGGCCTTCACGACGAAGTTCAGGTCCTTGTCGCGCTCGAGGTCGGTGCTCGTCCCCTTGAAGTCGAAGCGCTGGAGCAGCTCCTTGCGCGCCTGGTTGAAGGCGTTCTCGACCTCGTTCATGTTCAGCTCGCTCACGACGTCGAAGCTCGGCATCCCGTCACTCCTCCTGGATCACAGCTCCAGCACGATGGGGAGCACCGTCGGGCGCTTCCCGGTCTCACGGCGGAACCAGCGCCGGATCGCGAGGCGGAGGGCCTCCTGGGCCTCCTCCGTCGCGCCGCGCGCGGCCGGCGTCAGCTCCTCGAAGGCGCGGAGCGCCTCGCCCCGGACGTCCTCCTCGGCCCCCTCGAACCCCGCCACCCCCACGGCGAAGAGATCGGGGCCGCGCACGGCGGCGCCCGAGGCCTTCTCCACGGCGAGGACCGCGATCACGAGCCCGGCCTCCGCGAGGAGCCGCCGATCCCTTACCACGAGCGCCCCGACCTCGCCCGCGCCCATGCTGTCCCGGTCGACGTAGACGCGGCCGGTCGGGACCGGCTGGGGGAGCACCCGCGCCCCGTCGTCCGAGAGCTCCAGCACCTGCCCGTTCGACAGGAGGTGGACGCGCTCCGGCGGGATCCCCTCGGCGGCGGCGTGGGCCGCGTGGCGGCGGAGCTGCCGGTACTCGCCGTGGACGGGGACGAAGCGCTCCGGCCGGACGACCGAGATCAGCTCGCGCAGCTCCTCCTCGTGCGCGTGGCCGCTCGCGTGGACCCGCTCGCGGTCGTAGATCACGTCGACGCCGAGCCGCAGCAGGTCGTTCACCACCTGGCCGGTCGCGAGCTCGTTGCCGGGGATGGAGCGCGAGGAGAGGACCACGAGGTCGCCGGGGCCGATCCGGAGGTCGGGGTGCTCGCCGCGTGAGAGCCGGGCGAGCGCCGATCGCGGCTCGCCCTGCGTGCCGGTGGTGACGACGCAGAGCTCGCGGGGCGGCAGCTCGCGCGCCTCGGGGAGCCCCACCGGCTGCCAGGGGGCGAGCTGGAGCATGCCGTACTCCCGGGCGATGCCGCCGTTCACCTCCATGGAGCGGCCGAGGAGGGCGACGCGGCGCCCCTCCGCCCGCGCGACGTCCACGATCTGCTGCATCCGGTGGATGTTCGAGGCGAAGCAGGCGACGACGACGCGCCCGTTCGTCGTCGCGAACGCCTCCTCGAGCGCGGGGCGCACGTCGCTCTCCGAGCGGGACCGGCCGGGCCGCTCGGCGTTCGTCGAGTCGGAGAGCAGGAGTCGCACGCCGCGGCGGCCCAGCGCCGCGAGCCGCGAGAGGTCGGGGGCGGGGCCGGCGACGGGGCGCGGGTCGAGCTTGAAGTCGCCGGAGTGGAGGATCGTGCCCTGCGGAGTGTCGATCGCGAGGGCGCAGGCGTCCGGGATCGAGTGCGTGACCGCGATCCACTCCGCCAGGAACGGGGAGCCCTCCCCCGCATCGCGGACGTCGCCGGGCGCCACCTTCCGGAGATCCGCGTCGATCCCGGCCTCCTCCAGCCGCCGCCGGACCATCGCCAGGGTGAAGCGCGTCCCGTAGACGGGCGCCTCGACCGCCTGGAGGAGCAGCGCGAGGGCGCCGACGTGATCCTCGTGGCCGTGGGTCAGGAAGACCGCCCCCACCTGCTCGCGCCGCTCGGCGAGCCAGCCCAGGTCGGGCGCGATCAGGTCCACCCCGATCGGCTCGTTCGGGAAGAGGATGCCGCAGTCGACGACGGCCAGCCGCCCCTCGCACTCGAGGACGGTGCAGTTCATCCCGACTTCGCCGAGCCCTCCGAGGGCGACGACACGGACCGGTGGCGGCACGCCGCCACTCTATCAGCGCCCCAGCGTGCGGCCCCACTCGACGAGCAGCGCCCGCTCGGCGGCGGTGAGCCGCGCCGCCGGGTGCGCCAGGCGGTAGGTCCATGGCGGCATGTCCTCCTCGCCGACCTCCTCCGGGAGCTTGCGGGACAGCCGGACGCGGCGGGGCCCGTCGAGCGACGACCAGCGCGAGAAGTCGAGGTCCTCCCGGCCCTCGGCGACGTCCCGCGCCACCAGCCAGGAGGGCGGGGCGACCCACGCGTACGTCGGCCAGATGGTCTCGTGCGAGTGGCAGTCGTAGCAGGCGCGCCGCAGCAGCGCCTTCACCTCGGGCGGCGCGTCGACGTCCGACTCCACCGGCGGGTTGGTCCTGGAGACGGGGATCGCCTGGATGGCGAGGAGCAGCACCCCGGCCGCGACGAGGGCTCGACGGAGGTTCATGGCCCGCCAAGGAGAGCACGCGCGGAGTGCGCCGTCATCGCACCCTGTGGGGCAGCACCCCCGCCTCCCCTGCGGCGGCTCCGGACGGGCGGGGCTCGTGGTAGCCTCCTGCGCTCCGTGCAACTCCTCCGCCTCGCCCCCCTGCTCGCGCTCGCCGCCGTGGGTCGCGCCGCCGCGCAGGGCGACGTCCCGGCCCGTCCGTCCGAGGCTCCGGGCGGGCCGGCGGCCCACCGCCGCGAGCTGTCGCTCCGCTTCGACTGGCCGCGATCCCTGGAGGCGCGCGTCACCTACCGGCGCGTCGCGTCGCGGACGGGCGCGCCCGAGCGGATCTTCACGGCGCGCTACGTGGAGCGGAGCACGCGGGACGCCGCCGGGATCCGGATCGCCACCGCGGGGACGCGGTGGGAGGGGGAGATCCCCTACCCGCCGGACGAGGTGCGCGCGGCCACGAGCGCCTCGGAGGCGGTGGTCCAGCACGTCGGCGCCGACGGGGCGTTCGTCGGGCTCGAGAACGGCGACGCGCTGCGCCCGGTGCTCGAGCGGATCTACGCCGCCGCGGGGCTCACCGACGAGGCGTCCGCCGGGGCCGTCGCCCGCGTCGAGGCGGCGATGATCGACGAGGCCCGCGCGGCCTGGAACCTCGCGGTCGGGTTCTGGATCGGGGCGGAGCTCGACTTCGGGCGCGCGTGGGAGAGCGAGGTCGACGCGCCGGTCTGGCTCCTGCCGACCCTCCCGGTGCGGAGCCGCGTGCGGATGGAGGCGCGCCGCCGCGTGCCGTGCGGCGCCTCCGAGCGGCTCTCCCGCTGCGTCGAGCTCACCCTCCACTCGGAGCCCGACCGGCCCGGGCTCACCGCGCTGACGCGGGCGATCGTCGCGCGGATCGACGGGGCGGAGGCGGCGCTCCCCCTCGGCGCCGTCCGCGAGGTGGGGCTCGCGACCGACCTCGTGCTCGTCACCGAGCCCGCGACGCTCGTCCCGTACCGCGTCGTCTGGCGGCGGGCGGTCCGCGCCACGGTGGCGGACGAGGCGGCGGGCGCCCGGGAGATCGAGGACGTCGAGCGGACCGAGTGGACCTGGAGCTACGCGCGGCGCCCCGCCCCCGCGCGGTGACCGCCGCTCCATTCCAGGGGACGTCGCGCGCCCCGGATTCGGCTATGTTCCGCGCTCCCGATGGACGACTCGCTCCTGGAAGGACTGAACCCCGAGCAGCGCGAGGCGGTGCTGCACGGCGACGGGCCGTTGCTGGTGCTCGCCGGCGCCGGCTCCGGCAAGACCCGCGTCATCGTGCACCGCATCGCCCACCTCGTGCGCGTGCGCGGCGTCGCGCCGTGGCACGTGCTCGCGGTCACCTTCACCAACAAGGCCGCCGGGGAGATGAAGGAGCGGCTCGCGGCGCTGCTCGGGCCCGAGGCGGGGGAGCTCTGGGTCCAGACCTTCCACGCCTTCGGCGCGCGGTTCCTCCGGCGCGAGGCGGCGCGCGCCGGGCTGCCTGCCACCTTCGCCATCTACGACGACGACGACCAGCGGCGGCTCGTGAAGCGCCTCATGGCCGAGATGGGGCTGGAGGACGGGTCGCCGCTCTCCGCCCGCGAGGCGCTCTCCCGGATCGACCGCTGGAAGAACGCGGGGCTCTCGCCCGGCGACGTGAGGGCCGGGGACCTGGACGTCGCCGGCGGCGCGGCGCGCGACGTCTACGCCCGCTACCAGGCGGCGCTGGCCCGCGCGGGCGCCGTCGACTTCGGCGACCTGCTGGTCCGCCCGGTGAAGCTCCTCGAGGAGGACGAGGCGCTGCGACTCCGCTGGTCGCGCCGCTTCGCCCACGTCCTCGTGGACGAGTTCCAGGACACCAACGCCGTCCAGTACCGGCTGCTGAAGCTCCTCACCGGCGCCGCCCGCAACGTCTGCGTGGTCGGCGACGACGACCAGGCGATCTACCGCTGGCGCGGGGCCGAGGTCGCCAACATCCTCGGTTTCGACCGCGACTTCGAGGGGGCGAAGGTCGTCAAGCTGGAGCGGAACTACCGCTCGACCCGCTCGATCCTCGACGCGGCGCACGCGGTCATCTCCCGGGCCGCTCGCCGCCGGGAGAAGCGGCTCTGGACCGAGGCCGGGGCCGGCGACCCGCTCTCCCTCATCGTCGGGCAGGACGAGCACGACGAGGCCGGGCGGATCGCGCGGGCCGTGGCGGCCGAGCGGGCGCGCGGCACGCGCGGCGACGAGATCGCGGTCCTCTACCGGACCAACGCGCAGAGCCGACCGCTCGAGCAGGCGATGCGCGAGGCGCGGATCCCCTACGTCATCGTCCGCGGGACGAGCTTCTACGATCGGGCCGAGGTGAAGGACGCCGCCGCCTGGCTGCGCCTCGCCCTCAACCCCCGGTCGGACCTCGATCTCGAGCGCGTGGTGAACGCGCCGCGCCGCGGGATCGGCGAGAAGACGGTGGAGCGGCTCCGGGCCCACGCCGCCGCGACGGGGCAGACGCTCTTCGACGCGGCCGCGGACCGGGAGAACGTCCCCGAGCTCAAGGCCGCGGCGCGCCGCGCGCTCGGGGAGCTGCACGACGTGGTCGCGGCGCTCGCGTCCGATCTCCCGGCGATGGAGGCCGGACCGGCCGTGCAGGAGGCGCTGAAGCGCAGCGGCCTCCTCGCCCGGCTCGACGACGAGAAGACCGACGAGGCGGCGGACCGGGCCGAGAACCTCCTCGAGCTCGTCGCCGCCGCGCGGGAGTTCGACGAGTCGCTCGTGGGGGAGCCGCCGCCGCGGGATCCCGAGGAGGCGCGCCCCCCGCCGCTCGCCCGCTTCCTGGAGCAGATCGCGCTCCTCGGCGAGGCCGACGCCGAGACGCCGGAGGGGCGCGTCGCGCTCATGACGCTCCACGCCGCGAAGGGGCTGGAGTTCGAGGCGGTCTTCATGGCGGGGCTGGAGGACGGCACGCTCCCGCACGAGAAGCCGTGGATGGAGCGGACCGCGACCGAGCGGGCCGCCGACCTCGACGAGGAGCGGCGCCTCTGCTACGTCGGCATGACGCGCGCCCGTCGGCGGCTCACCCTCTCCCTCGCCCGGCGCCGGATCGGCTTCGCGGACGGAGGGGCGACCTACCGCGGCATGGAGCCGTCGCGCTTCCTCGCCGACCTGCCGCCGGAGCTCTTCGGGCTGCCGGGCGCCGCGCCGCGCCCCGCGCCGCGCGGTCCCGTCGTCCGGCACCACCCCGGCGCGCTCCCCGGCGAGCCCCACATCGAGCTGGACGGCGAGGAGCCCGAGCCGCCTCGCCCGCCGAGCTCCCTCGCGCGGCCGTCGCGGGGAGAGCCGACCGTCGACTACTCCTTCGACCAGCGCGCCGACGCCGGGGGGGCCTCGCGGGCCCCCTTCCGGTCCGGCGAGCGGGTCACCCACGCCTCGCTCGGCGAGGGGATCGTGGTCGCCTGCGACGCGGGCGGGCAGGAGGCGAAGGCGACGGTCCGCTTCTACGAGGCGGGGGAGCGGCGGGTCGTGGCCCGGTTCCTGAAGCGGAGCTGACCGGGCCGCGCGGGCCGGGAGGCGCCCGTCGTCCCCCCGGCGTATGATCGCGGGATGAGCGAGCCCACGGCCGCCCCCCTCCCCCCGGTCACCGAGGCGCTGATCCGCGCCCTCCCGAAGACCGACCTCCACTGCCACCTCGACGGATCGCTGCGGCTCTCGACGATCCTCGAGCTGGCGCGCGAGCAGGGGGTCTCCCTGCCCGCCGACACGCCGGAGGGGCTCGCGAAGGCGATCCACGCGGGGCAGAACTGCGAGTCGCTCGAGGACTACCTGACGGCCTTCGACGTCACGCTGGCGGTGCTCCAGACCGAGGACGCGCTCCGGCGCGCGGCCTACGAGCTGGCGATGGACTGCGCCGCCGAGAACGTGCGCTACCTGGAGGTCCGCTACTCGCCGATGCTCCACACCCGGCGCGGCCTCAAGCCGACCACGATCGTCGACGCGGTGCTCGAGGGGCTGCGTGCTGCAAAGCGCGAGACCGGCATCAAGTCCAACGTGATCATCTGTGGCATCCGGCACATGGATCCGACCACCTCGGTGCGGCTCGCGGAGCTGGCCGTCGCCTACAAGAACAAGGGGGTCGTAGGGTTCGATCTCGCGGGGGCGGAGGAGGGGAACCCGCCGCGCCACCACCACGACGCCCTCCAGCTCATCCTCGACAACAACGTGAACCTGACGATCCACGCGGGCGAGGCGTTCGGCCCGGAGTCGATCGCGCAGGCCGTCCACGTCTGCGGCGCCCACCGGATCGGCCACGGGGTGCGGCTGCGCGAGAACGGCGACCTGCTCAACTACGTCAACGACCACCGGATCCCGCTGGAGATGTGCCCGTCCTCCAACGTCCAGACCCGGTCGGTGACGGACCTGCGCTCGCACCCGCTCCGCTTCTACTTCGACTTCGGCCTGCGCGTCTGCGTCAACACCGACAACCGGCTCATCACCGACACGACCTCGACGAAGGAGCTGATGATCGTCCACCGCGAGCTCGGCTTCACGCTCGACGACCTCACGACCGTGATCGTCCAGGGCTTCAAGAGCGCCTTCCTCCCGTTCCGCGAGAAGGCGGACCTCCTCGAGGCCGTGAACGCCGAGATCGCGGCGGTGATCGCCCGCTTCCAGGGCGGAGGGCTGGAGGGCGACGAGGACGCGCGGCGGGCGGGGCGATCGTGACCGCCCGCACCCGCTACCGCTCCCCCGTCGGGACCCTCACGATCGAGGTGGGGGACGAGGGGCTCATCGGACTCCGGTTCGGCGCGCAGGGGACGCCGAAGACGCCGGTGTCGTCTGCCGAGAACGACCACCTCGAGGCGGTGCGCCGCGCGCTGAAGGAGTACTTCGCCGGGCGCGTGCCGCGCCTGCCGCGGCTCGACCTGCGCGGCAGCGAGTTCCAGCTCGCGGTCTGGCGGGCGCTCCTCGAGATCCCGTGGGGCGAGACCCGCACCTACGGCGAGGTCGCGGCCCGCATCGGCCGGCCCGGCTCGGCCCGAGCCGTCGGCGGCGCGAACCACGAGAACCCGATCCCCATCCTCGTCCCCTGCCACCGCGTCGTGGCGTCAGGCGGCGCGCTCGGCGGCTACGGCGGCGGGCTCGACCGGAAGCGCTGGCTCCTCGCGCACGAGGCGCACCACGGGCCGCTGCTGCGGCTGGGGTAGCCACGCGGCGGAGGGCGGGTATAGACTCTCAGTGGGGGTCGTCATGTCCTTCACGATGCGATCACTGGCCACCACCGTCGTCGCGGTCGCGCTCGTAGCGTGTCGAGCGGGAAGCGACGCCGTCGGCACGGATCCTTCCGAGACCGTCAACGCGACCGTCACGCCAGCGGCCGTCACGCCCATGCCGGATTCAGCAGGGCAGGCGTGCGGGACACACGGGACCATCGACGAGTGCCTCGCGGATCGCGAGTTCAGGTGCTACTGGGGCCCGAACTACGGCTGGCCCGTGGCCGTCGACGGCGACCCGTGCCAGCCGCCGGACGGGATGTGCCAGTCGGAGCTCTCTCCCCGCTTCTCGCCCGAGTGCACCGTCGACGCGGCGAACGACGCCGCGTGCCGCAGCTACGCGACCTCGGACACGTGCGTCGCGGACACCGCACACCGGTGCTGGTGGACCCCGCAGATGGGGATGCCGTGCTCGGTCGACGGCACCTGGTGCCCACCGCCTCCGCACTGCGAGACGACCGCGGATTGCGCGCCTCGTTGCTGGTCGAGCGGCCCGACGATCTCGATGCCGGTGTACGCGGACTGCGGCTGCCTGACGCCGCCCGGGGGCGTCTGCATCGACGCCGCCGGTGACCCGCCGGTCCCGAGCGGCTGCGTCGAGCGCCCGGCCTGCGACGGCACGGACGTCTGCGCGTGCCTCACGGGCCTCGGCACGTGCGTGGCCGGTGAGCTGCCGAACGTCTGCGTCTGCGACGGCATCTGACGGGCTCGCGATCGTCCAGCAGCGCCGGCGTCTCTCTGTGGGGCGGATCGGGGGAGTCCCGTCCGCTGACGGCCTGAACCCTCAGTCGAAGTGAGCGTTGACGAGCGGCAGGACGCGCAGCATCGGCGGGTTGTTGCGGGCGATGTTGAAGAGGCCGAGTTGCACCCCGTGCAGCTGATCGGCGTAGTTGAAGATCCCGATCGCGAGGCCCCGCTGCTCCCCGCGGATCCAGTTCACGGCGCTCAGCGAGAGGCCCGTGAATCCTGGCCGCTCGGCGTCCGGGCCACTGCCGTTCACGGGGACTGCGAAGACCGCGGGCGCGATGACGAGGCCGTGGGCGTGGAGCGACACGACTACGGCGCCAAGCGCGACCCCGCGGAGGTCTCCCAGCAACTGGACCGGGGCGATGACCAGGCCTTCGTTGAGCTCCGGCCCGAGGATGCCCACCCCGGCAACGCCGACGCCCCGGACCCCCCCGAACAACAGCATGCCGAGCCCCGCCACGGAGAGCCCCGTGACGTCGCCTTCTCCGCCGATGACCCCGCCGCCGAGCGTCAGCCCGTCGGCACCGTGATGACCGACGCCGAGCAGCCCCACCGTGACGCCGCGGAGCCTGTATCCGTCGATCCCGCCAATCCCGAGCGAGAAGCCCGTGAAGGTGCCCGGCAGGTCGAGCATGAGCCCGAGCCGAAACCCCGCGGTGCGGGGAAGGTCGTTCGGATCGCCTTCGGCGGGCGCGGCCGCCCGCGGCGGCGCCGCCGAGGGGGCCGACGGCTCGGCCGCCGCCGGAGCGGCGGCGAGCAGTCCAAGAAGGAGCGCCGCGCGCCGCGCGCGGGACGCCGTCATCCTCAGCTCTTCGGCAGCACGTCCGCGTCCAGGTCGAGCGGGATCGGGACGCCGTCGAAGTCGATGCCGCCCTTGAGGGCCACCTTGATGCTCGCGAAGGGCAGGAGGAAGCGGGCCGCCGCCTTCCCGGCCTTGAACGGGGAGATCTCGATGGGCACCACCAGCTCGGCGGTCTCGCCGACGCCGAGCGGCGACTCGAGCCGGCCCGTCGCGTGGGCCACGTCCTTGCCCGAGACGAAGAGGGTGTAGGCGAGGCTGGCCGAGGGGAGCGGGAAGACGTTGGTGTTCCCGATCTTGACGCGCAGCTCCAGGACGATCGCGGTCGGCGAGGCCGATCGCAGCTGGAGCCGCGCGACCTGGACGTCCGGCTTCTTCGGGACGGGGACCACGCCGCCGCCCTGGATCGGCACCTCCACGATCCCGTAGGGCGTGTTGAACGCGACCGCGCCGGTCAGCGCGTAGGCCGCCTCCTTCTGCGTCGCCATCACCTTGACGAAGCCCGGGATGGCGCCGAAGCGGATCGCCACCGGGAAGGTGAGCGATCCCCGGCCCGGGACGAGCGCAGGCGGCGCGGCGGGCGGGGCCGCAGGGTCCGCGGCGACCGGGGAGGGCTCCGGCGCCGCGGCGGGGACCGCGAAGGCGGCGTCGATCTGCCCCTGCGCCGCGGGCCTCCCCTCCAGCAGGATCCCGAAGCGGACCCGTGAGACCGAGAGCGGGAAGGGGTTCGGGTTGTCCACCCGCGCCCGGAAGGTCATCAGCATCTGCGTGAACTTGAGCTCGTCGATCTTCGCCCCCTCGAAGGCGATCGCGGGCGGCGCGACCGGGATCGGGGCCGGAGGAGGGGGGCGGGGCCTCTTGTGGGAGCAGCCAGCGGCGGCGACGAAGGCGAGGGCGAGGGCGAGCTTGCGCATGGAGGCGAGTACGCCCGAGCCGTCACGGGCCGTCAAGACGCAAGCGCGCGACACCGCGTGCCGCGGCGGCACGCTGCGTCAGCCGCGCGTCGTCGCGCACCCCTCGGGGGCGAGGAGGCCGGTTCCTTGCGGGGGCGCCGGTCGGTGCATAGAGTCGGTCTCCCCACCCCGGAGGCGCGATGGCGAAGCTCTTGGCGATGATCCTCGCAGGAGGCGAAGGGCGCCGGCTCGATCCGCTGACGCGCGAGCGCGCGAAGCCGGCGGTGCCGTTCGGCGGGCGCTACCGGATCCTGGACTTCGTCCTCTCCAACTTCGCCAACTCCGGCATCCTGAAGATGAAGGTGCTGGTGCAGTACAAGTCGGAGTCGCTCAACACCCACGTCCAGCGCGCGTGGCGGCTCAGCTCCTTCCTCGACCAGTACGTCGAGATCGTCCCGGCGCAGATGCGCGTCGGGCCGAAGTGGTTCGAGGGCTCCGCCGACGCGATCTACCAGAACCTGAACATCATCACCGACGAGCAGCCCGACTACACCTTCGTCTTCGGCGCCGACAACGTCTACCGCATGGACGTCCAGCAGATGCTGGCCTTCCACCAGGCGCGTAAGGCCGACCTCACCGTCGCCGCCATCCCCGTGCCGGTGTCCGACGCCGACCAGTTCGGGATCATCGAGGTGGACGAGGAGGGGCGCATGATCGGCTTCGTCGAGAAGCCGAAGACGGACCCGAAGACCATCCCGGGCGATCCGACGCGCTGCCTCGCGTCGATGGGGAACTACGTCTTCACCACGGAGGCGCTCTTCCGCGAGATCGTGAAGGACGCCGGCGACACGGGCAGCGCCCACGACTTCGGCAAGTCGATCGTGACGCAGATGTACCGATCGCGGCCCGTCTTCGTGTACGACTTCGCGACCAACGTGGTCCCCGGACAGGGGGAGAAGGAGCGCGGCTACTGGCGCGACGTCGGGACGATCGACACGTACTACCAGGCCAACATGGACCTCGTGGCCGTCGACCCGATCTTCTCGCTCTACAACGACCGCTGGCCCATCTACACGGCGCGCAACAACTTCCCCCCGTCGAAGTTCGTCTTCGCCAACGAGGGGGAGGGGCGCGTGGGGCGCGCCACCGACTCCCTCGTCTGCGAGGGGTGCATCATCTCGGGCGGCCAGGTGCACCACTCGATCCTGTCGCCCAAGGTGCGCATCAACTCCTTCACGAAGATCGACGACTGCATCATCTTCGAGAACGTGAACATCGGCCGTCACTGCCGGATCCGCCGGGCCATCATCGACAAGCACGTCGAGGTGCCTGCCGGCACGGTCATCGGCTACGACGAGGAGTCCGACCGGCGCCGCTTCCACGTCACCGAGCGCGGCGTCGTCGTGATCCCCAAGGGGATGCGGGTGGTGCCGGGGGGGTGACGCCCGTCAGCGGGCGGCGATCCGCTCCGCCTTTGCGAAGGCGATCGGCAGGTCCACCGGCTTCTCCAGCACGTCGGCCGCGCCCAGCTCGGAGAGGAGCGTCCTCAGGTGCTGGTCGCCGCCGGAGGCGGTGATGACGAGCACCGGGATCCCGGCCGTGTGGGCGTTCGCCTTGAGCTGGCGGAGCACGTCCCGGCCGTCCAGCTTCGGCATGGCGACGTCGAGGAAGATGATGTCCGGCCGCTCCGAGGCGGCCACGACGAGCGCCTCCGCGCCGTCGTGGGCCAGCAGCGACGCGTGGCCCCGCCGCTCCGCGTAACGGGAGTAGAGGTTCAGGACCGCCGGCTCGTCGTCGACGATGAGGATCCGCAGCGGCTGGGGGACCGCGACCGCCATGCTCGGACGAGGATACGCCCGCCGCCCCCCGGCGCAACCCTCGCTCGCGGCCTGTATACTCCGCCGCAGGCGCCCGGGTCGGGGCGCGCCCTACACATGGCCGATCTCCAGAACGAATTCTCCTGGTCCAAGTCGCGGCACGAGAAGTTCAAGGAGTGCCGCCGCGCCTACTACTACACGTACTACGGCAGCTGGGGCGGCTGGGAGGCGCAGCACGGCTCGGCCGTCCGCGAGCTCTACGTCCTCAAGAAGCTCTCCACGCGGTGGCAGTGGGCCGGGTCGGTCGTCCACGAGGCGATCCGCCAGCTCCTCGAGCGGGCGAAGCTCCGCGGCGAGCTAACGCCGGTCGACGCGCTCGTGCAGCGGACGCGGGAGCGGGCGCGCGCCCAGTGGGCGGGGTCGCGCGACAAGAGCTACTGGCGCGAGGCGTCGAAGATCGTGGGGCTGGTCGAGCACGAGTACGGCGAGCCGGTGGCCAACGACGAGTGGAAGCGGCTCTATGACCAGGTGATCGAGGGGTCCCTGCGGGCCTTCTACGCGAGCCCGACGCTGGAGGTGATCCGCCGGACGCCGCGCGACGCGTGGCTGACGATCGACCGGCTCGACTCCTGGGACTTCGAGGGGTCGAAGATCTGGATGGCGATCGACTTCGCGTACCGCGACGGCGACGGGCGCGTCCACGTCCTCGACTGGAAGACCGGCAAGGAGCGCGGCGTCGATCACCTGCAGGTCGGCACCTACGCGCTCTACGCCCGGAACAAGTGGGGGGTGGGTCCGGACGGCGTCGTCGGCGGGCTCGTCTACCTCGTCGGGAGCGGCGAGGGGGCCGGCGCCGGCGAGCGGGTCGAGGTGAGCGTGGACGAGGCCACCCTCTCCTCCTGCGAGCAGGAGATGCGCGCGAGCATCGGCGCCATGCGCGCGGCGCTCCAGGACCCGGCGCGCAACGTCGCCGGCATCGAGGCGTTCCCGCAGATGGAGGAGCGGGAGCGCTGCAAGCGGTGCCCGTACCGGCGGCCGTGCGGGAGGACGTGACCTACCCCTTCGGCTCCTTCTCGACGAGGCCGTAGCGCGCCAGCTTCTCGTAGAGCGTCGAGCGGTGGAGGCCGGCGAGCTCCGCGGCCTTCCCGACGCTCCCTCCCGCCTCGCGCAGGAGGTCCTCCAGGAACCGCTGCTCCCACGCGTCGCGGGCGCGGCGGTAGCGGCCGCCGTCGGCGCCGCCCGCCTCCGCCGGCGCACCCGGGGCCAGCTCCGGCGGCAGGTCGGCCAGGGTGATGGCCTCCCCCTGGGCGAGGAGGAGCCCGCGCTCGATCGCGTGCTCCAGCTCGCGGACGTTCCCGGGCCAGGAGTGGTCGAGGAGCGCCCTCATCGCCGCCGCGTCGGGGGCGAGCGGCGGCCGGTCGAGGCGGACGGCGTGCTTGCGGACGAAGTGCTCGACGAGGAGCGGGATGTCCTCGCGCCGCTCGCGCAGCGGCGGGAGGCGGACGGGGACGACCCGGAGCCGGAACCAGAGGTCCTCGCGGAAGCGACCCTCCTTGACGGCCCGCGCGAGGTCCTCGTTCGTCGCGGCGACGACGCGCACGTCGGCCTTGCGCGGCTTGCGGCTGCCGACCGGCGTGAACTCGCCGTCCTGCAGCACGCGCAGCAGCTTCGCCTGGAGCGGGAGCGGGAGGAGCCCGATCTCGTCGAGGAAGAGCGTGCCCCCTTCCGCCTCGGCGAAGTAGCCGGCCCGCTCCTGCTCCGCCCCCGTGAAGGCCCCCTTCTCGTGGCCGAAGAGCTCCGCCTCCGCGAGGTTCTCCGGGATCGCGCTCATGTTGAGCGCGAGGTACGGGCCGGCCGCGCGGCGGGAGAGCGCGTGCGCCGCCCGGGCTAGGAGGTCCTTGCCCGTGCCGCTCTCCCCCTCGACGAGGATCGGGACGTCGGAGGGGGCGATCCGCTGCAGGATGCCGAGCACGCCCTTGAGCGCCGGCGACCTGCCGAGGATCCCCGCGACCGGCTCGCCGCCCGCGAGCTCGCTCCGCAGCCGCGCGTTGTCCCGGCGGAGGCGGGCGTGCTCCACCGCGCGCGCGACCACCAGCTCCAGCTCCTCGGGCTCGAACGGCTTCTTGAGGTAGTCGAAGGCGCCGGTCTTCATCGCCTCCACGGCGGTCTCGACGGTCGCGAAGGCGGTGACGAGCAGCACCGGGATCCCGGGCACCTTCGCCTTGAAGCGCTTGAGCCCCTCGAGCCCGTCGATGCCCGGCATGCGGAGGTCGGTGACGATGCAGTCGAACTCGGCGCGCTCGACCGCGGGGAGGGCCTCCGCGACCGACGCGAAGTCGAAGACCTCGTAGGTGCGGGAGAGGATCCGCCGCATCATCTGGCGGGCGGAGTCGAGATCGTCGATCACCATCAGGCGCGGCGGGGTCACGGGTGCCATCAGGCCTCCTGCTCCGGGGCCGGCGGGATGCGGATGCGGAAGGTGGCCCCCTTCCCGCGCTCGCTCGCCACCTCGACCTGGCCGCCGTGCGCCTCCGCCGCCTGCCGGACGATGGCGAGGCCGAGGCCGGTGCCGCTCGCCTTGGTGGTGAAGAAGGGCTCGAACGCGTGCTTCACCGTCTCGGGCTCCATGCCGGGGCCGTTGTCCGACACCTCGATGACGACGCCGCCCGCCTCGGGCCGGGCCCGCACGGTCAGATCCCCGCCCTTGCCGGCCTCCTGCATCGCCTGGATCGCGTTGACGCAGAGGTTCAGGACCGCCTGTCGGAGCAGCTCGGCGTCGGTGCGGATCTCGGGCATGCCGACGGGGACGTCGAGGTGGCGCTCGACCCGGGCCTGGGCCGCGGCGGGCCCGACGACCTCGACCACCTCCTTCAGGATGTGGCCGATCTCCTGGACCTGCGCGTGGGTCGTCCGCGCCCGCGCGAAGACGAGGAACCGCTCGATGAGGCTGGCGGCGCGGGTCACCTCCCGGCGGATCGCCTCGACGTCGGGACGGTTGGGGTGGTCGGCCGGCAGCTCGCGGGTCGCCACCGACGCGAAGCCGCGGATGACGTTGAGCGAGTTGCCGAGCTCGTGGGCGAAGCCGGCCGCGATGCCGCCGAGCGTGGCCATCCGGTCGGCCCGCAGGACGTCGCGGGTCTTCTTCCGGACCCGCTCCTCCAGCTCGGCGATGAGCCGCTCGTTCTCGTCGCGGCGGGCGTCGAGCCGCTCGGACATGTGGTTGAAGGCCCGCACGAGGTCGGCGAGCTCGCGCTCCTCGGGCTCCGGGAGCCGGACGCCGCGCTCCTCGGCGAGCGTCTCGGCGGCGACCGCCAGCTCGTCGAGGGGGCGCGTGATCCGCCGGAGGAAGCTGATCGCGAGGGCGTCGCCGAGGATGACCCAGGCGATGCCCACGAGGCTGGCCCCCCACGCGAGGTCGCGGGCGGTGCCGACCACCTCCTCGTGGGCGTACTCGATCCGGACGGCGCCGACGACCGCGCCGCTCCGGATGATGGGCGAGGAGGCGACGATCCCCTCGGGGCGCACCAGCCGCACGAGCGCTTGCATGGGGAAGGCGGCGGTGCGGAACTCGGTGGGCGGGACACCCTCGGGGCAGGCGCCGCCCGTGCGCGACGTGCAGGAGAGGACCTTGCCGCCGCGGTCCACGATCCAGGCGCGGTCGATGGCGGTGGAGCCGAGGAGGCGCCCCAGGATGACCGGGAAGGCCTGGTCGGCGCCGGGCTGGAGCCCCTCGTCGCCGAGCCAGTGCGCGGCGGCCGTCGCCGCGGTGGAGGCGAGCGCGACGCCCTCGCGGGCGAGCAGCTCCTGTCCGCGCTCCACCTCGCGCCAGAGCGCCACCGCGGTCACGCCCGCCGTCGAGAAGACGATCAGGCCGGCGACGAGGACGAAGAGCTTCAGGCGGAGCGTCACGCGGGGATTGTGGCACAGCGGCGTGCGGATAAAAAAAGGCCGCGGGGATCGCCCGCGGCCCTTCGGTGCCTCAGTGGGTCGTGACGAGCGCTACTCGATGTCCTTCTTGATGCGCTCGTACTCGGCGGGGTGCTCGTGCTTGAGCATGCCGACGGTGATCCGGCCGTTGAGCCAGGCCCAGTTCATCGGGAAGATCGAGGGCTTCAGGTGCACGTTGTAGAAGTGCACGGTGAAGAGGAACAGGATGGCGAGGGTCGCCTCCTCCCCGTGGATGATCTGGGTCGCGACGATGAGCCAGTGCGGCGCGAACTTCGCGAAGAAGACGGGGAACCAGAAGACGAAGCCGGTCCCGACCATCATCACGATGCCCCAGAACACCGCCCAGTAGTCGAACTTCTCCAGGTACATGTAGCGCTCGAACTTCGGGCGGTCCTTCTTCAGGCCGAGCATGAAGAGGATGTTGTCCTTCATGTCCATGGCGTCCTTCGGCATCGGCAGCATCGAGATCGGCAGCCGCTTCTGCGCCGCGAGGAACGTCAGGTAGAAGAGGTGGTAGAGCGACGAGATGATGATGAGGACGGCGCCGATGCGGTGCCAGAGCGCCGCGCCCTGGGCCCCGCCGAAGAGCTTGAAGAAGGCCTTCGACATGCCCGCCGCCTCGGCCGCGCCGGCGCCGCGGAGCGGCCAGCCGGTGATGCCGAGCAGGATGACGCCCGCGAGCATGAACCAGTGCTGGGCGCGCTGGTGGATGTCGAAGCGGACCACCGTCTTCACCTCGTCGGCCGCCGACGCGTGGTGCGACTTCGAGAGCCGCATGCGCAGCTCGTAGATGAAGTCGATGAGCACGTGGAAGGCGAAGAAGAGGAGGGTCAGCGTCGTCAGCCACGAGAACGCCATGTGGACGATGTGCGGGACGATGTGGCCCGTCACCTCCTCCGGCGGCTTGTGGGCGATCAGCCCGGCGAAGTTGTCGGTCGCGCCGGCGTGGCAGCGCCCGCACGTCTCCTTCTTCTGCGCCGCGCTGACGGCGGAGGCCGGGTCGGCCTTCGCGACGATCCCGTGCGCGCCGCCCACCTTCGCCGAGTGGCAGCTGACGCAGACCGGCGCGTACTCGTTGCCGACGCGGACCGTGCGGCCGTGGATCGAGTCGTCGTAGCGGGCGACGACCTCCGTGGGGAGGCCCGCGGCCTTCGCGAACTCCTCGTTGCCGTGGCAGGCGACGCAGCGGTCGTGGATGGCGCGGCGGTCGGCCGGGACCTTCTCGCGCTGGCCGTCGTGCGGGGCGTAGGCCGCGAGCTTCGTCACGGTGTGCGGCGAGCCGTGGCAGCTGACGCAGGTGGCGCCGGGGACCTTCGCGTCGGCCTTGCCGAGCCAGGCGGAGTGGACCGACTTCTGGAGGGCGGCGGCGGGGCCGTCGTGGCAGTCGGCGCAGGCGAGGAGCGCGCGCGCCGAGGTCGTGAGCGGCTTCTCGCCGACCTTCGCGGCGGCCAGCTTCGCGACGGTGGCCTTGTCGGCGTCGGAGAGGCCGGCGACCGACTCGGCGTCGTGCGGCCCCATCGTGTAGCCCTTGTGGCAGTCGGTGCAGCCGATGCCGTTGGCCGCGTGGACGCCCTTGAGGAAGGCCTGCGTGTCGACGGCCGGGCCGTCGCCGCCGGGCTTGTGGCACTCGAGACAGTTGCCGGCGTCGGCCGGGAGCTTCGGCTCCTCGGCGCTCACGGAGAGCGCGAAGAGCAGGGAGAGCGAGACGAGGAGGGAGCGAATCATCACGGGGTCCTGGAAAGCGGAGGGCGAGACACGTGTCAAGGGGAAGAGGCCGGACTGCCTGTCGCAGCCTCTACAGGGGCGGCCTGATCTACCAAGGTCGGCCCGTCCGCGACAACTTCGCGCAGCGACATTTTGTCGCCGCCTGCGCGAAGTGTGCGTGTCAGTGGGGCGAGGTAGCAGCTCCCGCCCTCCGCGATTCCAGGATCGTCAGGCCTCCGGCATCGGCACCCCGTGCCCGGTCTCGCCGGCGATCGTCCCCTCGATCCGCGCGAGCTCCAGCGGGTGCTCGTGCTCCATTCGCTCCCGGCTGATCCGGCCCGTGAAGATGGCGGCGTCGAAGGGGAAGACCTCGGGGGCCAGGACCGAGTTGTAGATGTGCCAGATCGTGATGACGAGGAAGGCCATCAGCCCCTCGTTGGAGTGAGCGATCCGCGCCGCCGCGATGGCGACGCCGGGGAGCACCTTCGTGACCGCCACCGGGAAGATCAGCAAGAAGCCGGTGCCGATCATGATCAGGTTCCCCATCACGAGCCCCCAGTACTCGAACTTCTGGCGGTAGTCGAACCGATCGAATTGGGGGTGGACGCGGCTCGTCCCCAGGTAGAAGCGGAGGGCGCCCACCGCGTCCTCGAAGTCCTTGCGGGTCGGGATCATCGCGAGCGGGACGCGGCGCGACAGGAGCGCGCCGATCGCGCTGGCGAAGTGGAGGACCGTCGAGGCGGCGAGGAGCACCCCGGCGGTGCGGTGGATCCGACGCATCGGGTCGACGCCGCCGAAGAGGCCGACGATCGCGTCCGCCCAGCCCGTCGTGAAGAACTTCTGCGGAAGCCCCGTGAGGACCAGGACGATGAAGACCGCCATCGCGGCGAGGTGCTCGAGCCGCTGCTTCGGGGAGAACCGCCGGATGTACGCGCTCATCGCTTCACCGCCATGCGCCAGACGTGGAGGAGGATCTGCAGGACGAGGCCGACGACCATGAAGGGGATCATGGCCCGGTAGAAGAGCTGGACGCCGCGCACGATCGCGGCGCTCTGCCACGTCGGCGGCCGGTGGCCCAGGAAGGCGGCAGGGAACCTCGCGTCGGCGTCGGGGTGGCAGCGGCGGCAGGTGGCGAGCTGGTTGGCCGGGGCGACCGGCGAGGCGGGATCGGACTTCGGGAGCGCGCCGTGGGCGCCGTGGCAGTCGACGCACGTCGCGGCGCGGCGGCCTCCCGGCGCGATCCCGTGCTTCCGCTGGAGCGTCGCGGCCATCCCGTGGAAGTCCTGCCGCCACGTCGAGACCACGTCGGCGTCGAGGCCATGGCGCTTCATCCGGGCTGCATCGCCGTGGCAGCGAACGCAAGCCTCCGCGCCCTCGAGCGCGAGCGAGGCGGCCCTGCCGATCGCGTGCGACCCATGGCAGTCGGAGCAGGCGGGCGCGTCGGGGTCGCCGGAGGCGAACCGGCGCCCGTGGCCGCCGCGGGCGTACTCCGCCGCAGGGGCGTCGTGGCAGTTGGCGCAGCTCGCCGTCGCGTCCCGGACCAGGGCCTGGCGCGTCGGCGGGCCGCCGGCGCGGTGCGGGTAATCGACCTTGTCGGCGTGGCAGTCGGTGCAGCCGGCCGCGCCGCCGTGGACCGACGCGCGCAGCGCCGCCTCGTCCACCGAGAGCGCGACGCGCCCGCCGTCGGCCAGCTCGAGCTGGCCGGCTTCCCGGCCGTGGCACCCGAGACAGTCCGCGTCGCTCATGCCGGCGGCCAGGGCGGGCGCCCCGAGCGACGCCGCGAGCAGGAGGGACCTTGCCCTCGTCGCGGTGAAGACGTGAAGACCCATGCGCTCTCCTCGTTCGGATGTCGACCCGGCGAGAGGCCGGGCGGCCGAGGTGCGACAGCAACGCGCATGCCACAGTTGGGTACGGCCCGCAGGATCGCGTCCAGGTGCGCGATATTGCCGCAACCCCGGTCGGCCGGGCTGGCGGATGGAACGGAACGCTCCATCCGCGGCGGACCCGATGGAACGAAACGTCCCGACCCCGTGGAGCGGGTCGCTCCTGGATGGAACGACGCGTTCCACGCGGGTGGCGGCGAAGAGGGCACCTGTGGCGTTTAGCCGCTGGCGCGCGATTCGCAAGGCGGGCGCAGGGATCTGAACGGAACCCGGAAAGGGAGCGCGAGGCTCCAAGTGTCCGAGGAAGCGAAGAGGGCGGCCTTGACAGACGCGGATCTAGCAGGACGTCCAACCGAGGGCGCATCGTTGCCTGAACACGCACAACGTCTCCGAGTCCTCGAAGGTGGGGAGCACGCGGAGCTGCCGGAGGCGCCGGTCGAGCGGCTCTATCCGCTGATCGTGCGGAGCATCCACGAGGGCGTCTTCACGGTGGACGAGGAGTTCCGCATCACCTCCTTCAACCCCGAGGCGGAGCGGATCGTCGGCATCCCGGCGGCGAAGGCCATCGGCGCGAGGTGCTACGAGGTCTTCCGCGCGAGCATCTGCCAGACGGGCTGCGCGCTGCGGGAGACGCTCCGGACCGGCCGGCCGCTGCGCGACGTCCGGATCGACATCCTCGACGCGTCGATGCGGCCGGTCCCCATCCGCGTCTCCACCGCCGTGCTGGAGGACCCGTCCGGGAAGCTCGTGGGCGGCGTCGAGATCTTCCGCGACATCTCCGGCATCGAGAGCCTGCACCAGGAGCTCCAGGGACACCGGTCCATCGAGAACATCATCGGCGCCGGCAAGGCGATGCAGGAGGTGCTCCGGACGCTCCCGGACATCGCCGCCTCCGACGCGACGGTGCTCGTCTCGGGGCCGAGCGGCACGGGCAAGGAGCTGATCGCCCGCGCCATCCACAACCTGAGCCCCCGTCGCGAGAAGCCCTTCGTCCGGGTGAACTGCGGCGCGCTGCCCGACACGCTCCTCGAGTCGGAGCTCTTCGGCTACGTCCGCGGCGCCTTCACCGACGCCCGCCGCGACAAGCCGGGGCGCTTCACGCAGGCGCACGGCGGCACGATCCTCCTCGACGAGATCGGGGACGTCTCTCCGTCCTTCCAGGTGAAGCTCCTGCGGGTCCTGCAGGAGGGGGAGGTCCAGCCGCTCGGCAGCACCAAGACCCTCAACGTGGACGTGCGGGTGATCGCGGCCACCAACCGCGACCTCGCGGCGATGGTCCGCGCGGGCCGGTTCCGCGAGGACCTCTACTATCGGATCCGCGTGGTGCCGGTCGCGCTCCCCGCCCTGCGTGAGCGGCGCGAGGACGTGCCGCTCCTCGTGGACCACTTCGTCCGGGCGATGGCGGCGAAGTCGCAGAAGCCGGTCTTCGGGGTCTCGTCGGCGGCGCTCGCCGCGCTGGTCGCGTACGACTTCCCGGGCAACATCCGCGAGCTCGAGAACGTGATCGAGCACGCGTTCGTCCACTGCCACGGGGAGCGGATCGAGCTCGAGCACCTCCCGCCCGAGCTCTCGAGCCCCGCCGCGCCGGGCGCCGCGCGCGCCGAGGCGGCC
>DATIVK010000032.1:0-12344 GCA_035465955.1 Anaeromyxobacteraceae bacterium | reverse complement strand
TCAGAGCGAGAGCTCGGCCCGGAGGCCGACCTGGAGCCAGCCGTGGAGCGCCCGGTCGGCGAGCACCCGGTCGCTCCCCGAGGTCACCGTGCTGAAGTGGCCCACGGTGGCCCCGAGGAACGGGCCGATCCGCAGCCCCTCCGCGGGGCGGAGGTCGAAGCCGCCCTCCAGCGTCCCGTCGTAGCCCTTGAACGTGAGCTCGGTGACCCACCCGTCCGCGTCGCGCGTGCGGAGCTCCTCGTAGCCGAGCGCGAGGGCTCCCCACGGGCCGCTCGGGGAGCGCAGCTCGAGCCGCGCGCCGATCCGCAGGTCGCCGGCGGTGCACCGCGCGCTCGCGACGTCGCAGCCCTCCCGCCAGATCCGGGACGGGTGCGCGACGCCGTAGCCGGCGTAGGCGCCGGCGACGAGCGACGGGCCGAGGGCGAGGCCGAGGTCGATCGTGATCGGCACCATCGACGCGATCGAGTCGGAGAGGGCGGAGGACTTCGCCAGCTCCCCCCACGGGACCGCCCAGCCCGCCCGCAGCCCCACCACCGTCTCGGCCCGCGCCGCGGGTGGCAGCGAGGCGGCGAGCAGGGCGGCGAGCAGGGCGGCGAGGGCGGCGAGCCTGCGCATGGCGGGGTCAGTCTATCGTGACGAGGCTGTCGGGGACCTGCGTCAGGAGGTAGAGCCGCTCGCCGTTCGCGTCGAAGGTGAGCGCTTCGACCCGCTCGCTGAAGACCAGGCTCCCCACCTCGGGGAAGCCGGCGTCGGGGTCGGCCCGGAAGAAGCGGACGGCGAAGCCCAGGGCGGACTGCGTCGACTCCCGGCAGACGAGCAGCCGCCCGTTGGGGGAGATTGCGTGGATCTCGCCGAGCCGGTCGCTCGCCCGGACCGTGCGGACCTCGGCGAGCCCCGGCCCGAGGAGCGTCGCCTGCTCGAGGCCGTTCGCGTCGGTCCCGAAGATCCAGAGCCCGTCCTCGAGCCACGCGGCGGTGGGGGCGTCCAACGGAACGGTCCACGTGGCGGTCGGCAGGCCGCCGGGGACGATCGCGCCGGGCGCCCAGAGCTGGACCTCGGTCCCCGTGCTCCCCGTCACGAGCGCCCAGACGTTCCCCTCCGGCGTGAAGCCGAGCCCGTAGAAGCTGGGGCTGGCCACGCCCGGGATGGCCGCCACGTCGGCCACGCCCGACTGCTGCGCCGTGGAATCGATGAGCGAGAGCCCCGACCCGTGACCCACCACGACCGTGGTCCCGCGGGCGGCGATCCGCTGCGGGTCGGCGGCGAGGGCCGCGCGGACGTACCGGGTCCAGGTGCCGCCGACGAAGGCAACCCACCCCTCGACCTGCGGCGGCGCGCCGGACGCGGCCGCCCAGAGCGTCGCCGTCTCGGGGGCGACGGCGACCGCCTGGATGGCCGCCGTCCGCGCGATCGCGGTGGGCGGATCGGTCCCGGTGGGGAGCCGGACGAGGCCGGGGAAGGCGGTCGCGGGGAAGATGACGTCGCCGTCCCCGCCGGTCGCGGAGGGCATGAAGGCGGCGGCGCCGCCGTAGCGGCTCGTGCCGGTGCCTGGACGGACCTCGAAGCTGATCCGGCTGACGCGCTGGCCGGTCGCCATGTCCACCACGACGACGTTGTCGTCCCCGTCGCCGGCGATGAAGGCGTAGTCGAGCGTCCCCAGGCTCGCCGTGGCGGGGAGGGTCACCGCCGCGGAGACCGTCGGGTGGGCCGCGTCGACGAACCAATGGAGCGCGCCGCTGGGGCCGAAGGCGAGGGCGAGGTCGTCGGCCGGCTTGGTCGCGACGAAGTCCGGCGTCGAGGCCGCGGCCACGATCGACTCGATGAGCGTGGGGCTGAACGTGTCCACCCGCGTCTCGAACGCAGGGACGCCCGTGGAGAAGGATGCGATGACGGCGTCGCCGTCGTCGAGCGCCGCCGCCACGTAGACCGCGCCGGCGCCCGTGGCGGCGAGCGGGACGAGGTTGTCGAGGGAGGTGTTGAGGGCCGGCGGGCACGAGCCGGTGTAGGAGCCGGCGCAGCCGAACTGGACGGGGGTGGGCACCGTCGGCAGCGTCCGAAGGTCGAGGAGGTAGAGCGCGAGGGCGTAGTTGGCGTCGAAGCCCGCGACGACGACGCGGCCGTCCCGCAGGTCCACGGCGCCCCAGAACCCCTCCACGCCGTAGGGGACGGGGGCGAGGACCTGTCCCAGCGTCGAGGCGTTGTAGGCCGCCACCACCGCGAATCCGCCGGCGTCCTCGCCGAGGGCGAGCAGGACGTTCCGCCCGGCGAGGTGGAGGAGCATCTTCGGGAGCCCCGGGAGCACGATGGACGCCTTCTTGGTCGCGCTCGCGACGTCCAGCGCGTCGAGGAAGACCTTCCCGGAAACCGCCTCGAGGTAGGCGTAGTACGCGAGCCCCAGCTCGGGGGCTCCGGCGCTGCGCAAGACGGTCGGCGTCGCGAAGGACGGGTTGCCAAGGAAGAGGAGGCCGCCGAACAGGCCCGAGTCCAGGGCGACCTCGGGGCCAGGGAAGGGCAGGACCGCGCGGGGGTGCTGGAGGATAGGCGTCGAGGAGGCCACCTGGAGCCGCCCCGGCTCGCCGAGCCCCAGGTAGTCGAAGGAGGCGTCCGACGCACGGCTCGTCCCCTCCAGGTTGGCCACCGTGATCGGCCCGTCGCCGGCGTTGGGCGGCACGCGCACGAGGAGATCCGCCCCGTCGAGGCGCTCCGCGCGGGCGGAGGCGTTGGCGAAGTTGACCGTGTTCTCGTTGGCGGTGGCCGCGAAGTGACTCCCGGTCACGCGGACGAGCTGGCCCGCCAGCGCCGCGCCCGGGGTGAACGCAGACACCCTCGGGCTGGAGGCGACCCCCGGCAGCTCCAGGTCGAAGGAGCAGGCCGCGAGCGCGGCCAGGGCGAGCGGGGCGAGGCGGGCGAAGCGGCCCGGCGGGCCGGCGGTCTCGGAGCGCATCCGGGAACCAAACCACGCTCCGCCCGGGGAGTCACGTGACGGGGATCACCTCGCGGTGCGCGGCGGGAGTCACGCCCCGCTCCCCTGGATCTCCTGCTGCTCGACGAAGGCGCTGCGGTCGCCCGCGTGGTCCTCGACCGCGCGCACGTAGTCGCCGTGGAAGAGGGTCGAGGCGACGAGGAAGTCGGCGGTCGACCGGTTGCACGCGGTCGGGATGTTGTAGAGGACCGCGAGCCGCAGGAGCGCCTTCACGTCGGGATCGTGCGGTTGCGGCTCGAGCGGGTCCCAGAAGAAGACGAGGATGTCGAGCCCCCCGTCGGCGATCCTGGCGCCGACCTGCTGGTCCCCGCCGAGCGGGCCGCTCCGGAAGCGGGTCACGGGCAGGCCGGTCGCGCTCGCGACGATCGCGCCGGTCGTGCCGGTCGCGAAGAGCTCGTGCTCGCGCAGGACGGGGATGTTGTACCGGACCCACTCGAGGAGGTCCGGCTTCCGGCGGTCGTGGGCGATGAGGGCGATCCGCTTCGTCCCCGCCATCGGAATCCGAATCGTCTCGTGAGTTGGCATCCCGAGAGTCTAGCCGGGAAGGCCGCGGGCGGCCTCTCCCCCGCGGGTCGAGGGAGAGGCCGTGCCCCCTCAGCGCCGCGAGGGGGCGGCGGCGGGCTGGCCCTGGGCCGCGCCGACCGTCACCCAGCCCTTCACGCGCGCGTACCAGGCCGGTCCGAGCCCCTTCACGGTGAGGACGTCGTCGGGCTTGCGGAAGGGGCTCTTCGCGCGGGCGGCGAGGATCGCCTGGGCGCGCTTCTGCCCGACGCCGGGGAGCCGCATCAGCTCCGCGGCGCTCGCGCGGTTGAGGTCGATCCGCTCGTTCGGGCCGAGTGGTCGCTTGGCGGCGAGGGCAGGGAGCGCGGCCGCCAGCACGACGGCCGCGACGAGGAGCCGGAGGCGGCGGATCACGGCCGCACCTCCTCGGTGCGGCCGGGGGTGCGCCGCGGCGCGAAGGCCGGCCGGTCCTCCTCCCGCTCCTCGCGGATCTGCAGCCGGTCGGTGCCGAGCGGCAGGGCGTTCAGCAGCAGGGCGATGCTGCCGTCGCGGTTGTCGAAGGCACGGCCGATGCGGGTCCAGCGCGACTTGGTCTCGCCCTCCTTCGGTTCGGTGATGGCGAAGACGACGAGGCGGCGTCCGCCGCCCTCATGGGTGTCGCTCATGATCATCCTCTCGTGTGGGTGCTGCGTTCACGGGAGGAGAGAGCAGGCGGCGTGCCCGCCCTTCCGGCGCGTCGGCACTGGCCCTCCGCGCGAGGGCGGCGGCCGGGCGGCGGACGGCCGGGCGCGCCGCGGACGCTCTCAGTTCACCGGCCGTCCGGGGAAGTGGGGCGAGCCGCCGAGGTCGAGGACGCCGAAGCGCTGCTCGTACTTCTGCACCGAGTCCTGGATGGCGAGCATGAGCCGCTTCATGTGCTTGGGCGAGGTGATGGCGCGCGCCCGCACGGTGGCGCGGGGCGCCTGGGGCTGGACGTAGGCGAGGTCGAGGGTGAACTCGTTCTCGTTGAAGTTGACCATCGCCAGGTTGATGAAGGCCCCGTTGGCGGTCGCCGGATCGATGTCGATCTGGAGCTGGACCTGCTGGGGGGCGGCGGGCTTGTCGGTCTTGTCGGACATGCGCGTGGCTTAACCCGGAACGGCGCGCAGCGGGAAGGGGCGGCGAGGGGCGTCCCGCTTGTCCGGGGACGGCGCCGAGGCTACCGTCAGTGGATGGTGCGGAAGGACGGGCTGGAGCTCGAGATCCCCGGCGGACCCGACGCCGTCCTGCTCCTCCATGGCCTGACCGGCTCGACGTTCGAGCTGCACGTCGTCGCGGAGCGGCTCGCGCGCGCCGGCCACCGGTGCCTGGCCCCGGTGATGGCCGGCCACGGCGGCCCCCCCTCGCGGCTGCGCGGGGTCCGCTTCGAGGACTGGATCGCGAAGGCGGAGCGGGACCTCGCGCGGCTCGACGGGGCGCGCCGCACCTTCGTCGTCGGCTGCTCGATGGGCGCGCTCGCGGCCTGCGCGCTCGCCGGGGCCCACCCCGACCGGGTCGACGCGCTGGTCCTCCTCTCGCCGGCGCTGGAGCTCCAGCGGGCCGGCGCGCTCGGCGGGCTCCTCGGCAGGCTCCCCTTCGCCGGCGCGCTCGTCATCCCGAAGAGCGCCGGCTCCGACGTGCGCGACGCCGAGATGCGCCGCCTCAACCCGACGATGCCCGGGGTCCCGCTCGGCGCGATCGCGGAGCTCGAGCGGATGCAGCGCCACGTGGCGGCGCTCCTGCCCGACGTCGAGACGCCGGCCCTGGTGGTGATGGGGGCGCTCGACCACACGGTGAAGGTGGCCGGCGGGCTCCGGCTCGCGCGGGAGCTGGGCTCGGCGCCGGCGCGCGTGGTCGTGCTGCCCGAGAGCCAGCACCTCGTCGGGATCGACGTGGAGCGCGAGCGCTGCGCCGACGAGGTGGAGCGCTTCATCGCCGCGACCGCCGCGGCCGAGGAGGGGGCCTGAGGGGCCCCCGGGGAGGAGAGGGATGCCGTCGTTCGTCGTCGCGATCGATCAGGGCACCACGGGCACCAAGGTGCTGGTGCTGGACCGGGCCTTGCGCGTCCGCGGGCGCGCCTCCCAGGAGTTCCCGCAGCACTTCCCGAAGCCGGGCTGGGTGGAGCACGACCTCGAGGAGATCTGGCGCTCGACCCTCGCCACCCTCGGCAAGGCGCTGCGGGAGGCGCGCGTCGAGCCGAGGGAGATCGCCGCGATCGGCATCACCAACCAGCGGGAGACCTCGGGCCTCTGGGATCGCGGGACGGGCAAGCCGATCCACCGCGCCATCGTCTGGCAGGACCGCCGGACCACGGGCGAGTGCGCGGCGCTGAAGGAGGCGGGGCGGGAGCCGCTCGTGCGGGAGCGGACCGGGCTCGTCCTCGACCCGTACTTCTCGGGCACCAAGCTCCGCTGGCTGCTCGAGAACGTGAAGGGGGCGCGCGAGCGGGCCGAGGCGGGGCGGCTCGCCTTCGGCACCGTCGACACCTTCCTCGTCTGGCGGCTGACCGGCGGGCGCGCCCACGTCACCGACGTCTCGAACGCGTCCCGCACGCTCCTCATGAACCTCCGGACCCGGGCCTGGGACCCCGAGCTGCTCGCGCTCTTCGGCGTCCCCGCGGCGATCCTCCCCGAGATCCGCACGTCCTCCGAGGTGTACGGGACGACGCTGGGCGTGAAGGGGCTGCCCGACGGGATCCCGGTGGCAGGGATCGCCGGGGACCAGCAGGCGGCCCTCTTCGGCCAGGCCTGCTTCACGCCGGGCGAGGTGAAGTGCACCTACGGCACCGGCGCCTTCCTCCTGCAGAACGTCGGGCGCGAGCCGGTGGCGCCGCGCGGGGGGCTGCTCTCCACCGTCGCGTGGCAGGTCGGCGACGAGGTGACCTACGCGCTCGAGGGGTCGTCCTTCATCGCCGGCGCCGCGGTCCAGTGGCTGCGCGACGGCCTCGGGATCATCCGGCGCTCCGCGGACGTGGAGCCGCTCGCCCGCAGCGTGCGGGACACGGGCGGGGTGGTCTTCGTGCCGGCGCTCGCCGGGCTCGGGGCGCCGCACTGGCGCCCCGAGGCGCGGGGGGTCCTCCGCGGGATCGACCGGGGGACGACGGCGGGCCACGTGGCGCGGGCGACGCTGGAGGGGATCGCGCTGCTCGTCCACGACCTGGCCGAGGCGATGCGCGAGGAGTCCGGGCGCTTCTTCCCGGTCTTCAAGGTGGACGGCGGCGCGTCGGCCAACGGCCTGCTCATGCAGCTCCAGGCCGACGTGCTGGGCGTGCCGGTGGTGCGCCCGAAGCTCACCGAGACGACGGCCTTCGGCGCCGCGTTCCTCGCGGGGCTGGCCACCGGCGTCTGGCGGGACCGCGAGGCGATCCGGCGGGTCTGGAAGCAGGACCGGAGGTTCGCGCCGAAGATGTCCGCCGAGGCGCGCGGGGAGCTGCTCGCCCGCTGGAGGCGGGCGGTCGAGGCGGCCTGAGGCCTACTCGTCGAGGTAGACGGGCTGGGGCCGGCGCGCCCGCGACTCCTCGATCGCGCTCGTGGCGACGCGCCCGGCCGCGAGGAGCGCGACGAGGACCGCGAGCGCCACGAGCGCGGGGCGCCAGGGGCGGATGCGCCAGGCGAAGGGGCGCTCCTCGCGCCGGCGGAACCGCGGCAGGTGCGCGTACTCGCCCCACGCCTCGTCGCGCAGCCGCGCGGCGCCCTCCGCCTCGCCGAGCCGGTCGAGGGCCTGCGCGAGCAGGTAGCGACCCTCCACGGTCCCGGGGCGCGTGGCGACGAGCCTCGCGAGCGGCTCCCGGGCCCCGGCGGCGTCGCCGAGCGTGAGCCGCATCCGGACGAGGACGAGATCGAGCTCCCCCAGGCGGAACTCGGGATCGAGCCTCCTCGCCTCGGCGAGGAGCCGCTCCGCCTCCTCGTGGGCGCCGGTGCGCGCGAGGGCGGTCCCGAGCGCGGCCAGCGTGAAGACGTCCCGGTCGCCGGCGTCGAGGTTGGCGCGGAGCAGCGCCGCGGCCTCGCGGGGGGCGCCGCGCTCGAGCAGCAGCTCGGCGAGCGAGGAGCGCGCGCGCCGGTCGTGCGGGTTCGCGTCGAGGGTCTGCCGGAGCCTCGCCGCGCGGCTCCGGCGCTCGAACCAGCGCCCCGGATCGGGGAGCAGCCGGAACGAGGCGCGGTCCCCCAGGAACCAGAGGACCAGGACGACGAGGGCGGCGAGGAGCGGGTTGCCGGTGACGAGCGAGATGAGCGACCAGAGGAGCCAGGTGGACATTCCACCGGGGTTCTAACGCAACGGGCCGAGGCCGTCTGCATTCGTCTCGGCCAGGGCCCGGAGTGCCCCTACTTGAGCAGCTCCTTCACGAGGTGCGCGCCCAGGTCGCGCAGCCCTCGCGCGAGGACCTCCCGGCCCTTCTCGCTGTCGAGGGTGGCGCGCATCTGCTCCGGCGCCATGCCGATCTCCAGGTTCATGCGGACCAGCACGGCCGAGAGTCCGGGCGTCGCCGGCGCCCCCTTCACGCGCCCCCGCCGCTTCTGGACCCCCTTCGACAGCTTGTCCATCAGCGCGTCCTCGGAGGTGCGCGCCCCCTGGACCTGCTCCAGGGCCTCCGAGATGCCGAGGTAGACGTCGTCCGCGACGCGCGTCCGGGCGAGCGCGCGGGCGAGCCGCTCGTGCGCCTCCTCGTCGTCCACCGACATCGCCTCGGCGTAGGTCGGCGTCAGGATCACCGCGAGGTCGGGGATCGTCAGGACGTGGAGCAGCCGGCGGGAGATGAGGGCCATGGCCCACCCTACCGGATTCAGGGGGGCAGGTCGCCGGCCCCGGGGGCAGCAGCCGTCTCTGCTAGGCGAGCTTGTCGAGCGCGTCCTGCACCGTCTCGACGCCGACGACGTCGATCCCCTTCGGCGCCTCCACGTGGCGCGCGTTGGCGGCCGGGACGTAGGCCCGCTCGAAGCCGAGCCGGCCGGCCTCGGCGAGCCGCACCTCGACCTGCGAGACGCCGCGCACCTCGCCCGCGAGCCCGACCTCGCCGAGCAGCAGCGTCCGCTGCGGGATGGCCCGGTCGCGGAAGCTCGACGCGAGGGCGGCGACCGTCGCGAGGTCGGCGGCCGGGTCGTCCACCTGCAGCCCCCCCGCCACGTTGACGAAGAGGTCGCACGGGAGGATCTCGATCCCGACCTTCTTCTCCAGCACGGCGGCGAGGAGCGCGACGCGCGCCTGGTCGAAGCCGAGCGCGGTCCGGCGCGGCGTGCCGAAGCCGGTCGGGGCGACGAGCGCCTGCACCTCCACCAGCACGGTGCGCGTGCCGTTCAGGACGGCGGTGACGGCGCTGCCCGGCGCGTCGACCGGGCGCTCGGCGAGGAAGAGCGCCGACGGGTTCGGGACCTCGGCGAGCCCGCCCGCCTTCATCTCGAAGACCCCGATCTCGCTCGCCGAGCCGAAGCGGTTCTTGTGGGCCCGCAGGACGCGGTACGGGTGGGCGCCGCCGCCCTCGAAGTAGAGGACGGTGTCGACCATGTGCTCGAGGACCCGCGGCCCCGCGATGGCGCCGTCCTTGGTGACGTGGCCGACGAGGAACGTCGGGGTCTCGGTGGTCTTGGCGAACGCCATCAGCCGCGCCGCGACCTCGCGGATCTGCGACACCGTCCCGGGGGCGCTCTGCAGCTCCGGCAGGTACTGCGTCTGGATCGAGTCGACGGCGAGCGCCGCCGGCTTCAGCTGGTCCGCGTGGTGGAGCACGCGCGTCGCGTCGGTCTCGGCGAGGACGTGGAGGTTCTTCGCGGCGACGCCGAGCCGGTCCGCGCGCAGCTTCACCTGCCGGGCCGACTCCTCGCCCGAGACGTAGAGGATCGGCCGGTCGGGCGCGGCGCACGCCAGCCGGTCGAGGGCCGCGAGGAGGAGGGTGCTCTTGCCGATCCCGGGATCGCCGCCCAGCAGCGCGAGGCCGCCGGGGACGACGCCGCCGCCGAGGACGCGATCCAGCTCGCCGATCCCCGTGAGGATCCGGTCCTCCGCCCGCCCCTCCACCTCGCGCAGCGGGAGCGGCTTCGCGCTGCCGGCGACGCCCCACCCCCGGGGCGCCCCCGCCTTCGGCTCCTGGAGGGCCACCTCCTCGTGGAGCGTGTTCCACTGGCGGCAGGACGGGCACTGGCCGAGCCACTTCGGGCTCTGGTGGCCGCACTCGGTGCAGGCGTAGACGGTCTTCGGCTTCGGAGCGGGGCGCGCCACGCGCCCTTGGTAGCACGCGGGGCCGACAGGACGCGGAGCGCGCTCAGAACTCGATGTTCGGCCGCAGCACGAACTGGAAGTCCTCCTGCTTGCCGGCGCGGGCGAGGGCGCCGCGGTAGGCGTCGGCCAGCGTGTAGATGAAGCCGGCCTTGAGCGTCAGGGCGAGCTTCGTCCTCGGCAGGAGGAACTTCTTGTCGACGAGCAGGACGTGGCGCGCCTGCCGGAGGCCGTCGGCGGCGATCCGGTCGACCACCACGTCGAAGCGGTACTCGAAGCCCCAGTTGGACAGGAGCGGCGTCGGGTTCTCGACGTAGTCGAGGCGGCTGCGGCGGATGCCGAGGTAGACGATGTCGGCGATGTTGGGGTTGCCGTGGATCTTGGCCCCGACGCGGAAGGACCAGGAGAGCTTCTTCACCGGCGACCGCCGGTCCCCCTTCACCTTCGACTCGATCTCGATCCAGTCGTCCCGGTAGAGCTGGTTGTCCTTGATGTGGTGCGTGCCGACCGACACGAGGAGGCCGCCGTAGCCCTTCCCCTTCACGTCGTCGCGCCCGGGGACGTCGAAGTTGACGAAGTTGCCGCCGAGGATCGAGAGCGCGTAGGGCTCCTCGAAGCCGGCGGTGACCGCCTTCACCCCGTTGAGCCGCGGGCTCACCTGGGCGTCCGAGTAGAAGCCGGGCGCCTCGCCGCGGATCACGAGCCCCGCGCACGGGAGCGGGTTGACGCTCGCCTCGAGCACGATGAAGCGCGGGACGAGCTGGCGCGGGTCGAAGGCGCGCGGGAGCAGGGAGAGGTACATCTCCAGCTCGTCCATCTCGCCGAGGTGCCGGATCGGCTCGTCGCTCACGGAGAAGAAGGCGTTCACCGAGCTGTAGTAGGGGTTCAGCTCGTAGTCGAACTCGACCCGGTGCTCCTCGGCCGGCCGCGGGGGCTCCGCGCCCTTCGCCGCCTCTTTCGCCGGCTCGGCGGGCTGGGGCGCCTCGGCGGGGAGGGCCGCCTGCGCGAGGGCGAAGGAGAGGGCGAGGGAGAGGGCAGCGGGGGTGAGCATCGGCGGACGGGACGCGGGAGGATAGTGAAGTCGACCGTGACTACAAGGGGTTGAAGGTGGGAGACGCGCTCGTCAACTCGGGGGCGCGAGCGGGTTGACGAGTCGGCTCGGGCTGGTATCTTCCGGCGACCATGTGCGACACGACCCGAAAGCCGCTCCCCCCCGGCGTCGCGCCGATCTCCGCCGAGGAGGCGCGCCGGCTCATCCACCACACGTCGGGCCCCGAGCTGGAGGCGCTGCTCGACCGCGCCGACGCCGTCCGCCGCGCCGTCCACGGCGACGAGGTCGCGCTCTGCGGGATCACCAACGCCAAGAGCGGCCGCTGCCCCGAGAACTGCGGCTTCTGCCAGCAGTCGGCCCACTTCCCCGAGGCCGACGCCCCGGTCTTCCCGCTGGTCTCCGCCGAGGAGATGGTCGCGCAGGCGAAGGCGGCCGAGGTGGCCGGCGCCCGCGAGTTCTCCATCGTGACCTCCGGCACGCGGATCGCGCGCGAGGAGGAGCTGGCCGAGATCGAGACCGCCGTCCGCCGGATGACGGCCGAGACCGCCCTCGAGCCCTGCGCCTCGCTGGGGCTCATGCGCGAGCCGGAGCTCGCGCGGCTCAAGCGCGCGGGGCTGAAGCACTACCACCACAACCTCGAGACCGCGCGCAGCCACTTCGGCAACGTCTGCACGACCCACACCTACGACCAGCAGCTCGAGACGATCCGGACGGCGAAGGGGCTCGGCTTCAAGCTCTGCTCGGGCGGCATCCTCGGCATGGGCGAGACGCCGGAGCAGCGCGTCGAGTTCGCCGAGACGATCCGCGACCTCGGGATCGACTGCGTCCCGGTCAACTTCCTCAACCCGCGCCCGGGGACGCCGATGGCGGGGCTGAAGGCGATCACCCCCGGTGAGTGCCTCGCGGCGCTCGCCGTCTTCCGCCTGATGATGCCGGGGGCGAACATCTTCGTGATGGGCGGGCGCGAGGTGAACCTCGGCGACCGGCAGGACCTCATCTTCCGCGCGGGCGCGAACGGCACCATGGTCGGCAACTACCTGACGAGCGCCGGCCGGGCGCCCGACCAGGTGCTCGGCATGGTCGAGGGGCAGGGGCTGAAGCTCCGCGGCCCCGAGGACGGCCGGCCCTGGGCGTTCCGCGGCGAGGCGCCGTGCGAGACCCGCTGGAACCAGCGGGCGGTCGAGAAGGAGCGGCCGGCCGGCGCCCTCCCGATCGTCCGGTAGGCGGGCGCCGATGCCGAAGGGGGCGCTCGACTGGATCGACGGCGCGCTCGCCGACCTGGAGGCGAAGGGGCTGCGCCGGTCGCTCGAGACGATCGGACCCTCGCAGGGGCCGGTGGTCGAGGTGGGCGGCCGCGCGCTCGTCAACCTCTGCTCCAACGACTACCTGGGGCTCGCCTTCGACGAGCGGCTGCGCCGGGCGGCCGGGCTGGCGGCGGAGGAGGAGGGGGCGGGGAGCGGGGCCTCGCGCCTCGTCGCCGGCGACCTGCCGATCCACGGCCGCCTGGAGCGGGCCCTCGCCGAGTTCCACGGCGCGGAGAGCGCGCTCCTCTTCAACTCGGGCTACCACGCCAACGCCGGCATC
>DATIVK010000031.1:0-7219 GCA_035465955.1 Anaeromyxobacteraceae bacterium | reverse complement strand
GAAGATCGCGATGGCGATCAGGTAGCCGATGAAGAAGAACTCGTTGGCGAAGGAGAAGGAGAGGGTGGCGAAGAAGACCACCATGAAGATGTTCCACATCCCCTTCTGCGCGTACTGCGTGCAGATCTCGACGACCTTCTTAGAGTCCTCGACCGAGGCCTTCTCCGCCCCCTCGAGCTTGATGTTCTTCTTGATGAACTCGACCGCGCGGTAGGCGCCGGTGGCGACCGCCTGCGTGGAGGCGCCCGAGAACCAGTAGATCACCGCGCCGCCCATGATGAGGCCGAGCAGGAAGAGCGGGTTGAGGATCGAGAGCTTGTCGATGTTGAGCGTCAGGCCGCCGGTGAGCAGGAAGATGATCGAGAAGATCATCGTGGTCGCGCCGACGACGGCGGTGCCGATGAGCACCGGCTTGGCGGTCGCCTTGAAGGTGTTGCCGGCGCCGTCGTTCTCCTCGAGGAACTGCTTCCCCTTCTCGAAGTCCACGTCGAAGCCGAAGTCCTTCTTCAGCTCGGCCTTGATGTTCGGGACGTTCTCGATGAGCGAGAGCTCGTAGACCGACTGGGCGTTGTCGGTCACCGGGCCGTAGGAGTCGACCGCGATGGTGACCGGACCCATACCGAGGAAGCCGAAGGCGATGAGGCCGAAGGCGAAGACCGACGGGGCCATCATGAGCGCGTCCATCCCGAACGGCACGCCGTCCGTGATGCCGGAGCCGATGGTGGACACGCCGTACCCGGCGCCCATGAGCGCGATGATGACGAGCCCCATCCAGTAGGCCGAGAAGTTGCCGGCCGTGAGCCCGGCGAGGACGTTCAGCGACGGGCCGCCCTCCTTCGAGGCCGTCACGATCTCCTGCACGTGGCGGGAGTTGGTCGAGGTGAAGACCTTGATCATCTCCGGGATGATGGCGCCGGCCAGCGTGCCGCACGTGATGATGGCGGAGAGCTTCCACCACATCGTGCCGTCGCCGAGGTCGGAGATCATGAGCTTCGAGACGACGAAGGTGAGGATCACCGAGACGACCGAGGTGAGCCACACGAGCGAGGTGAGCGGGTGCTCGAAGTTCATCTTGTCGGCGTTCTTGAACTTCGCCGACGCGACGGCCTCGTTGATCCAGTAGGAGACGACCGACGCGATGACCATCATGATGCGCATCGCGAAGATCCAGACGAGCAGCTTCACCTGGACGCTCGGGTCCTTCACGGCGAGCAGGATGAAGGTGATGAGCGCGACGCCGGTGACGCCGTAGGTCTCGAAGCCGTCGGCCGAGGGGCCGACCGAGTCACCCGCGTTGTCGCCCGTGCAGTCGGCGATGACGCCGGGGTTGCGCGCGTCGTCCTCCTTGATCTTGAAGACGATCTTCATCAGGTCCGAGCCGATGTCGGCGATCTTGGTGAAGATGCCGCCGGCGATGCGGAGGGCGGAGGCGCCCAGCGACTCGCCGATCGCGAAGCCGATGAAGCACGGGCCCGCGAGGTCACGCGGGATGAAGAGGAGGATGAAGAGCATGATGAGCAGCTCGACGCTGATGAGCATCGTGCCGATCGACATGCCGGCCTTGAGCGGGATGGCGTAGGTCGGGAAGGGCTTGCCGGCGAGCGAGGCGAAGGCCGAGCGGCTGTTCGCGTAGGTGTTCACGCGGATGCCGAACCAGGCCACGCCGGAGGAGCCGGCGATCCCGATCAGGGAGAAGACGAGGATGATGGCGACGCGCGGCAGCCCGAGCCCGTGCCCGTCGTTCGTGAGGAAGCCGTAGTAGGCCGAGACGATGATCGCGATGAAGACCCAGAGGAGGCCGATGAACTTGAACTGGGTCGTCAGGTACGTCTTCGCCGTCTCGTAGATGAGCTCGGAGATCTCGAGCATCGACCTGTGGACGGGGAGGGCCTTGAGCTGCTTGGCGATCACGAGGCCGAAGACGAGGCCGGCCGCGCAGACGGCGAGCCCGGCGAGGAGCAGCGAGTGCCCCGTCATGCCGAGGAAGGACTGGGAGGCCAGATCCGGCAGGATCAGGCTCGCCTCGCCGCCCGACGTGGGCAACAGCGAGGTGAGGAGCGAAGAAACGGTCATGGCGTTGGACTTCCCTTCGCGCGCGTGCGTCGGCGCAAACAGAAAAACTAGGCGCGGCGCACACTTGCACCACGCCCACGGTCTAGAGCGGGCGCATACTACCGATCCGCAAAGGGATTTGGCAAGCCCGGAGCTGATCCTCTCCCCGGCAGGGGAGAGGTCGAGGCTGGATCAGCGGTGGGGGAGCCCGGGCGCTACCCGCCGGCGGGCTTCGCAGCGCCGCCCTCGGCGCCGGCCGCCGAGTCGCCGCCGGCGGCGAGCGCGGCGAAGTTCAGGTTGAAGTACCCGGCCACGCTGCAGCTGTACATCACGCGCTTGACGATCCGGAACGGCACCTTGGTGTCGGCCTGGATGTTGACGTTGCCCTCGAACTTGGCGCCGTCCGCCTGGTGGATGAAGTCCCACCGCTTCTTCTCGTCGCGGAGCCGCTCCTCGAGGGCCGGGATGTTGAGGTAGCCGGAGTCCCGGTCGAGATCCGCCACGTCGGCCACCTTCTGGCCGGAGATGACGATCTGGGCGCCGCTCACCGCCACCACGGGGGCGATCTCGATCATCTGCCCGTGCTTCGCGTCGGGCAGCTTGATGTCCTTCTGCATGTAGAGGACTTCGCCCGTGGTCGAGAACTGGTTCAGCAGGAAGATGACGAGCATCGTCATCATGTCGACCATCGGCACGACGTTGATGTCGGCGTTGGTGGCCTTGTGGCCGCCGCCCATCTTGCCGCCGAGGACCTTGGACTTCTCGAACCGCTTCGCGGGGCGCTTGCCGGGCTGGACGATGGCCATGGTGGCTCCCCGCCTTAGACGCCGCTCACGGCGACCGACACCAGCCCCACCGCGAGGCAGGAGTCGATCACCGAGACGAGATCGCCGTAGGCGACCGTGTCCTCGGCCTGCACGGTGATGGCGGACTGGTCCGGGTAGTCGTTCTTGAGCTGCTTGAGCCGATCCCCGAGGGCCTTCAGGTCGAAGTTGATGGCCCCCTCCGGCGTGCGGCCGAGCGACGGGATGTCGAACGTGCCCCCGGCGGAGGTGGAGAGGTTGAAGCCGCGCTCGCCGACGGCGAGCGTCACGATCAGCGCCTTCTGCTGGTCGGCCGGCGGCGTCTCCGGCGCGCCGGTGCCGAGCTGCTGCACCTGGAGCCTGGAGATCTGCGTCCAGACCGCGGCGTAGAGGAGGAAGGTGATGAGGCAGGAGAGCAGGTCGATCGCCGGGACGACGTTGATCGCCGCGTCGAGCGATTTCTTCTTCTTCTTTCCGCCGCCGCCCTGCTCGGGCATTGCGCCGCCGCCCATCGCCTACCTCCTTTCCCTTCGTGGTGAAGGCTCCCCCGGCAGGGAGAGCTCCGGCCCCTCTCCCGATGGAGGGGGGCCGCCCCTGCTAGGCCTCGGCTTCCTCGGACTCGACCGGCACGGTCGCCGGGACCTTCATCTTCTCGCGGTTCGCCACGATCAGGTTGAGGACCGAGACGGTGGTCTCGTTGATCTCCTCGACCATGTGCTGCGTGCGGCCCTGGAGCAGCGAGTAGGCGACCAGCGCCGGGATGGCGGTGAGGAGCCCGAACGCGGTGCAGTTCATCGCTTCCGAGATGGAGGAGGCGAGGATGGTCGCCTTGTCGGCCGGGTTGGCGTTGGCCACGGCGCCGAACGCGCCGATGAGGCCGACGATGGTGCCGAGGAGGCCGATCAGGGTCGCGACGTTGCCGATCATCGCGAGGTAGCCGGTCCGCGCCTCGAGCTTCGGCTGCTCGCGCAGCGTCGCCTCGTCCATCGCGGCCTGGACGTCGGCCTCGCCCTTGGGGACGTTGATGAGGCCGGCCTTCACGACCGAGACGAGCGGCGTCTTCTTCTGGCTCGCGCAGTAGCTGATGGCCTTGTCGAGGTCACCCGCGAAGATGTGCTTCTTGAGGCCGCGGACGAAGGCCTCCTTGTCCAGCGCCGCCTTGAAGTACAGCATGATGATCCGGTCGACGGCCAGCGCCAGCGCGAACACGAGCGAGATGAGGATGGGGTGCATCATGAAGCCACCCTCGTGATAGTGCTTCGCAAGCGTCCCGAACATCGATTCGCCCATGGTCTGGTGACCTCCGGTGAGACCTGCGGTGCGTACGGGTAGTCAGGCGACGCACCTGCTTGAAAACACTGCCGAAGCGATCCCGTATCACGGGGTTTCCGCGCGCGTCAACGAACGGAAGCGCCGATCTTCATCCCGCTGCCGGCAGGCGCACCGTGAAGATACTCCCTTTGCCCGGGGTGGAGGAGAAAGTCAGCTCGCCGCCGTGCCGGCGGACGATCCCCGCGGCGATCGGGAGGCCGAGGCCGGTGCCCTTCCCGCCGGGCTGCGTCGTGTAGAACGGCTCCAGGCAGTGCGCCGCGACCTCCGCCGTCATGCCGCCGCCGGTGTCCTCGACGCGGATCACGGCGCCGCCCGCCTCGCCGGCGACGCTCACGGTGATCGTGCCGCCGCCGTGGATCGCCTCGGCCGCGTTGGTGATGAGGTTCACGAGCACCTGCTCGAGCGACGCGCGGTTCCCCGCGATCGCCGGCGCGGGCGTCACCCGCGTCACCACCGACGCGTCCGCCTCCTTGAGCGCCGGCTTGCAGAGCCGCGCGGCCTTCTCCACGAGCTCCCCGAGGTCGAGCGGCTCGCGCCGGTCCGCGCCGGGGCGGGCGTAGGAGGTCAGGTCGCGCATGAAGCGCTGGACGCGCTGCGCCGCCTCCGCGATCGCCTTGAGCTTGTCCGCCTCGCCGGCGAGCGGCCCCCCGAGGCGCGCCTCGTCGAGCATCATCTCCGTGTACATCGTCACGACGGTGAGCGGGTTGTTCAGCTCGTGCACCACGCCCGCCGCGAGCCGGCCGAGGCCGGCGAAGCGCTCGACCCGCTCCTCGAAGCCGCCCACGCTCGCCGCGAGGCGCGCGAGCGTCTCCACGAGCTCCGCGTCGCCGCGCGCCGCCGCGGCCGCCCGGGCCGCCTCGAACGCCTGCCAGACCTCGTCGTCTTCCCCGTTCATCCGCTCCCCCTTCGGCGTCACTGCGCGAGGCGCAGGTGCGCCAGCAGCCGCGCGATCCGCTCCGGCTCCGGCATCACCAGGATGAGCCCCTCGAGCCCGGCGCCCGGCTCGCCGCAGGTGAAGCGCGTCGCGAGCGCGATCGAGCCGGCGTGGTCCACGAGCCGCTCGACGCACGCCCTTCCGCTCCCCTGCGCGAAGGCGGGGACCGAGAGCAGGAGCTTCTCCCCGACCATCGTGCCGACCGCCGAGACGAAGGCGCTCCCCACGATGTTGCCCGACTCCATCAGGGCGCTCTCGGCCATCCCCTCCCAGCGCTCCCCCGCGGGGAAGCCGAGCAGGGCGGCGAGCGCCTCGGCGTCGGGCTCCGTCAGCGCGAACAGGAGGTTCCCGGTGAGCGCCCCCTCCAGCCGGACCCCGACCGCGACCAGGTCCTGCCCCATCGAGCCGAGGAAGTGCGCGATCGCCCCCGCGTCGGCGCCGAACCAGGCCTCCGGGACGTCCATGTCGATGCGGCGGCCGGCGAGCTTCCCCAGGGCGCTGATGGCCTGGCCGCAGCCCACGCTCGCGATCTCCTGCAGCGCGTCCACCTCCTGCCGCGTGAAGTCGGTGGCGATCACGCGGCGAGGAGCCTCGACACGTCGAGGATGAAGACCGGGCGCCCGTTGCCGAGGACCGTCACGGCCGACAGGCCGTGGACCGCGTCGAGCGGCGCCGCGAGCGGCTTGAGCACCGCCTCCTGCTGGCCGAGCAGGCCGTCGACCGCGAGCCCGACGCGCCCGGCGTCGCCGCCCTCCGCGACCACCACCGCGCGCTCCTCGCGCTGGAGGTCCGCCTCGAAGCCGAGGAGGCGGCCGAGGTCGCGCACGGGGACCAGCTCGCCGCCCCAGGAGAAGACCGGCTCGCCGCGGGTCCGGTCGAGGCGGCCGACCGCCACCTGCGCCGCGCCGTGCACCTTCGCGATCGGGAGGCCGAGCACCTCGTCCCCGACCCGCACCAGGAGGACCGGCTGGACCGCCACCGTCAGCGGGAGCCGGAAGGTGAAGCGACACCCCGCGCCCGGGACGCTGTCGATCTCGAGCGTGCCGCCGAGCGACTCGACCGTCCGCTTCACCACGTCGAGCCCGACGCCGCGCCCCGACAAGTCGGTCACCGCGTCCGCCGTCGACAGGCCGGGCAGGCAGGCGAGCTGGAGCGCCTCGCGATCCGAGAGCGCGGCGGCCTGCGCCTCGGACAGCGCGCCGCGCGCCACCGCCGCCCGCCGCAGCTTCGCCGGCTCCATCCCGCGCCCATCGTCGAGGATCTCGAGGATCACCCGGTCGCGCTCCCGCTTGGCGTGCAGCGCCACGCGGCCCGAGGGCGGCTTGCCGGCGAGCTGCCGCAGGTGCGGCGGCTCGATGCCGTGGTCCACCGCGTTCCGGATGAGGTGCGTGAGCGGATCGCCCAGCTCCTCGAGGATCGCCCGGTCGATCTCGATCTCGGCGCCGGTGACCTCCACCTCGACGACCTTCCCCACCTTCCGGGCGACGTCGCGCGCGGAGCGCGGCAGCCGCTCGGTCACCGTGGAGAGCGGCGTCATGCGGACCGTCATCACCTTGTCGTGGAGATCCTTCACCACGGCGTGGAGCCGATCGACCCCGTCCTCGAGGGCCGGGCGGACGGGCGCCGGGAGCGTGCGCCCCACCTCGCGGATGCGCGCCGTCGCCAGGATCAGCTCGCCGACGGTGTCGAGGAAGTAGTCGAGCAGGTCGGTCTTCACGCGGACCGTGCGCGGTCCCTCGGCGGGCGGGGCGGCCTCCCTCGGGGGAGGCGGCGGGGGGGCGGCGGGCGCGGCGCGATCCGCCTCGCCCTCGGCGACGGCGACCGCGGCGAGGTCCGAGATCTGGCCGAGGGCCCGCTCGATCGCGGGGAGCGGCTCCGCGCTCTGGAGCGTGACGACCAGCCGCTTCCCCGGGATCCGGCCGGCCTTCAGCTCGTCCACGGAGGGGGTGGCCCGCTCGACGGCGCCGAGGGCGGCGAGCTTCTTCACGACCAGGAACCCGCGCACCGCCGGGACCGGGCAGGCCGGGACGATCTCGACCTCGACGCGGACCGGCCGCGCGACGCGCCCCGCCGGAGCGGGAGCGGGAGCGGGAGCGGG
>DATIVK010000030.1:0-3889 GCA_035465955.1 Anaeromyxobacteraceae bacterium | reverse complement strand
CAAATACCCGGCGCGGTCGAGGGGTGCAAGCCCGGGACCGGCACCTCAGCACCGGGGAGGGGCCCCAGCGCAGCTGGGGAGGGGCGGTGCCCCTCCCCGCGGGTCGCGAGCCGAGCCGCGCGGAGCGCGGCGAGCGCGAGCGGGGACCCGCGCCGCAGGGGGGAGCCTCGGCGAGCCTCGCTCGCCGAGGGGGGACGCAGTCCCCTTCTATCGATGCGGATCCCAGGCCCCGCACCGCCCGCAGCGCCACTGGCGCTGCGGCGCCTCGGTGCCGCAGCGGGCGCAGCGCGGGTGGCGCGCCTTCTTCATCAGCGCGACGACGAGCAGGTCGTGGCGGGCGACCACGTCGTCCGGGCCGGGGGCGTCGGCGGCGCGGAGGAGATCGCGCATGGCGACCGTCACCTCGCCGAGCTCGTCCAGCTCCAGGGCGCGCCGGAGGGCGCCGAGCGCCTCGGCGTTGCGGCCGGCGGCGTGGAGCACGCGCCCCTCGAGGAAGCGGAGGGCGGCGTCGGAGGGGGCCGCCGCGATCCGGGGCGCGAGCAGCGCGAGGGCCGCCTCCCGATCCGCGACGCGCTCGAGCACCGGCCACGCCAGCACCGCGGCGCGCGGATCCGCGTCCAGCGCGCGTCCAAGGGCCTCCAGCGCCGCCCCCGCCCTCCCCGCGCCCCCTTCCGCCTCCGCGAGGGCCAGGAGCGCGTCGGCCGACGACGCATCCGCCGCCGTCGCCTCGCGCCCCCTCGCGATCGCCTCGGTCCCGGAGCGCTCGAGGGCGGCCCGCGACGCCGCCGCGAGCAGGTGGGCGAGCACGGGGTCGGGCCCGCCACCGCCCAGGCAACGCTGCACCTGCGCCGCCTCCCCCCACCGCCCCTGATCCGACAGGACCTCGCGCAACAGCTCGGCCGCTGCGCGATCCGTCCGGGCCCGCGGCACGAGCAGCTCCACCGCCTCGGCCAGCATCCCGGCGCGCCGGTAGTCCTCGGCCAGCTCCCGCTCCACCTCGTCGCGCCGCGCGGCGTCGAGCCCCGGGTAGACGCGCATGTTCCGGTGGAGGCTCATCGCCCGCGAGAGGTCCCCCGTGCGCCGGAGGAGGGCCCCGAGCGCCAGGTAGGTCTCGATCGCCTCGTCGCTGCCGAGCCGCGCCGCGTCGGAGAGCGCGGCGATCGCCGCGTCGGAGTCGTCGGAGATGACCGAGCGGACGCCGCGGAGCCAGGCCCGCGTCTCCGCGCGGCGCCGACGGGCCCTGCGCGCGAGCGCGAGCCCGGCGACGACGGCGACGGCGATCGCAGCGGCCCAGAGCACCGCGTCTCAGAGGGCCGCGAAGCCGGCCTGGACCCGCGCCCAGGTCTCGTCGAGGTGCTCCACGATCACGCGGACGTCGGCGAGCACCGGCATGAAGTTGTTGTCGCCCGCCCAGCGGGGGACCACGTGGTAGTGCATGTGATCGGCGATCCCCGCGCCGGCCGGCTTGCCGAGGTTCATCCCGACGTTCAGCCCCTCCGGGTCGGCCACGCGCTTCAGGACCTCGACCGCCCGCCGAAGCTCCTCGTGCAGGTCGACCATCTCCTCGCGACCGAGCCGGGCGAAGTCGGCCACGTGGGCGCGCGGGATCACCATCAGGTGACCGGCGTTGTACGGGAACCGGTTCAGGATGGTGAAGGATCGCTCGGAGCGGTGCACGATCAGGTTCTGGCGATCGTTCGCCGCGTCCTGCGCCGGGAAGTCGCAGAAGATGCAGCCGGCTGCCTTCGGCGCGCGGATGAACTCCATGCGCCAGGGGGCCCAGAGCGGGTTGTCCACGTCGCCTCCTACCTCGCCAGGAAGTAAAGGCCGGGGCCGCCGGCCTCGGCGACGCCCGACGCCAGCTCCGCCTTCACCGCGCGCGTGGCGGCCCCCGCCATGCCCCCCATGAGCTCCTCGAGGAAGCGGCCGCGATCGTCGGCCGGGTAGACCAGCTCCGGCTCGCCCTTGAGCTTCGCCGCCTCCATCGCCTGGTCCACGGCCGCGTAGAAGTTCCCGAGGTGATCGACGAGACCCTCCTCGAGCGCCTCCGCCCCGGTGAGGACCCGCCCGTCGGCGACCCGGCGGACCTTCGCCTCCGGCAGCCCCCGCGAGACGACCACCGCGCCGAGGAACTGCGTATAGACGCGGTCGATGAGCCCCTGCCAGTACGCCCGATCCTCGGGCGTCATGTCGCGGAACGGATTGCCCGCGTCCTTGAGCGCGCCGCTCTTCACGGTCTCCATCTTGAAGTCGAACCGCTGGGCGATCCGGCTTAGGTTGGGGAACTGGCTGATCACGCCGATCGAGCCGGTGAGCGTGCCGGGCTCGGCGGTGACGTTCCCCTTGGGGCAGCCCATGGCGATGTAGAAGCCCCCCGACGCCGCGACGTTCCCCATCGAGCAGACCACGGTCTTCTTCGCCGAGACCTTCCTCAGCTCGTCGAAGATCTCCTGGCTCGGCGCGACGGCGCCGCCGGGGGAGTCGATCCGGACGACGATCGCCTTGATGCCCGAGTCCTGCTCGAAGCGGCGCAGGTTCTTGAGCACCCGCTCGGAGTCGACGCCGCCGTCTCCCATGCCGATCGGCCCCTTCACCTCCACGACGCCGATCCGGGGGCCCGAGCCGAGGCGCGGTGCCTCCCCCTTCACCGCGCCGTAGGCGAGGAGCAGGAAGCCGAAGAAGACGAGGAAGATGCCGCCGAAGATGACCCCCACGATCGCGAGCGCCAACCGGTCCCGCCGCGGCGGGGCCGGCGGGGGGAACCACGGGGGCGGCGCTCCCCACCCGCCCGCGCCCCAGGGCGGAGGCTGCGGGGGGCCCCAGGCCGGCGCAGGCGGCGGCGTGGACGGCGTTCCGGCGACGTGCGGCGCCTCCGGCGCCCCGGCCGCCGGCTCCACCGGCGTCGTGGGGAGCGGCTCGTTGGGATCGTTCGTTTCCATGCGCGCAAAGGTAAGCACGCAGGCGCCCAAAATGCGAGAGCGGCCCGCGTCGCCGCGAGCCGCTCCCGAGCCTGCCGATGATCGGCGGGACTACTTCCTACGGTTGAACTTCTCCATCAGGTCGCCCAGCCGCGCGCGGCCGTCGCCCTGGCGGCGCAGGTACTCGCGGTAGTCGTCCTCGCCGTCGCGGTTGAGCGCCTTGATCGAGAGCGCGACCTTCCGCTCCTGCAGGTCCATGTCGATGACCTTGACGTCGATCTCGTCGCCCTCCTTCACCACGTCGCGGGGGTTCTCGACCCGCTCGTCCTTCATCTCGGACACGTGGACGAGCCCCTCGATGCCCGGCTCGAGCTCGACGAAGGCGCCGAAGTCGGTGACCTTCGTGACCTTGCCCTTGAGCTTGGAGCCGACCGGGTGGCGCTCCGCGAGCGTGGTCCACGGATCGGCGGCGAGCTGCTTGATGCCGAGGCTGAACCGCTCGTTCTCGACGTCGATGTTGAGGACGACCGCCTCGACGACGTCACCCTTCTTGAACTTCTCGCCCGGGTGCTTGATGCGCTCGGTCCAGGAGATGTCGGACACGTGCACGAGGCCGTCGATGCCCTCCTCGACGCCGACGAACACGCCGAAGTCGGTGACGTTGCGGACCTCGCCGCGGATGACCGAGCCGATCGGGTACTTGTCCTCGAGGAGCGTCCACGGGTTGGCCTCGATCTGCTTCATGCCGAGGCTGATCCGCTTGGCCTTCGGGTCGATGTCGAGGACGACCGCCTCGACCTGCTGGCCGACCTCGACCAGCTTCGAGGGGTGCTTGACCCGCTTGGTCCAGCTCATCTCGGAGACGTGGACGAGCCCCTCGACGCCCTGCTCGAGCTCGATGAAGGCGCCGTAGTCGGTGAGGCTGACGACCTTGCCCTTCACGCGCGTGCCGATCGGGTACTTCTCGTCGG